>NZ_VJYC01000002.1:0-260374 GCF_030400235.1 Leuconostoc sp. UCMA20149
GGTGTCAAAAGGACCAACGACCTAAGTTTCACTACCAATTTTAGAATAAATCCAAAAAAGGTGAAGATCATCTCCGTCGAGAATAATCTTCACCTTTAATGTTAGTAAGTTTTTTAGTATAAGAGCATCGATTAGTGATACTAGTTTTTTAACAACACATTGGCATGATAATATTTCAAAAACGCAGTAGTTTGTGCATCAATGTAATAGCAAATAAATGGTCATATCATAATCGTTTGACCAATAAATCCATTTCTAAATCGTTTAATCATCATTTTTTTCAATAAAAAATACTGAATCAATCCCTGAAATATGATAATTCATCGGAATATTACATATTTTTTAACAGAATACAAATAAAAAAACCGCCAATGCGGTTTGATTTTTTATCCGTGAATACCAGCTCGCTGTGCAATCGGTAAAATGATATTACCAATGACAGATACAAGTATAATGCCAGTAATAATTTCGAACAGGCTGTTAAAGGATACAAGCCCTAAAAGCCAGCCTAACAAATTGTGATTTGGAATACCGGTAAAATTGGTTTTCATGACTGTAAAACCAACTACCGTGAATAATACCACACCCACTGTATTGATGAGAGCTGATAATGCGCCAAGTGCACCTAAACCAATTGTACGAAAACCGGACTTTTTCTGACGGAGCCACCGATTAAACAGCCAGCCTACAACAGCGCCAATCAAAATCCTTGGTACAAGTGCTGTGAAAGGATTCTGAAACATCAATGAGCCAATCGTACCAGGGGTTGACCAGGCTTGCCATAAAGTAATCACACCCCAAAAACCACCCAAGAACGCACCCCACTTGCCACCTAAAATAATAGCGGCTAGTGCCACAGTAAATTGAATAATTGTTGGTTGTGCACCAACAATAACAGCGCCTAACGGAATGTACCCGAGCCATGGCACTAAGACTTGCAGTAAAATAATCGCCATAAAAAACGTCGCTACAATCAAATATTTTGTCTTATTATTTGTCATGATGATCACCTCTTATACTTATCTATTGTTAGTATACATTATTCGATTGAAGATTTCTCAATATAATATTTGTTTTTATCATCTAAAATCGGTATAATTTATGAGTACCGCGTCCATAGTTTAACGGGATAAAACGGGGACCTCCTAAGTCTTTGCTCCCAGTTCGAGTCTGGGTGGACGTATTTAATTACCCTTTAATATCAGCTTTCTCTGCAATGAGTAACAAAATACCAGCAACAAGGCCGACTTCAATAAAACCAACTATTATCTCAAAAATTGCATTGAATGATACAATACCGACTAACCAAGGCAAAATACCATGCGTTGGAATACCAGTGAAATTGGTATGCATAACGGTAAAACCCACTGTCGTTAGCAATACAACACCCGTTGTGTTAATGATAGCCGCGACTGCGCCTAGTAATCCCAATCCAAAGACTTTCGTGCCTACTCGACGATTTCGGAATAGTGCATTGAATAGATAGCCAACTAACAAACCTACCAAGAGTCTCGGTACAATCGCCGTTAATGGATTTTGAAACATCAATGAACCGATAGTCCCAGGATGTGTTAACGCGTTTATAAATGATAACACACCCCAGAAGCCACCAATAAATGCGCCATACTTAGGTCCTAAAATAATCGCCGCAATAGCAACTGTAAATTGAATAATTGTTGCAGAAGCGCCAACAACAAATGCGCCAAGTGGCAACATGCCTAACCACGGCACAATCATTTGAACTAACACAATCGCCATAAAAAAGGTTGTTACAACCAAATATTTTGTTTTTTTGGTACTCATGTTATTCTCCTAAATAGTTTATGCCATATACTATACATTCAAAAGATAAGTTTGTCAATAAAAAAATGTCTGTTTATAGATTCAAAACAGACATTTTTTATAAGCTTATTGTAATCAACATTAACGAAAGATGATATGTTTGACAGTAAGTTCAAACAACTGAAAACTGCCGATTTTTAAGACTGATTTGAATATCAGCAGCTTTGGCAACGTTTGGTTCGTGGGTAACAATAATGACTGTTTTCCCAACTTCATGAGCCAGTTCTTGAAATATGCTAATTACCTCTTGTGTATTTTCTTCATCTAGGTTCCCAGTCGGCTCATCAGCAATGACAATTTTTGCATCTACTGCCAAAGCTCTAGCAATCGCCACACGTTGTTGTTGCCCACCAGATAATTGTTGCACGTTTTTATCAGCTAGTGTTCGATCAATGCCTAACTTATTGAGCGTACTATATATATATTCTTTATCACCAGTATGCTTTGATTTTGTCATTGACAACGCTGAGGCAACATTTTGAGTTGCGGTCATATAATTCAAAAGATTGTATGCTTGAAATATAATGGCCACCTTTTGGTTACGATATTTCGTTAAACCATAGGATTTGATATCCTGATCATCCAAAGTAATTGTTCCCTCAGATGGTGTGTCCAATCCTGCCAAAAAACTTAATAATGTTGTTTTACCAGAACCTGATTGACCGACAATACTATACAGTGTGCGTGGCTCGAATGTCATATTCACATTTTCATATAAGGGACGTTCCTGCGCATTATATTGATGTGTCAAATTTTTAATTGCTAATGTCATTGACTAACTCCTTTTATTGTTTCAAGTGAGACTCTATTCATTTGACAAAATCTTTTTTGGCTTCAATCGGAAGATTGGTGTTGACCCTGCAACAACTGCGATAGCAATAATACCCAAGCCTAATCCACCGAGTTCAGCCATGGCTGAGCCACTTAACTTTGTTTTTAAGTTTTGTACTTGACTACCCGTTGCTGTCATTGTGCCGCGATTTGCACCGCCAGCAGTTGGTGCACCAGATCCACCGCCACGCCCACCACCAAATCCAGCACCGGCTGTGGTTGTTTGTGTAGCTGTTGTTTGCTGTGAAACTAGTTGCTTACCCACGGCATTACCAACAAAATTACCAGCAACACCCGCAATGACAAGTGAAACAACCAATATTGCAAATAGTTCAGAGAATAATTGCAGTACAATTTTAACTTTGCTTTCACCTAATGACATTAACACGCCAATTTCATGACGCCGTTCACGAATCATCAATACAGTAATTAATGCAAGAATAATTGTACCGGCAATACCAACAACCCACACGATCTTATTAGCAAAGCTTTGAACGTTTTTCATTGGTTTCATTAGCAAAGCATAGGTCTCAGCACTTGAGGTTAAACTGAAACTACTTGAGACTAACTTTTTAGCGGCTTTGGTAAAGGCAGCTTCCTTTGAAGAGTCTGTCAATGTGTACACAACACTGGTAACTGTGGTGCTATCACCATTTACCGTACCGGCGAATGTATAACTACTGAAAATAGTATTAGATGGATCAGATTGTTGACCAGGTCCACCTTGTGCCGCACTGCCAGAAGTTGTCTTGGCTTTGTAGACACCGACAATTTTCATTTCGTAAGTCTTAGACGTCGTGGCAGTTGTTTTAACTTTAATGGTATCGCCAACTTTTAGCTTGTTGCTTGTTGCTAATTCACTTTCGATTACCACATTATTCGTATTTTTATCTGCTGATGTTATGCCTCGACCAGAAGTAATTGTATAGGATTTTGACTTAAAATTAGTTTCGGCGGCCGTCGTTGAAACACCGCTGATAGTAATATCGCCTTGGGTTGAAGTATCACCGGAAGGTCCACCTTTGAAACCACCACTTGATGATGTTGTTGTAATCGCTGTGAAACCACTGGCATTTACTGAAGCACTATTGCTAAATTGATATCCCGCCACGTTGCTTAGTGCAGCTATTTTTTCAGCTGTGGTTATACTAACCCCAGGTAATGAAATACTTGGTCTAGTTGTGGAACTGCTGCTCGATGATGACGCACTTTCCTGACTTTTTCGCATTGCTGCGAAAGCTTTCTCACGGTTAGCACTCAACGTAACAGTGGTTCCTGCAGCGTTTTTAGCACTATTAGTTGCTTGAATCGCTGCATTTTGGATAATAATGCCCGCCAAAACAAAGATCATAATCGCACTCATCACCAAGGTAATGAGTAAAGTTCGACCAATTTTTTGCCGTAAATACAAACCAGCTCGTTTGATAAAATCCATGATAACACTCCTTAAACTTACTTAATGACGACAATATATCAATCAAAAATTAAACTTATATCAATTAAATGAAAATTAAATGAACAAAACTGTTAATATGTTGGTAAATCAACGGTTATCCTGTATGATAGAGTTACATTATATTAGTAAGATTAGAGGATATTTTATGTTATCAGAATTTAAAGCCTTCATTATGCGCGGGAACGTTCTCGATTTAGCAGTTGGTGTTATCATTGGTGGTGCATTCACTGGTTTGGTAAAGTCATTGACAACCAACTTGATCGGGCCAATCATTGCTTTTGCGACTGGTGGTCATTCAGACTTAGACAAACTACAATTAGTCATTAGCAAAACGCTAACCTTCAAGTATGGGGCTTTCTTAAACGATTTGATTAACTTCTTGATTACAGCATTTGTTGTTTTCATACTTGTCAAAGTGATTAACCGCGTCTTCAAAGCTAACAAAGAGGAAGCCGTTCAAGCTAATCCTGAGCTTGAAGTTCTGACAGAAATTCGTAATTTATTGGAAACAGAGAAAAAAGCTTAATAGATACTTTTGACCTACCACAATGAACGTGGTAGGTTTTTTTGTTCAAAAAAAAACACCACAACATGGTGTCAATATTAACGAATCGCTTTTAGAGCATCATCAATTTGGTTTAGAATCACCTGTTGGTTATCCTTTTGCTCCAAATCGTATGTTTGTAAATCAATTTTAAGTTTTGGTGAAGCATCATAAGCATCAAACCAATCACGATAGGCCGACCACATCTTGAAATAGTAGTCACGCAATCCTTGATTGTTATCAAATTGCTCATAGTTGCGACCACGCTTTTTAATGCGATACAAAATGGTGTCAAAATCCGTTTCGGCGTATACCATCAAGTCAGGTGCTTTTTTAGGCATTTTTTGCAGTTCAGCCATCATATTATCAAGTAAACTCGTATAGACATCCATTTCAGCATCAGAAATATTACCATCTTTATGATTTTCCTCAGTAAACAAAGCGTCTTCATAGATAGAACGATCTAACACATTGTTGTCATCTGCAAGTGCTTGTTTAATCATATCAAAACGACGATTCAAAAAATAAATTTGAAGCAAGAAGCCGTATTGTTTTGGATCTGAATAGTAAAGTGGTAGCACAGGATTATCACCTACTGGCTCATAAAATGCTTGTGTACCCATATGCTCTGCAATTAAGCCTGTTAATGTCGTTTTTCCAACGCCGATCATGCCCGCAGTAATAATCACCATAACGACCTCCAATAATTTATTAGCCTACCTATCATACAAAAAAAACGCCCAAATAACAAGGTCAATTGTTGGACGTATTGACAGTAAAAGCCGAACTATTTCACTAACATCTTTAAGCCAGATCGAATATAACCATCTGTCGAATCGCTCGTTTGACTTAATTGCTCACCTACGACTTTAATATCTTTTTTAGTATATCCCAATGCCAAAAGTGCCTCAAGCGCGTCATCAAGTGCTCGAGAATCATTTGTCGCTGTGGCTGGTGTTGCCGTACTATTTTCAACTGCTAAATCGTCTAATTTTCCTTTTAAATCTAATACAATTTGTTGCGCAGTTTTTTTACCAACACCTGGAAACTGCGTTAAGTATGCGCTATCGTTATTCTCCACCGCATTAATCAATCCAGTAGCATCAGCGCTAGCCAAGATTGCCAAGGCACTTTTGGGTCCAATACCAGAAACATTTAATAGCTTATTAAACAATGCTTTTTCATTCGCATCAATAAAGCCAAACAAGCTGATATCATTTTCTCTGACAATTTGTTGCACATAAACATGTGATTCAACATTCTCCTCAAAACGATAAGGATTTGCAGTGTAAAGACGATACCCGACGCCACTCCGTGAGGCAATCACGATATAAGCTGGTGTAATATTCGTAATTAATCCGTTAATATATTCGTACATATTCATACTCTCTTTCACTATTAGTGTCATTCAATCAGAAAATTAGTTCTTAGCAGATTAAACTATCTGTTTTTTCATAATTTTTCTTGACGTCAGCTATTGAATCAACTTACTTGAATTACCACCCAAACAAAGCGTTTAATAACGCGACCTATAATACATGCTGTTTCAAAAATGCAGCAACTCGTTCAATATATTCTTGCGGATATTCTTCAAAAGCAGCAACATGCCCTGCGCCCTGCGGCAACCACACATCATGCTCTCCGTGATGCAGTTTAATCAATTCATAAACCATTTTGGTCGGCACAAAATCATCAGCTAAGCCATGAATAAACAGCGTTGGCAATTGACTTTTTCCAATTAAAGGACGGGCATCTGCCTGAGAATACTGAAAGCCAGCCCGCCAACCAGACATCCAATTTAAAACGTTTAAAAAAGGGAATGCCGGCAAATGAAACATATGTCCAGCCTGATATCTGAGTTCATCGTAGGCGCTTGTATAGGCCGAATCAGATATCACGGCTTTGACATTATTTGGTAGCTTTTCACCACTTACAGACAAAACCGTTGTCGCGCCCATGGACATGCCCATCAAAACAATTTTCTGCTGTTTATCTTTTTGACACACCATATCAATCCACTGCAAATAGTCAAAGCGATCCAAATAACCAAACCCAATAAATTTACCACCCGACTCACCATGTGCCCGATTATCTGGCACTAAAACGTTAAAGCCTAAGCTGTAAAACAAATCACCATAAGTTGCCATTCTAGCTTTTGTTATACGCCAGCCATGACTTAAAATGACAGTTTTTTCACTGTGCTGATTAGCAACATACCACGCTTTCAATTTCAAACCATCAAACGAAGTTATTGTCCAAGTTTCTCGTGGTAGTCGATTAAACCTTTCTTGATTAGCAAATAAAACGTTATCTGGATACACATCATCTGGCACAACTGTTTTTTCACTAGCCACTGTGGCCATTCTAAAAAGTTGATTTGTACCAAGAATAGCACCACCTAAAGCCAGACTCGCAGCTAAAAGCGTTGTTGTTCTTTTTTTCATTCATTTATACCCCTATTATTTGTGAATGAACATGGCATCTCCAAAACTAAAGAAGCGATATTTATCTGCAACAGCGTGCGAATAAGCATTCAAAATATTATCACGGCCAGTAAAAGCAGCCACCAGCATAACAAGCGTTGATTTAGGCAAATGAAAATTGGTTATGAATGCATCCACAACAGTCCAATGATAACCAGGCTTAATGAAAATATCAGTCCATCCAGAATCAGCTTTTAGGTCACCATCAAACTTTGACCCAATTGTTTCTAACGTCCTGATTGATGTCGTACCAGTAGCAATAATACGTCCGCCATTAGCACGCACTTCATTCAATTGATCCGCTGCCTCTTGACTTAATTGATAAAACTCACTGTGCATTTTGTGATCGTCAATATTTTCTTCATCAACTGGTCTAAATGTTCCCAGCCCAACGTGAAGTGTTAGCTCGACTGTTTTAACTCCCTTAGCTCGAACCTTGTCTAATAATTCAGGCGTCCAATGCAGCCCTGCAGTTGGCGCAGCAGCGGAACCATCTACTTTTGAATAAACAGTCTGATATCGCTCTTGGTCATCTAACTTTTCTTTAATATAAGGTGGCAACGGCATTTCACCTAACTGCTCCAATAATTCCATGAAAATGCCATCGTAATGGAATTCAACATAACGACCACCGTGCTCCAACTCACCAACGACCGTAGCTGTCATAATCGGATTATCCAAGTCATCCCCAAAAACAATTGTTGAACCAACTGGTGATTTTTTTGCAGGTTTCACCAACGTTTCCCAAACATCACCGTGATCTTGACGCAACAATAATACTTCGGCATGACCGCCTGTTTCTGGTCTAGCTCCATGTAAACGTGCCGGTAAAACGCGTGAATTATTCATCACAATTGCATCCCCAGCGTTGACATAGTCCAAAATATCATAAAAATGCTTATCCTCATATTGACCTGTCTCTGCGTTAAGAACTAACAAACGTGAGGCATCGCGCTGTTTTAGCGGTGTTTGCGCAATCAATTCTTCCGGTAAATCATAATCAAAATCTGATAACGTGTAGTGTTTCTCTGTTGTCATTATTAGTTTCCTTTTCCGCCGCTGTTCCCAGCTAGCCCCGTTGCTTTTTCAAATTCATATCCCGTTTGTGAAACAGCCATTTTTTCATCAAGTGACAGCTGTTTATTCACGTTCGGTATGTCAAAACGCTCTAGTACGTCTGCATAAGTTAAATGATTCTTGTTGAGATATTCAACCAATAAAGCGAGTTCATGACGTTGTGTGGGTGTCGGTTTGTTGATGGTGATGACTTCATCAAATGCCCGCTCGACTTGTCGGTCAAATCGCTTATTTTCCGACTCAATAGCATATGATTGTTCAATCATTTCTAACCGCTTTTTTAATTCCAGCCATAACTTATCAAATGACAAGGGTTGACCAAAAGGATATTGCTGCATCAAAACAGAGTCAAGCGATAAATTGACCATACCGTGGTTTTCATACTCTGCTTCGTGAATGTGACCATGTACCGACAAAATTGGATATGGCAAATCAATTGCGTAATGGCTTAACCAAACCTGAATGCCATTTATTTTAATAGCCTTCGCTGTATCGACCACCTCAATGAGTTTTGTTTCAGGCGCCTTCAAGGCTGCTTTAAGTTGATCAGAATGGTCATGGTTGCCTTTGAAAAAAACTTTTTGTCCTTTTAGACGAGCCAATTGTGCAACAAAGTCCTGTTTCTTACGAAACATACCTAAATCACCCAAGAAATACACAACATCATCATCGTTTACCGTATCGTTCCATTGGTTTTCAAGATACTGATCCATATTGGAAACTGTAGGCTCAATGTCTAAGTTCCGCAACGCATCTGCTCTTGATTTATCAAAATATAAAATTTTTTCGTGGTTAAAATGCGTATCAGAAATAATAAAATTCATGATAGTTCCTCTTGATAAGGTACGCCAAGATGTTCGTAAGCTGCCTGCGTCACCACCCGTCCACGCGGGGTACGTTGCAAAAAACCAATTTGCAGCAAATAAGGTTCAACCATAGACTCCAATGTTTCAGCTTCTTCACCAATATTAGCTGCAATTGTATTTAATCCCACTGGTCCACCATGATAATAGGCAATCATAGTATCTAAAAATTTATGATCTGTTTCGTCTAAGCCACGATTGTCAACACGTAGTTTGTCTAGACCAACTCTAACAATTTCTTTGTCAATTGCTTGTTTCCCTTGTACTTGCGCAAAGTCCCTTACCCGTTTTAATAAACGATTGGCAATTCGGGGTGTCCCGCGTGACCGCAAGGCAACTTCATAAGCTCCTTCTGGCTTAACAGGCGCGTGCAAAATATCGGCTGTGCGAACCACAATATGTTGCAACTCTTCTGGTGTATAAAACTGGAGCGCGTTAATAATACCGAACCGATCCCGCAAAGGTTTCGATAGCATGCCAGGTCTAGTTGTCGCACCAATTAACGTAAACGGTGGCAAGGGAAAATGGACTGCTCGAGCGGTTGGTCCCTGTCCAACCATAATATCCACAAAATAGTCTTCCATTGCCGAATACATCATTTCTTCAATGTTAGTTGGCATACGATGAATTTCATCGATAAATAAAATATCTCCTGGCTCAAGTTCGTTTAGCAATGCCACTAAATCACCTGGCTTCTCAATAGCAGGACCTGATGTCGTCTTGATATGAACCCCCATTTCATTAGCAATAATCATCGCTAACGTAGTTTTTCCTAGTCCTGGTGGGCCAAATAACAGTACGTGATCTAACGCTTCTTCTCGTTGCTTGGCAGCAGCAATATAGACAGACAGCTCATCTTTGAGCGGTGTCTGTCCAATATATTCTCGTAAATATTGTGGTCTCAATGATAATTCGTCATGACGCTCCGCCTCATTTGCTTCTGCATCACGTAATAGTTCATCAACTTCAGTATTTTCTTCATACCATTGGTTAAATTGTGGTTCTGTTTCTGTCATACACATTATTATACACGTTTATCATAACGTAAAAAAGCCATTCTATCGACGATACAATGGCTTTTTTGAACAACAACACGCTACTCTTATCGTGCGACAATCACTGTTAAATCTGGTAGAGCTTCATGCCGACGATTATAAAATGTCACTGTAAACTTAGTCTCATTAACTGACAATACAGCATACGTGCCGCCTAAGTTAGCGTGTGATCCTTTTGGAATGGTTGTAGAACCAGGATTGATAAACAATTTACCTTGGTAAGTGACAGCACCTTCTTTATGTGTATGACCAAAAAGCACTACTTGCGCGTTTGCTTCATCCGCCGCTCGGCTCATTTGCTGTAAATTAGCCCAACCTAGTAGGGAAGTAGCATCATACAGATGACCATGTGTTTGGAAAAAAGTAACGCCGTCAATCGTTGTTGCGCGTGCATCAACGAAGTCAGGATCATCATCCATATTGCCAATCACGGTAGAAACGCCTTCAAACACTTTATCATCAGCAGGTAGTTCCGAATCACCATCATAAAAAATACCATCAACCCGTGATTGCCATTGCTTTAAAATATCCAAAAAGATAGCACGATCACCATGAATATCTGATACGATTAAAAATTGACTCATAATATGAATTATCCTTTCATTGCTAAACTTAATTTTCTGCCAACCATTGTGGGAGTTGTTTGCCAAGTGACTGCAACGCAAGGCCACGATGACTAACAGCATTTTTTTCTGAAGCCGTTAATTCAGCAAAAGTTCGATTGAACTGTGGCACCCAAAAAATGGGATCGTAGCCAAATCCATTATCACCATGTCGTTGCGTTGTAATAACACCATCAATGGTACCAGAAGTGACCAGCCGTTGCCTGTTAGGCGATAACAATACAATTACACTGTGAAAATGTGCCGCACGGTTAGTAGTATCACCCATCTTAGAGAAAACTTTTTCTATATTTGCGTCGTCATCATGATCACCTGCATATCTAGCAGAATAAACACCCGGTTCGCCGTTTAAAGCATCAATCGTCAAACCCGAATCATCAGCTAAAATATAGTCATTAGGCGCGATTTTTGCGATTGTGGTAACTTTTTTTGTGGCATTTTCTTCAAACGTTTGACCGTCCTCAATGATTTCTGGCACATTATCTAATTCCCGCAACGGTACGACTTTCAAATCAACATTGATATCACGTAATATCGATTCTAATTCTTGCATTTTGTGTTCATTATTACTGGCAATGATCAATCTTTTCATACGCTTTCGTCCTCTAAATGATTATTGGTTATCACTAAATGACGAACATCCAGTGGCTGTGCTCGTGACAACCAGTTCGTCGCAATTTTCTGGAATGTTACTTTATCACCAGTCGTATGATAAATATCTTGATCATGTCCATGAACAACATCTGAATGCAGGTTGTATGTATCAAGATATTGCCTAACAACTGTCACTGTTTCAGCACCAGCATCAATTAGCTTGACTTGGCTCCCCACGGCTGACTGTATAAATGGTGATAAAAGCGGAAAATGTGTACACCCTAGAATAAGCGTATCAACTGTGTCATCACCAAAATGACTTAAGTGATCTGCCACTAATTTTTGGGCGTATTCGGATTCATAGTCATCGTCTTCCACCAACGTAACAAAATCAGGTTCAGGTTGGGCCTGCACTATAACATTCGGCGCCAAGTTAGCCACTTCTTTTTCATAAATACCACTTGTTACCGTACCTTGGGTAGCAATTAAACCAATATGGTTACTTTTAGTCATACGAACTGCTGCTTCAGCACCAGATTGAATTACGCCAATGACGGGAATTGGTAACTTTGTCTGTAACAGTGGTAGTGCTCGGGCCGTCGCAGTATTGCAGGCAATCACCAGTAATTTAATCTTTTTTGTTTCAATCAAAAAATTGGCCATCTGAAAAGTATAATCGATTACTTCTTGAGCTGGCCGAGGACCATACGGCATACGTGCTGTATCGCCAATATACATAAATTGTTCGTTAGGTAGTTGTTCTTGGGCAGCCTTAACAACGGTTAAACCACCAATGCCAGAATCAATGAACCCAATTGGATTATTTTTATTCATATTATTAATTATGAACGGCTTAATTAAAAATGCAAGCATTTCACAGTCATAATTGTGTATAATGAAATGAAAGGATTACCGCACTTATGGACATCAATGATTACGATAAAATTTTACGAACAAATTTTCAAGTCAATAGCTTCGCACTTAGCCTTTTACGCGATGGTTTACTCGTTAATTTATTACAAGAAGACTATCCTCACATTCTGTACTGGGCTGGAAAAGAGATTGCACGCCAATTTCCAACTGATACTTTAACTTCTGTCAAAGAATTTTTTGCTGATGCTGCTTTCGGCGATCTAGAAATCAAATCTCAAGATAGTAAAAATCAGCGCTGGGAGTTGACTGGCGATCTAGTCAAGCAACGTCTTAGTCTGAATAAGAATGCTGATTTTAGTCTAGAAGCAGGTTTTTTAGCACAACAGCTTGAAGTTCAGACTGGTGCTATTGCTGAGGCAAATTTCAAGTATCTCAAAAAAAATGAAGGCGTTTCATTTGAAGTCGTAACTGACTTAACCGAAACAGTTAATGTCGAAGATATTAAGCAACGCGTTGCAGCTCGTGAAACTTTTTTAAAGAAAACACACGATACAACAGAAAATGCTACTATGATTGAGGTTCGCAATGATGATGACATTTCCCGCGAACAATCAATTACCGATTCCCTCTTAGCCTTTAATTTTGATGACACATTGATGCCCACCGAGGAACACTCTAGTCTGAGTGCTTTGTCCGGTGAAGAAATTGATCCATTCAATGTACCCTCTCATCCAAATAAGAATCAATAAAAACCACTAATTTTTATACATTACAGTGCCTCTTCCAGCCGCTTGTACATGTTTAAATTAGTGGTTTTTATTATTATATTTTTTTATAATAAAAAATCCCTTGACCTAAGAGGGGGATGGTCAAGGGAATTGATAGCCGAAGCTATCGGTGTTCAACCAGTAATTGGGGGAACTGATTGAAACATTACTGGGGGGAGTAATGAAACTCAAATGTTATTTGAGTATGTTTCTATTATAGACCAACTATGACCAAAAAAAGTATCTACATTTTGACAAAAACATTACAGAAAAATTACGTTAAAACTTGTCACATAAGTTAACAATTACACAATTAGATTCAACAATAGAACCATTCCCAGTCCCACAACAGCAATGATTGTCTCTAATACAGTCCATATTTGCAGTGTTTGCTTAACATTTAAATCAAAATATTCTTTAAACATCCAAAAGCCAGCATCATTGACATGTGAAAATGCTAACGATCCAGCTCCAATAACCAATACCATCAAAGCGGGATTGATACCTGAAGCCGCCATCAACGGCTGGACAAGCCCTGCCGCGGTTAAGGCAGCTACCGTAGCAGACCCCAATGCAACACGTAATAATACAGTAATTAACCAAGCCAAGATCAGAGGCGAAATTGCTGAATGAATGAACAAATCGGAAATTTGTTTTGAAATGCCACCATCAATCAATATTTGTTTGAAAGCAGCACCTCCACCAATAATCAATAACAACATAGCGATTGATTTAACAGCATCTTCAACCGTTACCATCATATCTTTTGTAGCACGACCTTGATGCCATCCCATTGCCCACAAAGCAAATACCAAAGAAATAATCATTGCAGCAACCGGGTTTCCAATCATAGTAATGAAAGCGTCAATTCCCTTCGGGTTTTTAAAAGGTTGACCATCATTGTAGATAATTGTGTAAATGGTCGTAATTCCCATTAATAAAACAGGAAACAATGACGTCAAAACTGAAATACCAAAACTGGGTGTCTCATTAATTTGAAAAGTCTTTTGTTGCCCAAATGCCGTTAATTGCTTTTTAACTACAAAAGCATCTGGTGCAAATTTCTGTGCTAATTTTGTAAAAATCGGTCCCGCAATAATAGCAGCCGGAATGGCCACGATTAAGCCATACACTAATACAGTTCCCGGATTAGCACCTAGTGCCCCCGCAATCGCTGTTGGTGCTGGATGAGGCGGCAAAAAACCGTGCGTTACTGACAAAGCAGCAGCCATTGGAATACCAAGATAAAGTAAAGGCACTGAAGCTTCTAAAGCAATCGCAAAAACAATCGGAATCAGTAACACCATGCCCACTTCAAAGAATAACGCAATACCTATGATAAAAGCCGCGACCATAATTGCTAACTGAACACGCTTTTTTCCAAATTTAGCAATCAGTGTGTGTGCAATACGATAAGCACCACCGGCATCAGCGACTAATCTTCCTAATACTGCACCAAAGCCAAACACAATGGCCAATTCACCAAGGGATGAACCAATACCATTTTGAATTGAAGTGGGAATTTGATCCAGTGGCATACCTAATCCCGCGCCAACTAGAGCAGCAGTTAAAATCAGTGAAATAAAAGTATTAATCTTAAACTTGATAATCAAGACTAATAAAAATAGGATGCCCAATCCTAAAACAACAAATGACATCATACGCATTCTCCTAAACAATATGTTATTTTTTGTAACCGCTTTCATTTTATCACACAATTCATATTTGTGGTTAAATTTTGTCGCAAAAAAAAGCACCTCACATGGAGATGCTTTTTGCAGTAACTTAAACGTCGCGACGACGTTCTTTAATACGAGCTGCCTTACCTTGCAATGCACGCAAGTAGTACAACTTTGCACGGCGAACCTGACCAAAGCGAACAACTTCAATCTTGTCAACACGTGGTGAGTGCAATGGGAAAGTACGTTCCACACCAACACCTGAAGAAATCTTACGAACAGTGTAAGTAGATTGGATACCAGCACCCTTGCGCTTGATCACAACACCTTCAAACAACTGAATACGTTCGCGTGAACCTTCAACGATCTTAGCATACACTTTAACAGTGTCACCGGC
Organism: Leuconostoc sp. UCMA20149; assembly: GCF_030400235.1. Taxonomy (NCBI): domain Bacteria; kingdom Bacillati; phylum Bacillota; class Bacilli; order Lactobacillales; family Lactobacillaceae; genus Leuconostoc; species Leuconostoc sp. UCMA20149. The sequence continues at coordinate 15,085 of NZ_VJYC01000002.1, forward strand.
ACGGAATTCAGGAATATCAGTACGCAATTGTGCTGATGTTACATTTTCTAAAATACTATTTTGACGCATTGGTCATTCTCCTATTCGACAATCTTGCACTTGCCCGTAGGCTAAACGCACAGCGGATTATCGTTAATATGGCAATTATCAGCCACATAACAGTATATCAGACACAATGCCCCGTGTCCAGTATTACTTAGCACGGGTCATTAAATCACTTGCAATTTTATCAATTTTAGCTTGAGATATTGCTTGTGTATCGGAAACGACGCCAATATAAAACTTTAGTTTTGGTTCTGTACCGGAAGGTCGAACCGCAACCCATGAACCATCTGCTAGCCAATATTTCAAAACATTAGCTTTTGGTTGCTTGAGTGTGACCGTTTCACCTGTGTTATCAGTTTCTAGTGAAGACAAGAAATCCTGTACACGCGCTACACTGACACTGCCAATCGCGTCTGGTTGATTATTTCGGAATTCAGAAATGATGGCTGCCATTTCATCGTTACCATGAATACCCGGAAAGTCCAAACTAATGGTTTTTTCTTCAAAGTAACCAAACTTTTCAAACAATTCGTGAACACCATCGGCAAATGTTTTGCCTTGTGACTTATAGTATGCCGCGACTTCAGCAAATAACACTAGTGCCTGAATTGCGTCTTTATCATGAGCAAAGGGCTTTACCAAATAGCCGAAACTCTCTTCAAATCCAAACAAAAACTCATGTGATTTTGTTGCTTCGTATTCATCAATTGTTGCTGCAATATATTTAAATCCAGTCAACACGTCCGCAGTCTCAACACCAAAGCTTTCAGCAACAGTTGATGCAAATCTTGATGAAACAATTGACGTCACAATGGCGCCATTTTCAGGCAATGATTTCGTATTTTTCTTCGCCGTCAAGAGATAATTGACTAATACAGCAGCAATTTGATTGCCCGTAAGCACTTGGAAACTACCATCCGCCAACTTAACCGCGGCACCCATCCGATCGGCGTCAGGATCAGTCGCGACCACCGCATCAGCACCCTCGCGCTTTGCATATTCAATCGCAAGTGTTAAAGCTGCTGCATCTTCAGGATTGGGCTTTTTGACTGTCGGAAAATCACCGTCAATGACAGCTTGTTCTTTAACGACAGTATAGTTAGTGAAACCAGCCTGTTGAAGAGCCTTTTCACCAATATACTGACCAGTGCCGTGAAGTGGTGAATAAACAAATTTGAGTGAAGCCCCCTCACGTGCTACTAGTTCAGGATCAACTGTTACTGTTTTCATTTTTGATAAATAAAGGTTATCAATATCGTCATCAATCATTTGAACATTGGTGTTTTTCTCATCCAATGAGATATCAAAAATATCAGCAATACCTTCCAACTCTTTCACAACTGCTGCAACAGCGTCGGGAACCATTTGGCCACCATCTTCACCATACACCTTATAACCATTGTATTCTTTAGGATTATGTGAAGCAGTAATCATGATACCGGCAAATGCGTTCAATTCGCGCACAGCAAATGATAGTTCAGGTGTTGGACGCAATGATGTAAACAAATAACTCTTGATACCATGTGCAGAAAGTACCTGTGAAGCATCTGCCGCAAATTCAGGAGAAAAATGACGAGAATCAAAACTGATTGCCACGCCACGCTGTTTTGCTGTCTCCCCTTGCGAAGCAATATAACGTGCCAATGCTTCAGTCACCTGACGAACAGTATAAATGTTCATGCGATTAGTACCGGCACCAAGTAGGCCACGCATACCCGCTGTACCAAAACTCAAGTTTTGATAAAAAGCATCTTCCTGCTCTTCAGCTGAATATGATACCAAATCAGAAGCTAGATAGTCAGGCAAATTCGCCGATTGCCACTGTGCCAATTTTTCTTGATAACTCATGATTAACCTTCTTTTCCCATTTTCTTAAATTATAACAAAATTATTTCCGTGTGAACAATGTCAAAATCCAGTTTCTAAACTTTTTCGTACGCAAAACAGTAATTGCTATCACAGCAATTATGATAAAAATGGTCACAGTCACTGCCTTTGGTATCTCTAAATGACCGACAAAATAACCAATTGAGACAATACTGGCTGACCACAAAACACTAGCAAAAGCAGCCATTCGTAAATAAACTGGAAAAGCTAACCCCAACCGATGTGCTAGCAATGGAACAGCGACACGAATAAATGGCAAAAAACGACCCAATACAACGAATAGTAACCACCTTTTTGGATGAAAATCTTTAGCAATTTCATCAGTCAAGTTACTGTGTGAATATTTTTTAATCCAAGGTATTTTAGCTACTTGTGTCGTAATCAATGCCCCCAACCAATAATTAACAGCATCTCCTAAAAACGAAGCAATCGCAAAAATACTAATCGCCAAAAATAATTCCCAAATATTGTGATGGGCACCAGCCAAGCTACCTACTGTAATCAAAATAGTATCACCAGGAATAAAACCTGTCACAATCCCAGCAGTTTCAATGAATATCAAGGCAAACATGATGGCAAATGCCGTTAATGTGAAATGGTGATCACTGGCAATTAAATGATCTAGCCAGTTGGGCAATGCAGTGATTGAATTTAGAAACATTTTCCCCTCCTAAATGTCACCAAAAGTTAGTCTTTTGGTAAATACAGTGACACTGGCAACAAACTATCAGTTGGCACAGTCGTTCTTGGTGTTTTAATCAGTGCAAACAATACTTCTATCAATTGTGATGCAGCCGCCGCAATCGGCTGCACAATTGTTGGCAAATTTGGATGCAAACGTCGAACAATTGGCGTACCATCGTACCCAATAATGTTAATATCCTCTGGCACTTTTTTACCTGCCCTCTGCAGCGCATTTTCTAGCTGAATAGCAGCCACGTCGTTATAGGCAAAGACCCCCTCAATGCCATTTTCAACGATATAAGACACCATATTGTTGATGTCTTTATTTGTAGCAAACCCTTGTAAACTATAATTTTGTCTGACAACAGGAATAGAATTCTGTCGTGTAGCGCGTAAAAATCCTGCATATCGTTGATGAGTTGGTGATTCTGAGCCATCATCATCGCTCAGCATTAACAGTTTTTTTGCACCAGTAGACAACAAATACTCGCCAGCTAAGTAGCCCCCTTGTTCATTATCCTCGCTTACAATTGGCACATTATCCGCCAAATATCGATCATAAGAAACAATTGGTAAATAGGTGTTTTGATACTCACCAATCCCCAAATTATGAGAAGAGGTAATGATTCCTTCAACTTGATTTGCGGCAAGCATTTGAAGATACTGACGCTCTTTTTCAACATTATTAGCTGAAGTTGCAATAATGACCTTATATCCTAGCTCAAATAGTTGTTGTTCAATTTCGCTGGCTAAAGCTGTAAAAAAAGGGTTTTCCATGTTTGGAAAAATCAATCCGATAAATTGCGATGATTTTCCTTGCAGCGAGCGAGCCATGGCATTAGGCTGATAGTGCAACTCTCGCATAGCTTCGTGAACTTTATTAATTGTTTTTTGGCTCAATGAACCATAGTTATTGATGACACGCGATACCGTTGTTACTGAAACACCAGCCAACGCCGCGACATCACTTAATTTTGCTACCATTGCAATCCTCCATACTCTCTTAATATTCTATCACATGGTCTACTCCCCTTACTAAAATAAATGTGATAAACGTTTGACTTTATCTTGTTAAAGGTTTACCATTGTCCTCGTAAGTTAATTTAATCACAAAGTAAAAAGGAGAACAAACATGGAAGCACTTGTGTTAACTGGTACAAAAAAATTAGAGGTTGAAAACATTGAACAACCTGAGGTAAAGCCGAATGAAGTGTTGATTCATACAGCATTCGCTGGTATTTGCGGTACTGATCACGCTTTGTATGCCGGTCTTCCTGGCTCAGCCGATGCTGTGCCACCAATCGTTTTGGGGCATGAAAATTCTGGTGTTGTAGCTGAAATTGGTTCTGATGTTACAAACGTTGCGGTGGGTGATCGTGTCACAATTGATCCCAATATTTACTGTGGTCAATGCAAGTATTGCCGTACAGCACGTCCAGAGCTTTGCGAAAACTTGTCTGCAGTTGGTGTAACACGCAATGGTGGCTTTGAAGAATACTTTACTGCGCCCGCATCAGTTGTTTACCAAATTCCAGATAATGTTTCACTTAAGTCAGCTGCCGTGGTTGAGCCGATTTCATGTGCTGTTCACGGTATTCAACTTCTTAAAGTGACACCATACCAAAAGGCATTAGTTATTGGTGACGGCTTCATGGGTGAACTCTTTGTTCAAATTCTGCAAGCTTATGGCATTCACCAAGTCGACTTGGCTGGTATTGTTCCTGAAAAGCTTGCTATGAACAAAGAAAAGTTCGGCGTGAAAAATACGTACAATACAAAAGATGGCGACAAAATTCCCGAAGGCACTTACGATGTTGTTGTTGAAGCAGTTGGCCTACCACAGACACAAGAAGCCGCAATTGAAGCCTCAGCTCGTGGCGCTCAGGTTTTGATGTTTGGTGTTGGCGGTCCCGACGCAAAGTTCCAAATGAACACTTACGAAGTCTTCCAAAAGCAATTGACGATTCAAGGATCATTTATCAATCCAAACGCATTTGAAGACTCATTGGCATTGTTATCATCAGGCAAGTTAGACGTCGAATCGCTAATGTCACACGAATTAGATTACCAGACTGTTGATGACTTTGTGAATGGCAAGTTAGGTGTCGTTTCAAAGGCAGTCGTTAAGGTTGGTGGCGAAGAGGCATAAAATGGCACAAAACGCGCAACATCATAATCCGCGAAGCATTTCAATGAGCAAATCACTTATGTTTTTTGCCATCTCATTGATTTTAAATGCGATGGGAAATGTTTTGACGCTCGTCACAGCTTCACATATAAAACCCGCTTTTTTGGGATCAGCTTATTGGACTGCTGCAGAGGCTAATCTAGGTCAAGCTTTATTAGGAAATAATTCACTTGTCTTGTTTTGGGCATTTTTAGTTCTTGGCATGCTTATTTCATTCCTGAATGCGTTATTAATGAAAAAGTTAGATTGGCATCGTATCATTGGTAATTTCTTGTTTATGTTACCATTTTCAATTTTTATTCAATGGTTTTCAAATATTTTCAATCAAATTATGCCAAATGCTAATTCAGTGGCAGCAACTGTGTTATATACAGTAATTAATTTTATTGGTGTTGGCTTGATCGCCGTTGCTATTTCGATTTATCAACGTGTGAATTTAGTGTTACACCCTGCCGATGATTTGATGCAAATTTTACGTTTCAAATATTTTCACGGGTCGGCTTTCAAGGCTATGTGGGCGTCCTATATTCCGCCAACGATTTTTGCAATTATTGCCTTTGTGATCACTTTCCCTAATTTGTATAATTTCGGGTTAGGAACTATTTTTGCATTCTTATTCCAGGGTGGCATCACAGGAATCGCGGACAAGTACGTCTTTAAGAATTTAAAGCATCAGGCAATAGATGTTGGTAATTAACGCAATTATTACGTAAAATGAACATATCAGTAGCAATACTACTAGAAAGGTATTATTATGACATTTTCAGATTATTACAGTGGTGTACAACACATTGGTATTCCCACATCATCTTTGACACAATCAGAGGCTTTTTGGACGAAATTAGGATTTAAAAAAACTGGCGATTTTCCTGCTGGTAAAGTTATCTTCATGCAGCGTGACAATTTAGTCATCGAAACTTGGGCCGGAGATGAAGTTGTTGGTAAACCAGGTGCAATCAATCATATTTCAATGGATACAACTGATGCTGATGCTGCTTTTTCGGCAGCAAAGTCAGAAGGGTTTGATTTGCTTAACACGGAAGTGCAACATTTACCATTTTGGGAAAAAGGAATTAAATTCTTTAACTTGCAAGGACCCGATGGCGTTATTGTAGAGTTTTGCGAAATAGTTAAATAAGCAAAAAGCGCCTTTTGGCGCTTTTTAATTCTATAATTAAATCGACAAAAAATGCGCACAATACTGTGCGCATTTTTCAGTCAGTTGTAGTTGTTTGAACAGCAGTTTGTAAATGGCTGATGTAGTCATAAACTCCTTGTCCAGCCAAGCCGCCATCACCAACAGCTGTCGTAATCTGACGCAAATCCTTGACTCTGACATCTCCTACTGCAAAAATGCCAGGAATTGTCGTCTGCATCTTATCATCAGTTAATATCCATCCCTCAGAGTCAGTAATGTCTAGATTTTCGAACCCTTGATTGTTTGCTTTTAGGCCAACATAAATAAAGACACCAGCTGCATCAATATGCGATTTTTCCTTTGTTTGATTATTGATAACATCCAGTCCTGTGACTTTGTCATTATCACCAGTAATCGCTTCTACTTCTGTATGCCACATAAATGACATCTTTGGGTTCGCAAATGCCCGATCTTGAATAATTTGTTGGGCACGCAATTTATCACGGCGATGTAGAACAGTAACAGACTTTGCCAGGTTAGTAAGATAAAGTCCTTCTTCAATTGCCGAATCTCCACCGCCAACAACAACAACATCCTCATCACGGAAGAACGCACCATCACAGACTGCACAATAACTCACGCCACGACCTTGATATTCTTCCTCGCCATCGGCTCCTAAATGAATATGCTCAGAGCCCGTCGCGATGATAACCGCTTTGGCAACATAATCGTCCATGTCAGTATGAATATACTTCAAGTCATCCTTTAATTCAACACGTTCGACTGTCCCAAAACCATATTCCGCACCAAATTGTGTTGATGATGAGTACATTTTTTCAGCTAAGTCGGGGCCTAAAATCGAATCAAAACCAGGATAATTTTCAACTTCTGCCGTATTATTCATTTGCCCACCGTAAATCCCGCGATCAAGCATTAGAACTGATAAATTGGCACGTGAAGCATAGGTAGCTGCTGTCATGCCGGCAGGACCTGCTCCAACGATAATAACATCATATATTTTAATATTTTCTGGCATCATTACACCTACACTTACTTTTTGTTATGACTATTGTACTCGTTATTATAGAAAATGTCGAGGGCAAAACCTGTCATTAAATCGTTTAATGATTAATATGAAAAAACGAGAGCTAGTCTCGTTTTTTAGTAATTAAAGTTTGGCCGCTAACTCCTTGATATAAGCACGCAGTGCATCTTTAGTCTGTGGGTGTTTCAAACCGAATTCAATGTTTGTCTCTAAGAAACCAATCTTTGAGCCAATATCGTAACGACTACCCTTGAATTCATGAGCATAAACGTGTTGGCGATTATTCAAAGAATCAATTGCGTCTGTCAATTGAATTTCATTGCCCTTGCCAGGCTTTGTGTTTTCCAATTCTTCAAAAATTTCTGGTGTTAACAAGTAACGTCCAATAATTGCCAAATCTGAAGGTGCTTCTTCTGGCTTTGGCTTTTCCACAAAACTCTTAACACGGTACAGACCGTCGTCGTTCACTTGAGCCGCTGGATCAATCACACCATATTCTGATACTTGATCATGAGGCACTTTCATGACGGCCAAAGTTGATTCTCCCGTTTCTTCATATCGATCAATCAACTGCTTTGTCAGTGGCACCTCATCTTGCATCAAATCATCACCAAGTAGCACAACAAAAGGTTCATCACCAATGAAAGCCTTGGCCGTCAATACAGCGTCACCTAGGCCTTTAGGATGTGATTGACGTATGAAATACATATTGATATCTGTTGTTTCTTCAACAACCTTGAGCAAAGCATCTTTACCTTTTTCGCGCAAATTATTTTCCAATTCAGGATTTGAATCAAAATGATCTTCAATTGAACGCTTTGACTTACCGTCCACGATAACAATATCTTCAATACCAGATTCAATTGCTTCTCTTACAATATATTCAATTGTTGGTGTATCAACAATTGGTAGCATTTCTTTTGCTAATGCTTTTGTTGCAGGTAGAAAACGTGTACCTAACCCTGCTGCTGGAATAATTGCCTTACGTACTGGTTTCATAATTTTTCTCTTTTCTTTAATCTTCACTTCGCAAATTTCGTTGCATTAATTGTGTAATCGCATTTTGCAACGGCAGTTGTTCATACAATACTTGATAAATTGCTTTTGTAATGGGCATATCCACTTGATGTTGTACAGAAAATTCATAAACAGCTTTCGTCGTGCTAACACCCTCAATGACCATTCCCATGGTGTTTTCCACTTCAGCTAGCGATTTGCCGGAACCTAATTCTCGACCTGCTCGATAGTTTCTGGAATTTGGTGACATGCCTGTCACAATCAAATCACCAATGCCTGCCAACCCCAAAAACGTTTCTGGCTTAGCACCCATTGCCTGACCTAACGCGCGCATTTCTACTAATCCCCGTGTTAGCAATGCCGCTTGGGCATTAGCGCCATATCCTAACCCGATTAATGCCCCTGAACCAATCGCGATAATATTTTTTAACGCAGAAGCTAATTCAGAACCCAATAAATCGTGGTTCGTATATGGTCTAAACACATCATTTGCAAAAACTGATTGCATTAATTTGGCTGCATTAGGATCATCACTAGCAATTGAAACAGCTGTCAAATCATGTTTGATAACATCCTCAGCGTGTGACGGGCCCGATAACATGGCCAAAGCTGTACGGTATTGTGCCGGTACTTCTTCGGACAGCATCTCTGAAATACGTTTAAATGTAACAGGTTCTAATCCTTTTGTTGCATGCGCTAAAATAACACGATGGTTTTGTTTTACCAAAACATCTGCTAATTGATGTGCAACTTGGCGAACTGCTTTAGTTGGCACAACACTTAGTACAATATCGACGTCTGAGACCGCTAGTGCCATATTATCAGTGGCCATCAAGTTATCATTTAATATTGCTGTTGGTAGATATTTCTGATTTGTATGCTGATCGCTTATTTCTCTGGCTTGAGCAGGGTTATGAGTCCACAAACGAACGTCCTGGTTATTTTCAGCAACAACATTAGCCAAAGCTGTTCCCCATGATCCAGCACCTAATATGGCAATTTTAGTCATTTTTTTCACCTGCTGCATCAATCTTTTCATTTTTCGCCATTTCGGCCGTCATGCGTTGTTCTAATGTTTGTAGCGCGTCAATTCCCATATTTGCTGTTCTAAATTTAACAGCAGCTGCATCAATCACACTGGCCGTATTACGTCCTGGGGTGACCGGTACAACCATGCGCTTGATTTGAACACCCATGATTTCTAATGAATCATTATCATTTCCTAATCGGTCAAAATTAGCTTCACCAATTTTTCCATTTGAAAGATGAATGTTCAAAGCGATGGTGGCATGCGACCGAACGGATACGGCACCATAAACTTGCTGAACATCAATAATGCCCACACCACGAACTTCCATCATGTTTCGCAAAACACCATTGGGTTCACCGATTAAGCGTTCTTCATCTTCTTGATAAATATCAACACGATCATCAGCCACTAACCTGGCTTTCCCTTGTTGAATTAATTCAAGCGCAGATTCCGTTTTGCCAATGCCCGCATCTCCTGTAATCAATACACCAAGACCATGAACATCAATTAAAACACCATGGACGTTTTCTCTTGGGGCCAGTTGCCCACCCAGATAATAAGTCATATTTGATAAAATACGAGATGACGTCAACGTTGAAGTCAAAATCGGAATATGTGCTTCCTCTGCCGCTTGCTTTAATTCATCACTAATCGGTAAGCCTGTTGAGACAACAAACGCTGGTGTTGTCTTATCGGCCATTCGTCGATAAACCATCAACAATTCGTCATGATTCATACGTTCTGAAAAGGATGTTTCTGTTATGCCTAACAACTGAACACGTTCTGGTGCATAATAGTTGAAATATCCGGTCATTTCAAGACCGGGACGTGAGATGTCAGCCGTCGTGATTTCTCTGTCAAGAAACTGCTCACCTGAAACAATTTTCAGGCGCGTGTTAGCCACTAGTTGTTCTACTGTTACTGAGTTTTGTGCCATTTTAATTTCTTTCTACTTGCACATGCAAATCATTGGTTAAAATTGTATTGATAATTGATAGGATGAAAGCAATCAACATTGCCCAGCCGAAACTGGTAAATTCAAAGCCACCAACGAGATTAGCCGTTATTTCAAGGAGAAACGCATTAACAACGATGGCAAAAAATCCGAATGTTAAAATAGTTAACGGCAATGTTAAAACCGTTAAAATCGGCTTGATGATAGCGTTTAATATTGATAATACAAACGCTGCAAACAATGCCGAAACCCAATTATCAACTCGAAATCCAGAAGTGAATATCATTGATAAAACCAAAAAACTTAACATGTTTGTTGCTAATCGAACAATAAAGCGCATTTAAACCCCCGTAAAATTTTCTATGAAAACGGTTACTATATTGATACAATAACACTTTCACATTACAATTATACCAAATGTAGACTATAAAAAAAAGCGCCTTACAGACGCTTGACTGTTAAATAAAGAAATTGTAGCCTGGATTCAATTCGATGATCTTACCAGTACGCTTATAGACAATCCATTCTGCAATATCAGTCGTGTAATCACCAATACGTTTCAAGTAACCAGCAATCACTAAATAATCAGCAGCAGAATCAACCAAATCAGCATTTTCTTTCATACCATTTACGGAATCAGTTCTGACTTTAGCAGCACTTTGTGACAACTTATGGTTAGCTTCAGCTATTGATTCAGCACCGAGGGCATCGTTTTTAACATAATATTCCATCACTTGAGAAACCATATTGGCTACCATTTCTCCGATAACCCCAAGTTCTTGTTCAATGCTAGCAATATGCTTTGTCCCTTTCACTCGAATAGTTGAGTTAGCAATATTACGTGCCTGATCACCCATTCGTTCTAAAACCGAGACAGCTTTCAAAATTGTGACAATTTCACGTAAATCTGTGGTCACAGGTTGATATAGTGCAATCATCTCAAAGGTTTTCTTTTCAATAGCAGCTTCTCGTTCATTAATTTGATGATCATTTTCTAAAATTTGACGCGCACCCTCGCGGTCATGATCCACAAATGACTGAACAGCTTTTTGAATAGTTTGAGACACTAGCATACCCATTTCTGTAAATGAGCTATCTAAATCTGCTAATTCTTCATCAAATAATCGACGCATAACAAACTCCTCCATGACTTTGTATAGTGTGGTCTTGCAATTTTTTTGGTTTTAATTAACCAAAACGTCCAGAAACATAATCTTGTGTTTCTTGCTTTTGTGGATTAAGAAAAATGTGCTTCGTCTGATCAACTTCAATCAGATCCCCACTCAAGAAGAAAGCAGTACGGTCAGAAATTCTTGAAGCTTGTGACATTGAGTGTGTCACAATAATCATGGCATAATCTTCTCTTAATTTCAACAATGTTTCCTCGATATTACGACTCGAAATAGGATCCAATGCTGAAGTTGGTTCGTCAAGTAAAAGTAATTCTGGTGACATTGCTAATACACGTGCAATTGAAACACGCTGTTGCTGCCCACCAGACAACCCCAATGCCGATTTGTGTAAATCATCTTTGACTTCATCCCAGACTGAGGCTTGCTTTAATGAGCGTTCTACTGCTTCATCTAATACTGCTTTGTCTTTAACGCCATCTAAACGCAATCCAAAAATAACGTTTTCATAGATTGAGAATGGAAATGGGTTAGGTTGTTGAAAAACCATCCCGATTCGCTTGCGTAAATCAACTGTGTCAGTCGTTGGTGCATATATATCAGTCCCATTGAAATTAAATGAACCTGTTACAGTCACACCATCTTCCAAATCGTGCATTCGGTTTAATGCGCGTAAATAGGTAGTTTTCCCTGAACCAGAAGGACCAATTAAAGCTGTGATTCCCTTGTTTGGAAAGTCCAAATCAATACCATGTAGGGCTTCTTTTTGACCATACCAAAGACGAACATCACGTGTGGATAAAATTGTTTTTTCTTGTTTGTCTGTCATCCGAAATTACCTGATATATAATCATTTGTCAAAGCAACTTTAGGTCGCGTAAATATTTTACGTGTTAAATCATATTCAATGACTTTACCTAAATGGAAGAAAGCCGTGTAATCACTGATACGGGCAGCCTGTTGCATGTTATGTGTCACAATGATGATTGTGTATTGATTTTTTAATTCAATCAATGTGTCTTCAACCTGAGCAGAAGAAATTGGATCCAACGCGCTTGAGGGTTCATCCAGCAAAAGAATATCGGGCTTTAGTGCCAAGGCACGTGCAATAACCAATCGTTGCGCCTGTCCACCTGACAAGGCTAAGGCTGATTTATTTAATTCATCTTTAACTTGATCCCACAATGCCGCTTGTTTTAAACTGGTTTCAACTATTTCGTCAAGTTGTTCTTTCGTGTAGTTGCCACGTTGCGTTAGCGCGAAGGTTATGTTGTCATAAATTGATTTAGCAAATGGATTGGGTCGTTGGAAGACCATACCAATGTGACGACGCATCTCATAAACATCAATATTTTTAGTGTTAATGTCAACACCACGATACATAATTTGACCATTAACAGTAGCAACATCGTCGTTCATACGATTCAAAGATCTCAAAAATGTTGACTTACCAGAACCAGACGCACCAATAAGGCTCGTAATCTTATAGCGTTCAAATTCCAAATCACCTTCACTCAAAGCGAGGTTATCGCCATAAGACACTTGTAAGTCATGTGTAGAAATTGCAATTTCATGCTTGTCAGAAGCCATATTATAGATATAACGTTCGGGAGCGTCTTCTCTAATAAAATCACTGGCAGGTTTAAATTCAAAGTTAGGATTTGTCATAGTCGCCTCACGAACTAGTTAGTTTCTTATACAACTTGGTACCTAATTTACGCGCACTAAAGTTGAACAGTAATACAACAATAATTAACACTGCTGATGCACCCGCAGAAACTGCGTTAACATCTGGCATGATGCCTTCAGAATTAATTTTCCAAATATGAACTGCTAAAGTTTCTGCTGGACGCATTGGATTCAAGGGACTTGAAATATTGAACGGATTCCAATCCCCAAAGTTCAAAGCTGGTGCAGATTGTCCAGCAGTATAGATTAGTGCGGCAGCTTCACCAAATACACGACCTGCTGACAGAACAACCCCTGTCACAATTGAAGGCACAGCCGCTGGCAAAATTACATGTAGAACCGTTTCCCAACGTGACAATCCCAGTGCAGATCCCGCTTCACGTTGTAAGTCTGGAATTTGAGCCAAACTTGTCTCAATCGAACGTGTTAACAATGGTAAATTAAACAAAGTTAATGCAATGGCACCAGACAAAATTGAAAATCCCAATTTGAATTGAACAACGAACAATAGAAAACCAAACAAACCAACAACAACAGATGGTAACGAACTTAGAATTTCAATTGCCGTTCGGACAATCGCTGTAAAATAATTTTTCTTAGCATATTCATTTAAGTAAATTGCTGCGCCCAATGCGATTGGGAAGCTAATTACCATAGCCAAAATCAATAAATAAAATGAGTTAAAGAGTTGCACACCTACACCGCCACCCGCCTCAAAAGCTCGGGCCGGTGAAGTCAGAAAATGCCATGACAAGTGTGGTACTCCTCTTACGAGGATAAATGACAGCATCGCAAACAAAATTAATGCGACAATACCTGAAATGGCATAAATAAAGCCGGTGGCTATTTTATCAGCAGTTTTTGCTTTCATTACTTCATCGCTCCTCTACGTCCAATTGCACGCACAATTAAGTTAAATACCAATGACATGATTAACAAAATCATTGCCAAGGTCCATAATACGTCATTCTGTAATGATCCCATGACAGTATTACCAATTCCCATCGTCAAGACAGAAGTTAATGTTGAGGCAGGCGTCGTCAAACTGTGTGGCATCAGAGCAGCATTTCCAATAACCATCTGAACCGCCAAAGCTTCACCAAATGCTCGGGCCATTCCAAATACAATGGCCGTCAGTATTCCAGGTGTTGCAGCCCGTAAAACAACCTTGTAAATCATTTGCCAACGCGTAGCACCAATCGCTAAAGCAGACTCGCGATAATGGCGTGGCACAGATCTCAATGTGTCGACGGTCATCGAAGTAATAGTTGGCAAAATCATAACAAAAAGTACAATTGTACCTGACAAAATACCAAATCCTGAACCACCCGCAATTGTTCTTATAACTGGCACAACGACCGTTAAGCCAATAAAACCATAGACAACTGATGGGATACCAACCAATAATTCAACAATAGGTTGCATAATTTTGGCGCCGCGCTTTTGTGCAATTTCAGTCATGAACAAAGCAGTACCGATTGCAAACGGTGTTGCAACAATGGCTGCCAAGAACGTTACTAAAAATGAGCCCAAAATCATTGGCAAAGCCCCAATATAAGGCTTTTTAGTTGCAGGATCAGTTACAGAAGGATTCCATGTTGTGCCAAATAAGAAATCTTTCACATTGACACCATCTTTATAAAAAGTGGACAGGCCGCGACTCAAAACGAAAACGAAAATTGAAACAACAACGATTGCAATCAAGATCAATGCTGTCATGCTGATTGCACGACCAATAGTATCTTTTCGAGTTGATTCAGAGCGTTGCATTAGTTTTTTTGTGATATTATCCATGTTTTCTCCACGGTGAGTGTTGTTGCGCAATCAGCGTCAGCAACGAACACGCTTATTTTTCAACCACTTGACCATTAACATTACGACTAATTTTCATATCATGAATTGAAATATAGCCCAGCTTTGGAACCAAAGTAGATTGAATTTTTGTTGATGTGAGATATTTTAAAAATTTACTAACCTGAGCATCGGGTTTCCCCTTAGTGTAAACATGCTCATATGACCAAATGGCGTATTTTCCAGTGGCAACATTTTGATTATTAGGTTTTATGCCGTTAACACTAGCAGCTACAACAGATGAATCGATGTAGCCAAAAGCAGCATATGAAATCGCACCAGGCGTTGTTGCAACGATCGAACGTACCATACCTGACGAATCTTGCTCCTGCGCTGAGATGCTTTCAGCACCATCTAAGGCCCATTTTTCAAAAGTCGCCCTTGTACCAGAACCAGTTGCACGATTGATAATGACAATGTCAAGGTTTTTACCACCCACTTCTTGCCAGTTCGTTATTTTACCGGTAAAAATAGCTTTTAATTGCGCCGTTGATAGATTTTTGACCCCATTGTCTTTATTTAACAAGGGTGCTATACCGACAACAGCAACCTGATGATCTACTAACTGGCTGGCTTTAATGCCTTCTTTTTCTTCAGCGAAAACATCCGAATTACCTAAATCTACGGCGCCTTGAGAAACTTGACTGAGCCCTGTTCCCGTACCACCACCTTGAACATTAATAAATGTACCAAGATTTTCTTTAGCATATTCTTCACCAGCCGCTTCAACAAGTGGTTGAAGTGCGGTCGATCCAACAGCTGTGATTGAAGTGCCAGATGCGCTTTGATCACGCGTGGCATAAGCTGTTCCGAGTGCTGCAACAATAGCCACGACAACGATTGAAGATACAATCGCGCCGCGATGTGATTTCGACATGTTTAATGCCTCCCAAGATTTACTACTACGTTTTAATTATCTTAAACTTGTGTAAATATCAGAACGCCTTTTTGTAAAGTTTGTGTAAAGGAATTTAAAATATGGAAACTATATGTTCTCTTTTATGGACTGACATCACGATTTATAAGTTCTATAATTTTTTAAACACAAAAAAAGAAGATAGTCACAATATCTTCTTTACAAAGGCAACGTCAGTGTAATAGTTGTTCCAACGCCTACTTGAGATTTCACTTGCAGTTGACCGTTATGTTTGGTCACAATTTCGTTTACTATTGCCAGCCCAAGACCAGTACCACTGGCAATTTTGCGCTGTCTAGACTCGTCACCACGATAGAACCTTTCAAAAATACGTGATTGTTGACTCAAAGGAATACCAATCCCAGAATCTCGAACACTTAAAGTCCATTGTGATTTATCTTTTTTGGCCGTCACCCACACTTCACCATTTTCAACATTGTACTTCACGGCATTAGTCAATAAATTTTGAATAATCGTCGTGGCATCTTCAGAAACACCCACCACTTCGAATCTATCTGCAACATCATTGTGAATTTTAACGCGTTGACTATTAATTTTTTGAATTTGTTGATTGATAATTTCAGAGACTTTAATCATTGACACTTCTCCATCAGCCTTATGTTTGAGACGAGACAGAGACAAAATATCATTTACTAAATCAGAAAGACGCTGCGACTCATTTGCTACGATTGTCAAAAACTGAGCTCGCGTTTTAGGGTCATCCCCGGCAGGGCCTTGTAACGTTTCAACAAATCCCGTGATCGCAGTCAGCGGTGTTTTAAACTCATGCGAAGCGTTGGCCAAAAAGTCTGCCTGCATACGTTCAATTTGCAAAACACTCGTCAAATCATAAAGCATAATCATGACTTCACCCTCTGCGCCAGATTGATGGTATAGTGTGCTGGCATCGTATTGACGCGTTTCGCCATTGATTGTTAGGTTTAGAATTGATTGTTGCTTTGATTGTGTATTAAATGTTTGGCTAATTAACTCCGATAATGTAAATTGACGAATTATCAAATTTTCTGAAATCGGTAATTTTGGTAAAGAAACCCCCAATAAATCAGCAGCTTTCTGATTAAAAACATCAATCGTATGATGTCGATCAACATTGATCACGCCAACAGGTAAGCTAGTAAGTAATGTTTGATAATTGCCAACATCACGTTTATTATCATATTGAGAATGCCGAACATATGTCTGTAATGCGTTAAAAGATTGCAACAAGTCATAGTAAGGTGATTCAGGTGATACTAATACACCTCTAGGTGTCTCGCCGTCTAACGTGTCCTGCATCCTTTTTTTCATCACAGCTAATTCAGTCGCATCACTCCTTTCCCAAAGTTGAGAGAGCCAAGCCTCGACAATTGAAATCAAAATCACAATAAAAATTAAAGCAGTCAAAGTCTGCCTTGTCAATGACACTATTTGAGTTAAGGAGATCAGTAAAATCAAGTTTAAACCCAAAATAATAATGAATTTTTCAAATTTATTTTTCATACGTTTATCATATCATCTTCGTTACAAAAATCAGCACTAATTTGATTAACAAAAAAACAGGTATTACCCTGTTTTGAATTAATAATATCATTTAGTTATTTGTCAGTGACTTTTCCGCTTGAATCACGTGTTACTTTCATATCTGTCAAACCAATGTAACCCAACTTTGGCACAATCGTCTTTTGAACTGATTTTGTTGAGAAGTAATCCAAGAATGCCTTAGTGGCACCAGTTGCCTTACCCTTTGTATACATGTGTTCGTATGCCCAGATAGGCCATGAATTGTCTTCAACATTTGCTTTGCTAGGCTTAACGTTGTCCAATTTAAGTGCCTTGATACCATCAGCATCTAAGTAAGCAAATGCTAGATATGAAATAGCACCGGGTGTAGTTTTAACAATTTTTTGAACAGTACCATTTGAATCTTGTTCAGTTGCTTGCACGGCATTTTGACCATCTAAGATATTCTTTTCAAACACAGCACGTGTGCCTGATCCAGTTGCACGGTTAATCACAACGATCTTTTCATCTTTTCCACCGACGTCTTTCCAGTTCGTTATTTTGCCAGTGAAAATCTCACGCAATTGCGTCTTTGAAATATTGCTAATTTGAACATCACTATTGACAACAGGTGCAATACCAACAACAGCAACCTTATGATCAACTAACTTGCTTGCATCTACGCCTTCTTTTTCTTCAGCGAAAACATCTGAGTTACCAATTTGCGCTGATCCGTCTGATACTTGGCTAAGACCCGCACCTGAACCACCACCTTGAACTGTCACTGTAACATCTGGATTCTTATCTTGAAACGAGGAAGCAACTTGTTCTGCCAATGGCTGCAAAGCAGTTGATCCCAAAGATAGCACTTTACCACTAACTTTCGTCGATGACGTTGATGATGATTTGCTGTCACTCGACTTGTTATTAGCAGAGGTATATAACGCAATCCCTGCCGCAATGACAACGATTCCTCCAATAATACCTGCAACTTTTTTGTTCATGATGTACTTCTCCCTTTGGATTATGTAATGAAAACAAGGTCGTAGTAGAGGCTCTTGGGGGCCACTCCTTGTTTACAAGTTATATAATACGGTGCCATTGTTAGGAATAGTAACCTATTTTCGTCGTGTTTATGTAAATAATTGTAAAGACATATTTACAAAAAAAACGGTCTAGGACCGTCAATTAATCATTGTATAGCCAAATCCACGAACTGTTTTCAATATTTCCGGGGACTTGGGATTTGTTTCTATTTTTTCACGTAGATTACTAATATGCATATCGACCATACGGCTTTCACCAGTATACTCATAGCCCCAAACTGCGGTCAAAATAGTTTCGCGATCGATCACGCGACCCAATCGCTGGGCGAAATACAATAATAAATCATATTCACGTGGTGTCAATGCAACACTCTGACCAGCCTTAGTAACAATCTTTTTGCCATCGTTAATATTCAAGTCTTGAATCGTAATCACAGTTTCTTCTGATTCAACGGTGGGTATTTGTGAACGGCGTAACACTGCTTTTAATCTGGCAATCACTTCTCGTGGGCTAAACGGCTTGGTAATATAATCATCAGCACCAAGTTCCAAACCAAACACTCGGTCAAATTCGTCCCCTTTGGCCGTCACTAAAATGACTGGTGTTGTGATTTTATCTTGACGAATTTGTTTTAAAACTGTCATGCCATCCACGTTAGGTAACATTAAATCTAGTAAAATTGCATCAAATTGTTCTGATTTCGCTAATTGATAAGCGGAACTACCATCCCCTGCCGTTGTCACCTCAAACCCATTTTGCTCCAAATTATATTGCAACAACGTTGAAATTGCTACTTCATCATCGACAACCAATATTTTAGTCATGTTAATCTCCATGGAATCTATTATCTGCATTGTAACAAAAAAAAGAAAAACGCCCTAGCGTTTTCCTAAAATGTTTACATAACTTATACAATTGGTTCATCTGTTAGATCATCATCAATGCCCAAATCCAAGTCTGCAGTTTGACTAACCGCACCATCCTTTTCTACAGGCACATCTGAGGTTGGCGCAACATCATCGCCATCACCATTGATGCCATACGCTTGGCGAACTTTAATATAAAGTTCCTGTCTTAAATCAGCGTGTTCAGGATCATCAAGGTAATCTTTAGCTTTTTCTCGCCCTTGACCAATTCGCTCACCTTCGTATGCATACCAAGCACCGGCCTTATCAATAATATCTTGATCAACTGCCAAATCCAAAATCTCACCGGTCTGTGAAATTCCTTTACCATACATTATGTCTACTTCTGCTACCTTAAACGGTGGGGCAACCTTATTTTTTACAACTTTAACCTTCGTTAAATTACCAGTTACATCAGTACCATCTTTAATTTGTGTCGAGCGACGAACTTCTAGGCGAACCGTTGAATAAAACTTAAGTGCACGACCACCAGGTGTTGTTTCTGGGTTACCAAACATGACACCGACTTTTTCTCTGATTTGATTAATGAAGATAGCGATAGTCCCTGTTCGATTTAGAGTCCCAGCAAGCTTTCTCAAAGCCTGACTCATTAAACGAGCCTGAAGACCGACATGTGCGTCGCCCATTTCACCCTCAATTTCAGCGCGAGGCACTAGCGCAGCAACTGAATCAATCACAATCATATCAACCGCTCCAGATTGTACCAAGGCATCGGCAATTTCTAGTCCTTGTTCACCTGTATCAGGCTGAGAAAGTAATAGTTCATCCTTTTTGACACCTAAAGCCTCTGCGTACTTAACATCTAAGGCATTTTCAGCATCAATATACGCTGCTGTCCCCCCTTGTTTTTGTACTTCAGCAACAGCATGTAGTGCAATGGTTGTTTTTCCAGAAGATTCTGGCCCGTAAACCTCAATAATACGCCCTTTAGGGTAGCCACCAACGCCCAAAGCAATGTCTAACTTAACAGATCCCGAGGGAATTGTTTCCACTTGGGTCAGCGCATTGTCTCCTAGAGTCATCACAGAGCCCTTACCAAAATTTTTTTCAATTTTTTTTAGCGCTTCATTAAGTGCAGCCTGTCGGCCATCCTTTTTAGCTTTATCATCTTTTTTTGTCGTCTTTTTTGTTACCATGCGGCGAACTCCTTTTATCTTACTTGATTAGTGTAACTGTTTCTAGAACCAAAAGCAAGTCTTTTTCGAACATTTGTTCGTTGTCTTTTGTTCATACTTTGTTATACGAAAAAAGCGCTTTCCGCGCTTTAAAAAGGTATTATAAACCGTCAGAAAAAACAACTCTGTTTTGCCAAAAATAGTCCAATCCTGAATAGATCGTAAATATGACTGCTATCCACAATAAGACATCTCCTATTGGAAAGCCAATCACGGCGAACGGTGCATTATGAATATACAAAAAGAAAATTGCAAACATTTGAGAAAAAGTTTTGATTTTACCGGGCATTTGTGCAGCTAATACTTGACCATTATTTTCAACGATCAGTGTTCTTAAGCCAGTAATAGCCAGTTCACGAATGACGATAACGGCAGTCATCCAAGCTGGCACAACCCCAAAACTAGTCAGAAAAATCAAAGCAGTCATCACTAATAATTTGTCCGCTAATGGATCTGCAAACTTACCAAAATTTGTTACTAAGTGTTGACTCCGTGCAATTTTACCATCTAGAAAATCAGTTATTGCAGCAATTGCAAAGACAATTGCCGCAATCAACCATGTGGTGGGCACTGCAGTACCCACCAACTTTACGTTTCCCCAATCTAATGGCAGTGTTAATAACAAGATAAAAATCGGAATTAAAATAATACGAAAAACGGTTAATTTATTAGGTAAATTCATGGGACATCCTTCTATTTATTTAGATTAAATAACACATTCCAAAAAGCAGTTGTCGCACCATCTACTGGTACAGATTCACCGTCCACAGTTAAGGTTGCATTGCTAACGTTGGTAAATTGCACGTTGAAAGAGTTCGTACCGGATGGGATTTCGACTGTTTTATCAGTACCAGCCGAAACCGTCTCATTCAACAATATGGCGTTATTCCCATCGCTAACCTTGACAGTTGTCCCTGTACTTTGTGCTTTAATCACAACAGTATGCTTTTTTGCGTTCTCATCAGATAAATTAAAAATCGTTGTTTGTAGACTGGCATTTGTTTCTGGAGAACCCAAATCCAACTTTTTTGCACTAGAGCTAGAGGCAGATGTTGAGGAACTTGATTTTTTAGATGAAGTGTTACTTGACGAAGATTTTGGTACAGCCGAAGACGAAACAGAAACATTCCCGCCATCACTGTTTTGTGACGTCCCAGTACCAACGTGAGTCAGAACAAACCAAATCACCGCAAGTGCAATAATAATCAGCAGACCTATCCATATTGTCGGCATAAAGTTGGACAATCTAGACCTAGCCGTCATTGTGTGATCAATTCCGGCGCGCATAATCCCATCATCATCTTGGTGCGCACGACTCAAATCACTACTACGTGAAATCGACACTGGTGGCTTTTCCCCTAAAACCTCGTCTGGATGTAAACCCACAGCTAAGGCATATTGACGAATAAAAGCGCGTACATAAAAATCTCCCGGCAAGACGCTGAGATTGTTTTCTTCAATCGCCACCAAATAGCGACGTTGAATCTTGGTAATATCCTGAATATCATCCAATGATAAATTTTTGGCTTGGCGAGCAGCTTTTAACTGCTCGCCAATTTGATTGGTTAATGTTTCACTCATAAATGTCCTAAAACCTATTTTTGCAACACAAATCGTTGCAGCACTGCATTCTGAAAAATTTTATCGGCTGTTACAAGAATGTCATCAAATGTTAAATCTTGTAACAACTCTATCTTATCAAAAAGATTAACCCCAGACAAGGCATCATCTCCTCGAAGTGCTATATTTTCAAGTGAATTCAGGCGTTGTATGCCTTCACCGATTGTTGCTCGTTTAAGTTGTTCAAAACTGTGGACCTGATTTTTTAGCGCACTTCGATATTGAATAGTTTGCGTTTGAATCGCCTTTTCTAAAGCCTGATAGGCTGTTGTTTCAGCGAAGATAGTGATGAACTGATACTCTCGTATTAAATCAAAAGATGTGTCAAATTCTGAATCAATAATACCTTCATTATACAACTTTTGATACCAGTCCGTTTGCTCACCAAAAAGTAAATCTAATAGTAAGTCTGCCGCTAAAGTACGCTTCGTAATATTTGTCCCGTTTAATGGTTTGCCATCAATGCGAATTCCAAATGCAACTTTGGGGCGTGAAATATTAAACTGACGTGTGGTAGATAGACTACTAAGTGGTTGAACATTTGGCACTAACCGCTTAATTTCTGAAGAGGTGGTTGAAAAAGATTGTTGTGTTTGACTAATTGTTTCTAAAATTTCGTGTGCATCAAAATGACCAATTACTTGCAGTGTGAGTTGGCTAGGTTGGTAAAAAGCGTGGTGCACATCATATAATAATTCTGGTGTAATCGTAGCAATAGATTGTTGTGTACCCGCGATATCGTGCGCCATTGGCGAGTCAGGATACATCATAGACAAGATGCCCATGTAAACAGCCCAATTTGGATCATCTTGGTACATTTGAATTTCTTGCCCAATAATGCCTTGCTCCTTTGCAACCGTTTTATCGCTAAAATAAGGTGTTTGGACAAATTGCAAAAGATGCTGGAGTGCGGGTACAACATGTTGCGTCGTAGAAAATAAATAACTGGTTTGATATGCATTTGTAAAGGCATTAGCATCCGCCCCTAATTGACCAAAACGCGTAAACGCATCCTCATTTTCTTTTTCAAAAAGTTTATGTTCTAAAAAATGAGCAGTGCCAGCAGGAATTTGCTTCGGTGAGTCATGTCCTATCTGATATTTTTCATCAAGTGAACCATAGTCGGTTGTCAAAACAGCAAATGTCTTGTGGTACTCCGGTTTTTGCACCATCACCACATTTAACCCATCCGGCATTGTTTCGATTAATACTTTTTCTTTTAATTGTTTGTAATACTTTTCTAGCATGCTATTCCTTAGGCAACAATATAAATCTGCTCTGTATCTGAAGTTTTTTTGCTACAAGTCGAATATCATTGGTAGTGACCGCCTGTACTTGGCTAATCCATTCAGACTCACTAGTCTCACTACCAGTCAGCAAACGTGAAAAAGCAATTTCTATTTGGCTATTAGGCGAATCCTGCTGACTGAGATAATCATTTATCAAACTTTTTTTAATTGAGGTTACTACCTTGTCCTCAAAGTCACCGTTTTGAATTGCCAGAATCTCTTCGTCAATCATTTTTTCTGCTTGCACCACTTTGTCAGCATCTAAGCCGGCCGCAATCAATAAGAAACCAGTATCATATTGCCATTTTGAATAAATGCTGTATGCCAACGACGCTTTTTCTCGTACATTCATAAACAACTTAGACAAAGGAGATCCGCCCAACAAAGCATTCATCACCATAGCCGCAAATCTTTGTTTATCCAACGGTGGTACATTCAAACGCATTGCTAATGTCAACATTGCTTGGTTAATGTCCCGCTGATATTGCTTCTTTTCAACAGTGGCTGGCCGTAGCGCCTGACGATAAAATGGCTGCAATACTGGTAGCCTTCGTGGAGAAATCGACCAGTCCTTGATTATTGATTCAACATCACTTTCATTGACATTACCCAAAACAACAATATTAACAAGATCACTTGAAATCATATTCCGGTAAGCAGTGTAGAGCGACTCAGATGTCAAATTTTTGACCAAATCAATGTCACCTGCTGATGATGATTGTAAATTTGGCACATCGTAAGTGATATTTCGTAATTGACTAATTGCATAGCGTGATTTATCGTCTTTAATGCTTTCTAATTCATTAATCAGGCTTTGTTGCTCTTTGGCAAAGACGTTTCGGTCAAATTTTTGACCATCTAGAAGCGGGTCAAAAATCATTTCTTGTAAAAAACTAAACGCATCGACTAACAAATCATTGCCGTCATCAACGTAATCAGGAGCTGGCAATTGCAGTGTCACGCGCACATGATGTGTTTGACCAAAGCGATACACATCAGTTTGATATTGTGCCCCGTATAAATCAATTGTTTTTTGCGCCACGTCTTGTTGTGTCGGATATTGCCGTGCACTAACTGCCATAAGATAAGATAAAAGCGATCTCGCACTAATATTAGAGGTTAATGCAGGTGCCACAAAATCAATGGCAATATGCAGTGTTTTAAATTGTGTGGTGGGTAAAACAACTAAATTTACCCCTGAATTAATTCTGTATTTTTTCATAATATTGGCGAGAATAATCGACTAAACTTTTGCTTGAATTTCATCCAGACAGACTGTTGATCAAAATAATCCGCTGTCAAAAGTGTTGATTCCTCAATATCCTTTATAAAGAGTTCCTCTAATTGTACCGCAAATTCGGGATCATAAATGAACGCATTAGCTTCAAAATTAAGTGAAAACGAGCGAATATCCATGTTAGCAGATCCCACTGTGGCCACCTCATTATCAATCATCACCACTTTACTGTGTAGAAAGCCACCGTCATAACGATAAACAGTCGCTCCTAAGTCAATTAATTCCTTTGCATAGTACTGAGTTGCACGATAAACTAACGGATGATCCGGCATGCTTGGAATCATCAAGCAAACCTCAACGCCTGACAAAATCGCAATTTCCAATGTTTCTAAAACTGGTGAATCAGGAATAAAATAAGGTGTTTGAATCATTATTTTTTTTCGTGCAGAAGCAAACATCCGCATAAAACCTTGTTTAATTTGCTTCATATCATTATCAGGTCCACTTGAAACAATTTGAATCATAGATTTACCCGGTAATGAAAAATTTTCAGGAAAATACGCTGTCGTTTGTGTCAATATTTCTTTGCCTTCAGCTGTGGCATTCCAATCCATCAAAAAACGACTTTGTAGTGACAATACCGCATCACCAGAAATTCTGGTATGTGTGTCACGCCAATTGCCAAATCTTTTGAATTTGCCTAAATATTGATCTCCAACATTGAAACCACCAATGTAACCAATTTTTCCGTCAATTATTGCAATCTTTCTGTGATTTCGGAAATTAAAACGCAAAGTCAGAACTTGAAAACGACGCATCAAAAAGGGTACGGCTACCCCACCAGCAGCCCGTAACCGTTTATACATGTCAACATGCTGCCCATGAGAACCAAACTGGTCAAAAATAACTCTCACTTCAACACCTTCACTGGCTTTTTTGGTTAACAAATCAATTAACTGATTACCAATGGTGTCATCATAAATCGTAAAATATTCTAAATGAATATGTTCCTTTGCCATACGTATATCGTCAAATAAAGCTTCAAACTTACTTTCACCATTAGTGAATGTCGTAATCTTGTTACCACGTGTTAATACAGATTTGTCAGAAGTCAAAAATAAACCCAATAGCTCGCTAGCGCTTTCAGGAATAGGCAATAATGTTTCAATATCAGCCAATTGATGACGTTGGTTAATCGCAATTTGTTCAAGACCACGTTGCTCTTGTGTTCTCAAACGAAAAATTTTTTTACTGGAGATACGACTGCCCGCTAGGAAAAAAATAGCAAATCCAATTACTGGTAGAAAAAGCAATACTAACATCCATGCCCAAATTGTCGCAATATCTCGCTTCTGGCGAAAAACTGTAATAAAAGCTACTATCGTATTGACAACTAAGGTAAAAATTATCATAATCCAAAATGAATCTCTAAGCATATCTCCCCCGTTAAACTGATTTAGGCATAATCATATTTTAACACAAAAAAAGGCGCCAATTCGGCGCTTTCATGATTTTAACTACTTTCCAAACCACTTTGTACTCAACTTCTGTAAACGACCATCTTTTTCAAAAATCGCTAATTCTTTGTCAACAGCCTTTCGAAGCGCCTTGTCTGATTTACGGAATCCAACACCTGTATGATCAGTTGGAAAATCCCCAACGGTCACTGTATAATCACTTGGATTAGCCTGATGTGCGACATAGTAACGGGCATAATCTTCGTCAATCAATAGACCATCAATCCGTCCAGCGTTCAAATCATTGAATGCTTTATCAAAGGTATCGTATCCTACAACAGAATTATTCTTGACATATTGTTTTAAGACCTTTGGATATTTATTAAATCCCTCATCACCACTTGAAGCAGTTTGATCGCCTAAAACCTTATCTTTCATATCAGCAAAACTGTTAATATTATTTTTTTTCAACGTTACCAAAACCTGTGTGGCCTTGTGATATGGGGTGGAAAATGCGACTTGCTTTTTTCTGGCTGCCGTAATAGTGTAACCGTTCCAGATTGCGTCAATGTTGCCAGTATTCAATTCTGTTTCTTTCATTGACCAATCGATTGGTTGCCATTTAACTTTTATGCCCATGCTCTTGAAAATTGCGTTAGCAAGATCAACATCAAACCCGACAAGTTTACCATTTTTATCACGAAAACCCATCGGTACAAATGTATCATCTAATCCGATCGTAATCTGTTTAGCTTTTTTAATTCTCGACCACTCATCAGTCTGCACAGTCGTTTGATTACTGCTCGTGTTTGTTTGTGATGGTCGCGATAGCGCGAGACCCGCCCACACAACGACAGCCACAAAAAGTAATCCAACAAAACTGTTGACAATAATTTTCTTTTTCAGACTCGGCATTAGCGTGCCACCTCCTTAGCAAAATCAAAGATACGATCAGAGACAATCTCTGCAAAAAATTGATCATGAGTAATGATCACTTGCGTTACACCACGAGACTTTAATGTTTTCACAACTTCTGCTACTTGTTTCGTAGATGATTCATCAAGACCACTAGTGGGCTCATCGTAGGCTAATATTTTAGGATTCATTGCTAATGCCCGCGCAATTGCAACACGTTGCTTTTGACCACCTGAAAGTTGATATGGATATAAATCCGCTTTGTCCACCATACCCAGTGACTCCAGAAGTGATAAGGCTTGTTCTTTAGCCTTTTCAGCTGGCACTTTATTGACATTAACAGGTGCCAAAGTAATGTTATCCATTACTGTAAAATTAGGAAACAGATTAAAATCTTGAAAAATGAGCCCAATATTAGCGTCTGATCGCTCACCATCTATACTAATTGCTTCATTGTTGATTGTAATTTCACCACCATTGGCAGGCTCTAATCCTGCCATTATTTTAATCAAAGTTGTCTTTCCAATACCAGATGGCCCGACAATACTGAGAACTTCACCCTCTTGCACTGTCAGATTTAGGTTTTTGAAGATGACATTTTGGTCATACATTTTGGTCAAATTTTTAATGGTTAACATCGGCTTACCTCCAAGTATTTAGTACTTTTTCACTACGACGTAATAGCAGCGTCACGATTGCAGTCATTAATAAATAAATCAAACCAACTAACAAGTATGGCATCAATGTCACATCACGACTTGCAGCAATATTTCCGGCCCGAAGCATATCACCTAGACCAATAACATAAACAAGTGACGTATCTTTAACTAAATTAATCACTTCATTACCAAATGACGGAACTACAATTTTAATCACTTGCGGCAAAATGATTTTGAAAAATGTCTGAAACTTGTTGAATCCTAATACTTTGGCAGCATCATATTGTCCAACGGGTATCGCCTGTAACCCACCACGGAATATTTCCGCCAAATAAGCTGCATAATTAATAATAAATGCAATTATTGCTGCCTCAAAACGAGGAAATGTTACCCCAATCATGCCTAGACCATAATAGATAAAAATCAACTGAAGCAATAATGGTGTTCCACGCATAATCCAAATATAACCATTAATTAACCATCTGATAGTGAAATATTGTGATTTCAATCCCAAAGAAACAATGATCCCCAATGGTACTGATCCAACAATAGTTAGAAAGAAAATCCCCAATGTCATTTTCAAACCTGATAACAAACTCGGTAATATTGTCGCTAAATAACTCATGTCCTGTACTCCTTTTAAGAAATTAATTATAATTTTGATATATCATAAAACGAAAAACGTCCTCTTACAACGATTTTATCATTGCAAGAGGACGCTAAAGCGTGGTGCCACCCCAAGTTTAAGTTTTGTTCACACAAAACTTCTCAATCAGTCAATCTACTACTAAACAAAAACGCCTTCTAAATACAATTAGTATTTAGAGGGCGTTTAACGCGGTACCACCTCTTGATTATGTTGCCATCACTGTCAACACCTCAATCAGTCAAAGACTGTATGCAATAACGGGCATCACCGGCATGACCTACTCAATTCAATCATTCACTCGCGAATGTGGTTCATCAATCATAGTTGCTTGCTCACACCAACCGCAAACTCTCTTAATACTATGAAAAATTACTCTTTCGCTCAACGTTTTATTATATGTTTCTAATTATACTAGGATTATCTAATTTGTCAACGCAAAAATTGAAAAAAAGACCATATCGGATAATAAACCACAGCTGCTAACCCAACATTTAGACAGACTGTTGGTAGCACTTCATACATCAAGAACGTCAACAAGCTAATATTAGCTAGTCCAATGATAAAACCGGCAAAATAGGTGATGAATAAATACACCACTAATCCAGCTAAATAGAGAAATAATCCACTTAATAATCTTTCATCTAAAATACGATGAAGCTGCTTCATGACTCCGACTGCGGCCAAGAATGCGCACGTATAAGTACCAAAAATGCCAGTATAGTACATATCAAACAAAATACCCACAAGCGCAACATAAAACCATAGTGGCAAGTCATTGTCAACATCAAACTGTACACCCAGAAACGCCCATCCTAGTGTGAGGGTAGGTAAAACATGCCATGGAAAATGTGTTAATATGCCACCTAATCCTGACATCAATGTCCCATCAATAAATAATGTCAATATCAACAATATCGGATAAATGACACGTAATCTTGTTAGTTGCCAAAAAGCCATTAGTTTGCTCCAATCTGAGAAACTGCAACCATCACCGTCGTGATGTTGCCCAAATCAGCAGCTGGTTCAATATAGATTTTCTTTGACAAACCATAATCATCAGTGCTGACTTTAGCAACTTTTCCAACGTATAAACCAGCAGGAATAACACCACCGAGTCCCGATGTTTCGACTAAGTCACCTTTTTTGATTTTATTATCAGAAGTCACCTGTCCCATGATCAACTGATTTTTTTCACGATTAAAGCTTGTTACAATGCCATTAACATCCCCATTGTCACCTTTTATAGTGATAGCAAATCGATTAGCATCAGAACTTGTATCAGAAATTAAAGCGACTTTTGAGTTAGTGGTATTAACTTCACTAATACGTCCAATAATACCAGCGCCAGCAAGAACCGGCATACCCTTTTTTAAGCCAGCGTTCGAACCCTGATTAATAACAAGCTGTGATTGCCAGGTAGTTGGCGAGCGGCTAATTGTTACAGCTGATATTGTTTTATAATCTGTTAACGTTGCTTTCAATTTTAACTGTTCTTTAAGAGACTTATTTTCTTCTTCTACAGTTTGAAGCCTAACTTTGTCTTGCGCAAAAGCATCAATTTTTGCTTTTAAGGCTTTATTTTCTTCAAAAGTATCAAGCAAGTTTCCAATGCTGTTGGCTGTCCGACCGATTGCCGTTGTAGGAACAGCAATAACGCGACTGACGCCCCCAGCCAAATCATTCCCAAACCTCTGCAAAAAAGGGGGCGTATTTGTGCGTTTAGCCCACCAATTTGATCCTGCTATTAAACTAACGATCACAATAATGCTAACAATCAATGTGACTACAGTACGTGATGAAAATATTTTTTTCATGTTTTTCCCCAAAACGTGAAGTAGCAGCGTATGCCACTAACCGCAAAATAACTTAAAAATATAAAAGCGTAGCGCAAGCGCCACGCTCTAAAACACAAAATTAAGATTAACTTTGTCGCATGACATCAATTGACTTTAATGCCTCTCCAGTACCAATCGCCACAGCATCTAGTGGTTCGTTAGCAATCAGAACAGGTACTTTAGTCGCTTCCTGAATAATTTTATCCATGTCGCGCAACAATGCCCCGCCACCAGTTAGAACCATTCCGTGATCAATCACATCAGCTGCCAACTCAGGCTGTGTTGATTCCAAAGTCTCACGAATAGCTGCAACAATTTCTTGCACTGGCTCTTGAATAGCAGCAGCAACATCTTCCGCTGTAACATCAATTGTTTTTGGTAATCCTGTCAGCAAATCGCGACCACGTACGGTTGCATTGGGTAAAGTACGCGCCAAATCTAGTGACGCAGCACCAATTTCAATTTTCAAGCGTTCGGCAGTTGGTTCACCAATCGTAACGTTGTACTTATTACGTACAAAATTGGCAATTGCTTCATCTAACTTGTCACCAGCAATACGAATTGAGCGACTCGATACAATACCGCCTAGAGAAATTGTCGCAACATCCGTTGTACCACCACCCATGTCAACAACCATTGAACCAGTAGGATCCATAACGGGCAACCCTGCTCCAACGGCAGCGGCAAAAGGTTCTTCAATAACGTAGGCATCGCGTGCACCTGCAACGCGAGCAGCGTCAATTACAGCACGCCGTTCAACTGCTGTCACGCCAGAAGGTACACCAATGGTAACATATGGCTTACCTATACGACCCCCAAGGGCTTTTTGCAAATAATAACGAATCATTGCAACTGTTGTATCATAGTCAGCAATAACACCATCTCGCATTGGTCTAATAGCCGCAATACTAGCTGGTGTGCGACCCAACATATCTTTTGCCTCTGAACCGACTGCAACTACTTCGTTTGTTTGAGTGTTACGCGCGACAACTGAAGGCTCACGCAAAACAATGCCACGACCTTCAATATATACATAAGTGTTTGCGGTACCTAAATCAATACCGACATTGCGTTGTCCAAATGAAAATGCCACGTCACTGCCCCTTTAATTGCCATTTAAAATACTATTATTTTTTACTTAACTTATAACATTGTAGCATAAAAAACCTGCTTTTCGTATACTAATTTGCACGGACATACGTCACCTGACCGTGGGCGTGTGCAACACCTCGAATCGCATTTTGGTACGCAAATAACGCCCACGCCTTTTGGAATGCTGGAAAGTTCTCGGGGTTGATTTTAATTTCATCTATCTTGCCATCACGCAAGTCATTCAATGCTATTGTGTAATCCATGTTTCACCTCAACTACAATTGTAACACGTTTTATTTTTAGCACTCATTATTACAGAGTGCTAATTCAATGAACTTTTTTGCTTGCTTTATGTTATAATAGTCTTATAACCTATGAAAGGAGAGTATGGCTTTCAATATCGTACAAGCCATACATATAGTAAATATGGCACAACAAGATCCCTTTGGTTTTAATAACTTAGACGACATGTTCCGCGCTATGAACGAGCAAATGGCACAGGTTCAAGGTCAACAAAATACACAATCAAAAAAGAATAAAAATAGCAAACATCAATTGCTGGATGAATACGGCATTAACCTAACTCAACAAGCTCGTGACGGTAAGCTCGACCCCGTTATTGGACGTGGCAATGAAGTATCACGAACAATTGAAATTTTAAATCGACGTACAAAAAACAATCCCGTACTTATTGGTGAGCCTGGAGTTGGTAAAACAGCAGTTGTTGAAGGCTTGGCCTTAGCTATTGTGGCAGGAAAAGTACCCGATAAGCTTCAACAAAAAGAAGTTATTCGTCTCGACATGTCAGCTTTGGTTCAAGGAACGAGCATGCGTGGGCAATTTGAAGCAAGAATGCGACAATTGATGAAAGAAGTGACTGACAATGATGATGTCATTTTATTTATCGATGAAATTCATGAAATTATGGGCGCTGGTAACGCAGAGGGCGGAATGGATGCTGGCAATATTTTAAAGCCAGCTCTGGCTCGTGGTGAATTTCAATTAATTGGTGCCACCACCTTAAATGAGTATCGTAAAATTGAAAAAGATGGCGCAATCGCTCGCCGTTTTCAACCAGTCCAAGTTGAAGAACCATCTAAAGAAGAAACACTCACAATTTTGCAAGGAATTCGCCAACGATATCAAGATTATCATCATGTCATTTACACAGATGATGCCTTAAAGGCTGCCGTTGATTTATCCGATCGTTACATTCCAGAACGTTTTTTACCCGACAAGGCCATTGACTTGATTGATGAAGCTGGTTCACGTAAAAACTTAACTATGAATGTTGCTGATCCACAAACGATTCAAGGTAAAATCGACGCCGCCGATCGTCTCAAGCAAGAAGCAATTGACAAGGAAGATTTTGAAAAAGCTAGTTATTGGCGTGATCAAGTGAATCAACTCGAGTCACAAAAAGCACAAGTTGAGGCACATCCCGAAATGTCGAAACCACAAAACATTAATGAAAAAGACATTTTAGATATCGTTGAAGAAAAAACAGATATTCCGGTTGGCGAATTGAAAGAAAATGAAGCCAATCAACTACAAGATCTGGATAAAAATTTGTCCAAACACGTTATTGGTCAAGAAAATGCTGTTGAAACTGTCGCTAAAGCAGTGCGCCGAAACAGGATTGGTTTGACAAAATCGGGTCGCCCTATTGGCTCATTTTTATTTGTCGGTCCAACCGGCGTCGGTAAAACCGAAACTGCAAAGCAGCTTGCCAAAGAAATGTTTGGCAGTGAAGATGCAATGATTCGTTTTGATATGTCAGAATACATGGAAAAACACACTGCCTCAAAAATGATTGGTGCGCCTGCGGGGTACGTTGGTTATGAAGAAGCCGGTCAACTTACTGAGCAGGTTCGCCGTCACCCATATTCTCTGGTGCTATTTGACGAAGTTGAAAAAGCACATCCCGATATTATGAATATGTTCTTACAAATTCTAGACGATGGTCGCTTGACAGACGCCCAAGGTCACGTGGTTAGCTTTAAGGACACAATTGTTATTATGACATCTAATGCCGGTTCAACAGATACTGGTAATTCACCTGTTGGCTTTGCACAAGCGGACACTCAAAATCGACTGATGCAGCGTCTAGCAAATTATTTTAGACCTGAATTTTTGAATCGTTTTGATGATATCGTTGAATTTCAACCCCTATCACAGGATGACTTGCTTAAGATTGTTGATTTATTGTTGCACAATATGAACGATAATTTATCAGAAAACGGTCTACACATTGAAGTGAGTGATTCTGCAAAAAAGCAGTTAGTATCTTTAGGATATGATCCTTCAATGGGTGCTCGTCCGTTGCGGCGAGTGTTACAAGACAAAATTGCCGATGGCATTGCTGATTATTATCTGGCTCATCCAAATGTCCATCAATTGTATGCCGATTGGCAAGACCAAGACTTTACCATTAACGAAGTTCAAAACGAGCCAGCCCGAATTGAAAAGTAAATTGAAGACCTGCGGGTCTTTTTTTGTTTGTGATATAATGGTGACATATTCAAAGGGGATTATTCTATGGCAAATACTGCACCCGTATGGGTTTACGATAAAGATATTGCAACGGGTGAACTATTACAGGAACCACGTCGATTAGACGGAGAATCTGGCAATGATTACCACGTATCACCTGTCGCGATTAAACAATATGAATATGTTGATAGCTCTGGTCAATTGACAGGGGTTTTTGGTAATTTACCACAAACAGCAGTCTTATATTATCGTCCTAATGACTGGCGAGCTGTACACCGTATTGATATGTTTGTAGAAACGTTAACCAAACTGCCAGTTTATCCCACGCCTAGTGATCTTAGTCCAATTAGCACCACAATTTCTCCGAAAGAATATTGGAGCACTCACCTTCGCGTCATTACTAGTAATGGTCAATTTTGGTATCAGATAGGTGATCATCACTGGTTAAGATACGACGCAAGTCAAATGGCGCTATCAGATAACGCACCAGATCAAACAAATGTCAATTATTTCAATAATCCTGAAAAGGTTGAAAATGATCAACCTAATGCGATTGTTAACTTTCTGCCAGGACAATCAACGGAAGTTTTTGAAGCCCCATACGGATTACCTGTTGGCAGTGTTCTAGATGGCGACTTCGTGGCTATTTCAGATGAGTTGCATGATGCTAACGGTGTCGTATGGTTAAAATTAGCTACTAAGGGTTGGATAAACGGTGTGTATATTGACCGTTTATAAAAAAAGAAGCAAAGTATTTCTACTTTGCTTCTTTTTTAATCTAATAGCGTTGTTGTAAAAGTTTTTTCACCAGATTTACGAATCAAAATTGCCTGCATTTCATTTGCTGTTTGCACTATAATTTTTATTGGTACATTGCTGGGTAAATACTTCAGGGCCGATTGTGAAATATAGGTTGTGAAACTTTCGATTTCAGTTTGACTATAAAATTGCGTTGTAACATTCACAGTCATGCTTGACAATGTGCCGTTCTTGAAGTCAGCTACAGCTGTCGCGCCTGCTATATTTGGGAAGAAATTGGCAACATCATTTTTAAAATTAGCAAAACCCGTATTAGCAACTGATCCCAACTTTGAGGTATCAGTTGCTTCTTTCGGTAACACAATGGATTGGTCGTCAATATCTGACCATTTTTCAATTGTTGTTCCTTTATCACTTGTTGTCTGTGCGTAGAAACTACCTGGTGCAAGTGAATCTGCTTGTGAATTAGCATACATTGCAATCACGATAGGCGTATCATCACTTACACCTTTTTGTTCACGTACTTGCTTAAGAATTTGTGCGGCAACTTTTTTACCGTAAGCAACACGATCCGCCTCAGATATATTCTGCGTATAGGTTGCACCATACTGTTCTTTTTGATATTCATCTTGCGTGTTCATGGCAACACCAATAATCATACCCGACAGTTTCAAATTATCGCCGTCTTTGACCATAAAGTCTTGCTCAGTCAATGTCTGTACATAAATCGGGTTTCGTGAACTATCGGTTTTACCGTTATCTTCTGGGTTAAGACCAATGGTGTCACTACTACTTTTACGTCCCAATAAATCTGTCACTAGGGATGAACCCAAATATTGTCCTTCTTGAAAAATATAACGACTAGGTTTAAAGTGATTTTTTGCCAAATCTAGTAAAGAAGATTCAAAGTTTTTAACATCAAGACTGTTTGGTTCAGAAGAAGCAGTAATGCCTCGTGCAGCACTGACCAAATATCGACCATTCTTAATGACCGTTTGGTACTCCCCCGGTGTACTCTGTGTAATTTGTACGCCACTAGACTTTTTAGTCGTTGTTGGTGTAACCCGATTGGCATTAAAAAAATATAATGCGCCAACCGCCACTGCCAAAACTACCACGGCAATTATCATATAAATTCGGAAACTAATGCGTTTCATGACTTGTTATCCTCTTTTAACTGTGCATCAACAAATGCTTGTTCTGTCCAAACCAAGACGCCCAGTTCGTTTGCTTTTTCTAACTTGCTACCAGCAGCGCCGCCAGCGATGAGCAGATCTGTTTTTGCTGAAACAGACCCAGCAACACTAGCACCATGATCTTGCAACCACTTAGTCGCAACCGGACGACTACTCTGTTCTAGTTTACCAGTTAACACGACCTTTTTGCCATAAAAAAACGAATTTTCATCAACTTCTACGCCAGATGAATAAATTTGATTAACACCTGCATCTGTTAATTCTTGCTGAAGCTGGTGTGCAGCAGGCATACTAAAGTATTGTACTAACGAATGAGCAATTGCTTCACCAATTCCAGGAATAGCCGAAATTTCATCAACATTGGCATTTGCTATTTCGGTGAGTGTTTTGAATTTTTCGGCAATTAACCGTGCCGCTTTTGCCCCAACCATACGAATGCCTAGTCCAAACAACAAACGTTCTAACGAATTATTCTTTGATTGAGCAATCGCATTGATTAAATTAGTTGCAGATTTTTCCTTAAATTTGTCTAGCGTTAAAAGTTGTGACAACTCTAATCGATAAATTGAAGCAACGTCTTTAATATAATCTGCTTTCAATAATTGACCAATAACGCGTGGCCCCATGCCATCAATATTCATCGCATTGCGCGAAGCAAAATGCGTTAACCCTTCTTGAATTTGAGCTGAACAAAATGGATTAATGCAACGCAAGGCAACTTCACCTTCAATATGGACTAATTCCGATTGACAGGCTGGACAAAAAGTGGGAATTTCATAGATGGTACTATCAATTGGTCGCTTATCTAATATCACTTGCCCGATTTCTGGAATGATATCACCAGCTTTGTGAAGTGTCACAGTATCACCAATTCGCACCCCTTTTTCATTCAAATAATCAGGATTATGCAAACTGGCGCGTTGCACTGTTGTGCCGGCTAACTGAACCGGATCCATCACAGCAGTCGGTGTCACAGCACCAGTTCGACCAACTGTCCATTCAATGTCTCTGACCACCGTAAGAGCTTCTTCTGGCGGAAACTTATAGGCAATTGCCCAACGAGGGATTTTAACCGTATTGCCTAAATCAATTTGCAAATCTAGTTGGTCAACTTTGACAACTACACCATCAATCCCGTATGCTAATTCATCACGCTTAGCAGTATACTCTGAAATATAGTCAGCAATATCTACCATTTTTGGTATCACACGGTTTTGTCGATTGGTTGGTAACCCAAGTGATGCAAATCGCTCTAAAGCGCCACTTTGTGTCGTCGCACCCAAAACTTCCGGTTCAGCTGTGTAATAAACAAACGCAGACAATTCACGTGATTTCGTGATATTTACGTCTAATTGGCGCAATGAGCCAGCAGCCGCGTTACGAGGGTTTGCAAAGGGCTCTAATCCATCCGCTTCGCGTTGCAAATTCAACTTAGCAAAACTTTTTTTCGGCATATAAATTTCACCACGTACCTCAATGGTGAGTGGCTCTGTCAGCGTTTGTGGCACTGATTTAATTGTTTTCACATTACGCGTGACATCTTCACCAACAACACCATTACCACGTGTTGAGGCCTGTACGAGTTTGCCTTGTTCATAGGTGAGTGCCACTGCTAAGCCATCAATTTTGAGTTCTAAATTGTACGCCGATTGAAATCCCAATGATTTAGTCGTACGCTCATCCCACTCCTCGAGTTCTGCCAAACTGAACACATCCCCGAGTGACAACATTGGCGCAGGATGCGTGACTTTGGCCAGTTCCGATTTAGTGTCGGCACCACCAACATTTTGTGTTGGGGAATCTGGTGTTACAAATTGAGGAAATGCACTTTCTAATGCAACAAGTCGTGCATATAGTGTGTCGTAAATATGATCCTCAACCAAGGGCTCATCGTTTTCATAATAGGCAACGCCGTAATTTATTAACTCGGTCTGTAAGTGCGCAATTTCCTGCTGCGCTGTCTCTGTGGTCATTTTTTCGATTGGTGTAAATTCTGGTAACATTTCCTACCTCACTGATGATTGATTCGTTGCATAATTGCTGCCATGGCTTGTTTCAACGTGATTGTTTGATTGAAAATTATTTCGTCCGGCCATCCAAGATAATCGTTTTTTCGATACCATTTGGCAACATCTGACTCTGTAAATGATACAAATCGTTTTGTTCGGTGACGACTGATTGTTTCTGTCAGCGGCAAATCATAATAAACTGGTATAACAATATCAAATTTTGTTAGGACAGATTGTAATAATTCCCTGTATACATCCTGACGTAAAATACCTTCCAAAATCACAACGTCAACATGCAATCGTCCAAATTCAATTAATTCCGCCATCAAATTAATGGCTAAATTGCCTGCATGATCGTCGACTTGCAGCATCTGTCGGCGAACAACATCCTGTGAAATTAGAAAACTACTATCACACTGATCATGCAAAGCTTGTGCTAACGTGGTTTTACCACTTCCAGAATTCCCTCTAATAATAATAATTTTTGTCATTCGGCACGTGTAATTGGTGCAAAAGCTGCCAAAAGTTGTTTAACCCCTTCAGAAGGAAAAGCTACTTTCAATTCTTGATCTTGGGCGTCTCCGGAAACGGCGACCACTGTCCCAATGCCCCATTTCTTGTGTGACACTTTATCGCCAGCTCGCCATGGTGTTTGATCAGCTCCAGTTGTGCCTGATGTCGTTTTTGTTACAGGACTTGCTTTATAGGTTGTTGCCGTGGCGCGTTGCGTACGATTGTCAAACGGTAAATGGCGGTCTAGACTAGCAGAACTATTAAATCCACTATTAACCATGTCGAGTAGTTCAGGTGATATTTCATCAATGAAACGCGACGCTTCGTTAGATTGTGTACGACCATAAAGTAAGCGTGAATAAGCGTTTGTTAAGAACAACTTTTTCATTGCACGTGTAATACCCACATAAGCCAACCTGCGTTCTTCTTCAAGTTGATCGTCATCCATCATTGAACGCGATAGCGGGAAAATACCTTCTTCCATGCCGACAAGAAATACAACAGGGAACTCCAAACCTTTGGCAGCGTGTAGTGTCATTAATGTCACTGCGCCATCACCTTCTTCAAAATCATCCAAATCGCTCATCAGAGCAGTTGAACCGAGAAAATCTGTCATTGGATCAACTGAATCAGGATCATCGGGATTGTATTTAGCATCAAATTCTTTGGTAACTGACAAGAACTCTTCCAAGTTTTCTAAACGTCCTTGACTTTCTGGATCATTTTTTTCTGCTAACATTTTGCGATAGCCAGAGGTTGTCATCGCCATTTCTGCTAATTCAGTAACATTCAAGAACTCAGCTTGTTGACGCAGATTGTGCATCATTTCAGCAAAACTAATCAACTTTGAAGCGGCTTTTGCAGTAATTTCGGGCGCTAGCTCAATATTTTCAATGGCACCCATATAGGATAAATCCATACGATTGGCAAAAGCACGTAGACGATTAATTGAAGTTGCGCCAATGCCTCGTTTGGGTTCGTTCACGATACGTTCAAACGCAGCATTATCTGATGGATTGGTGATTAAATTCATATACGACATAATATCTAAAATTTCTTTACGCTCGTAGAATTTATGCCCACCTACCATCGTATATGGCATATTAGCTTTAACTAAAGCTTCTTCAATACCTCGTGATTGGGCATTAGTACGATACAAAACAGCAAAATCACTGTACGCCATTTTTTCCGTTTGTCGCATTTTTTGAATATTTGACAAAACAAAATTAGCCTCATCACGTTCACTTTGGGCACGATAATAAGTTATTTTGTCACCCTTACCATTTTCGGTCCACAAATTTTTATCAATGCGCTCATTATTGTTATTGATAACAGCATTGGCGGCGTCCAAAATATTTTGTGTTGACCGATAATTTTGCTCTAACATGACGGTATGGGCGTCAGGATAATCTTTCTCAAAATTTAAAATATTATTCATATTAGCGCCACGCCAGCCATAAATCGATTGATCTGCATCACCAACCACGGCCAAATTACGTGACCTCTTGGCTAACATATTAACAATTGTATATTGCGCATCATTTGTATCTTGGTACTCATCGACGTGTAAATACTCAAATTGATTTTGATATTTTGACAATACATCTGGTACTTGATTGAACAAATCGATTGTCAGCATAATCAAATCATCAAAGTCCACACTTTGTGCACGACGCAATTCAGATTGATAGGCTGCATATACTTCTGCTACTGTTTCTTCGTATACATTGCCGGCTTGTTTTGCATAGGCTTTAGGTGTCAGCATATCATTTTTGGCATTGGAAATTGTCCCTAAAATTGTTCTGGGATCATATTGGTTTGTATCAAGATTTAAATCATTAATCACCCTTTTGAGCAAAGTACGCTGCGCACTAGTATCAACGATGGTGAAATTACGTGATAAGCCAATATTTTCACCATCACGTCGCAAAATCCGTACTGCTAAGGCATGAAATGTTGAAACCCAAATTTCTTTTGCTACTTCAGCATCAACAAGTTGGGCAATTCTTTCACGCATTTCTCGTGCTGCTTTATTAGTAAATGTAATTGCCAAAATGCGCCAAGGATAAATATTTAAATCTTGTATGAGATGTGCGATACGATGTGTCAACACACGCGTTTTTCCTGAGCCAGCACCCGCCATAATCAATAATGGTCCCTGCGTCGTTTGTACTGCTTCTGATTGTCGATCATTCATTCCTGAAACAAGTGTTTCTAATGGCATATTGTTGTCCTTTATCTGTAAATTAGCTCTTTCTATTTTACCACCAATAGGCCGATATCTCTATTCACTGCATCAGGATTTTTTATTACCCGTTATGATAAAATATCAATTTGTGTTAAACTATGAGTGACCAAATCCTATTTTATGGACAAAACAAAAGAAAGTGTATCAAAAATGAAACTTAGACCATTAGAGAAAAGAGATTTACCCTATATTTATGAACAGGAAAATTCTCGTCGCGTCATGGCACTTTGGTTTGAAGAACCTTATTCTTCATTTGATGAACTACAGATTTTATATGATCGCCACATTCTGGACCAAACTGAACGTCGCTTTGTTATTGAAGACAACGAATCATTCATTGGTGTCGTCGAATTAATGGATATCGACACACTCCATCGGCATACTGAAATTCAAATTATCATTCATAGTAAATATCAGGGCCATGGTTATGCACAAAGTGCGATGAAAGCCGGCATTGAATATGCTTTTACAGTCCTTAATATGCACAAGGTCTATCTGTATGTTGATGTCAAAAATGCAGCAGCTGTTCATATTTATAAAAAAATTGGTTTTATCGCTGAGGGAACGTTGCGACAGCATTTCTTTGCCGAAGGTCGCTATCACGATAGTCTCATGATGGGCATTTTTAAATCAGAATTTGAAAAACCAACAAAATAAAAAACTAACAATGATAATAATTGTTAGTTTTTTATTTTGTTGGCACATCAAATCTATCGAGGTGCCACGTTTGAATGATTGTAATTAGTTTTTTTGCATAAGAAGGATCAGTCGCATAGCCATCTTGTGTCAAAGCTTGTGCAGCAGTGGCATAGTCCTTTGCCGCCAAAACGTGTTGATATTGGTTTGTATTCCAACTAGTCCCGCGATACAAGAGCATCGCGTGAGCTTTCATACTCTCTTGCCAACTACTGTAAGCAGCAAAACGTCCCTGAATCGTGATCCACTGCCCATTTTCAAATTCTTTAGTTGGCAATACCACACTTTTTTGTCCTGTGTCTGCCTTGATACCGTATAAATTATGATATTGTGTCGCCAATGTGCTTGTATTCCAATTGGATTCTAAGATAGCTTGCGCAATACTGATTGAGGCAATGACATGATATTTTTCTTGCAATTCACGGGCATAAGGCGCAAGTTGATTAATCCAAGCAACTTTTTGCTCATGGTCAGTATTCTCTGATTGTGCTTGTTGCTTCTGATAAATAACCGTTTCTGAAACTATAGAAGCAACAATCACCAAAACAAAAAGACCACCGATTAACCACAATAATCGTTGGTGGCGAAGCTTTTTTTTGGATTTACGACGCTTTTTCTTTGCCATTAATATTGATCCATTAGTAGTAATTGCTTAAATCTTTCTGATTCATCACGAAGAAGTGATGGTTTACCTGACAAAACAAATTTGCCTGCTTCTAAAAAGTATACTTTATCAACATTTTCAATACCTGTCAAATGGTGCGTTACCCAAATAATCGTACGATCTTGCAATACTGAAAAGATTTGTGTCAAGACATCATGTTCAGTTTTTGGGTCAAGAGATACTGTTGGCTCATCCAAAACAACAATCGGTGCAGCTTGCAATAAAATACGCGCCAAGGCAAACCGTTGCTGTTCGCCGCCCGAAAATCGAGCACCAGCCTCACGCATTTGTGTGTGATATCCCTCTGGCAAAGCATCAATTAGCGGTTGTAAACCAGCTTGTTTGATAGCTGCTGCTACTGCCTCATCAGAAGCATGAATATTACCCATGCGCACATTATTTAAGATTGTTGAATCAAATAAATAAGCTTGTTGGTCCAAAACAGCTACCAATTCTGACATTTTTGGCTGTAATTGGCTAACTGACTGACCCCCAATAGTCACTTCACCTTGATATGGCTTAATATCCCCTGCTAGCAGTTTTAATATTGTTGTTTTACCAGCACCCGAACGACCCAATAACGCAATTTTTTCACCTGTTGGTATTGTCAAATCTAAGTGATCAATTATTGTTTTATCATCATAAGCAAACGTTACTTTGTCAAATTTTACTGTGGTATTTGTAGGAATTGGTGCACTTTCAATTTTTTTAACAACTGGTAACTGATTTAAACGTGTAATACTATCTTCATAAAACGAGGCCTCACTAACGCCTTGATTGACACCAACAAAGCTATCAACCAGCGGAAATATGGCTAGTGTGAAGGCTGCGATATAGTTGACCAAATCACGATCATTAGCAAATTGATTACCAGCCCAAATCAAAGTTGTAAGCGTTAGCAGCAACACCAACATTTGAATTATGAAATCACGCCACCAACCAAATTTCATGCCTTTATTTTTGACATCAGCCAATTCTGACATCACTTTACCCTGCCGTGAAACCAAATCCGCTTGCCTGCCCGAGAGTACCCAATCCTGTAATCCAAGAATGGCGTCTGTTGCTTCAGTATAAAGTTGATTCTGTAAAGCTTTTTGGCGCCGTACACCATTGTAATTCCATTTTAAACTTAGCAATGGAATCACAATTAAAATAATCGCCAATATAAAAAACCACCACAACATAAATCGCCAATTAACAACACCAAAACCAATGCTGACAAAAATATACAACATGATGCCAGCACCAAGTGGAAATAGTGTTCTGAGATAAAGATTTTGCAACCGATCTAAATCATCGGCTAACAAACT
The DNA here is from genome assembly GCF_030400235.1 of Leuconostoc sp. UCMA20149. Classification (NCBI taxonomy): domain Bacteria; kingdom Bacillati; phylum Bacillota; class Bacilli; order Lactobacillales; family Lactobacillaceae; genus Leuconostoc; species Leuconostoc sp. UCMA20149. The sequence goes on from NZ_VJYC01000002.1 coordinate 57,949, forward strand.
GAGTATATCCCCCGTCTGCATACGACCGCGAATGCTACCAGCTGTGCTTGCAACACTTTCATATAATCGTCGTCTTGTTTTGGACACAATACGCAATACCCAGTTATGTGACACCAAACGCTGTGCGTAACGAAAGACTGGTCTCGCAATACCAAAGGCACGCGTTAATACGATGGGAACATAAATAATTAAAATATTTTCAGGATGTTGTGCCGACCTAGAAATTAAGAACCCGGAAACAAACATCAAAGCGCCAGCTGCAAAAGTCGTCATGAAGCTCAAAAATATGGACCAAAACAAACCCGATTTTTGTTGACGTAAAAATGGCATAATCCAATGATCATTTTGAAGTAACTTTTGAATTTTTTTCATGCCAATTTACCTCGATACAATTCATGTCGCAGATGATTAAGCGCACTGTTTTCATCGGCTAACAGTGCTTTAGGTTCACCAGTTTCCACAATTTCACCATTTGCCATCACTAAAACAAAATCCATTTGATCTAACCAGTGTAGACGATGTGTCGCAAAGAAAACCAAGTGATTTGCTAAAATCGGCGCCATGGTTTGTTTTAATTCAACTTCCGTTTCAATATCCAAATGTGCAGTTGGTTCGTCAAAAAGCAGGACTTTCCGTTTGGAATCGAGTAACATTCGCGCTAACGCTACACGCTGCGCTTGACCACCAGATAGTTGACGACCGCTTTCACCGATTATCGTATCTAAACCATCTGGCAAATCATCAACCAAGGGTGACAAACCAGCTCGTGTAATAGCTGATTCAACTGTCACATCATCCGTATTTGGCGTATAAAATTTAATATTATCGCGCAAAGAAGCATGAAAAATATAGGGTGATTGCGGCATATAAAAAAACTGTTGCTGCCAGCTCTTCTGAGTAAGGTGTGGCAATGATTGACCATTGACAATGACCGATCCCGCATTTGGCTGCAAAAAGCCACCCAAAAGCTTCAATAGCGTAGATTTACCAGAGCCGCTTTCACCGACAATCGCAATTTTTTGATAACCTTTTGCAGTAACGTTAATGTTCGTTAGTGTCGGTAGCGTATCATATGAAAAAGCAACATCCGCTAAATTTAATTCAGAATCCTGTTGCCAAGAAGGCAGTGTCAGTAATTCTTGATCTGGAACACTTGGCATATCAATAACTGTTAACACATCCGTTAAGGCATTTTTACCATTTAGCGTGGCATGATAATCGTCTGCAAAGTTACGTAATGGCAAAAAGTATTCTGGCGCCAACACTAAAATAGATAGTGCTGGTAAGAGTGTCATTTTGCCATTCATAAGATCAAAACCCAAAAATACGGCCACAATTGCAATAGAGAGTGTGGTAAAAAAGTCTAATGCAAATGTTGAAGTAATGGCTATCCGCAGTGTCCGCATTGTCGTTTTACGGTAGTCTTCTGAAATATTGTAAATTTCTGCGCCATAAGATTGCGATAACCCAAGCTGTTTCAAAGTTGGCAAACCACGTAGCGCATCCACAAAGCGATTATTTAAATTTTTGAAATTAGCAAACTCAGCATCTGCTTTGCTCTGCGCAGCTAAACCAAGAATAATAAAAAATAAGATTACCACTGGGAAAATTAGTAATAAAAATAAGCCCTGCTCCCACTTTAAGAAAAAAATGTAGAGCAAAATCAACCAAGGAATAATGCCCAAATCGAAAACTTTAATCAACAACAGTTGAAAATAATTTTTGACATTGTCTAAGCCAACACCGAGTGTTGTAACCGCATTGCCAGTACCTGATTTTGTAATGACACTTGGCCCAATTTCCGCGTACTTTGCCAGTAATTGTACACGATAAGACTCGACCGCCTGATCTGAAAAGTGGGCCATCAATGAATTTTTAAAAACGACCAACAATTGACGAAGTAAAAAAGCAATCGCAAAAACCACTACTTGACTCACCACACTTATAAAATCAGTACCTTCCCATAGCGCAACAATGATTTTGGCCAGGAAAATCCCTTGAAACAATATTGTAAACGCTTGTAATCCAGTCAATACAACCAAAGTTACCAATATTTTTATAATGCCGGGAACGGCAAACAATCTTTTATCTATCATCTTATTATTTATTGCATGCTGCAAAATTAACCTGTTCAGCATACTCTCCTTAAACTAAAAAACGCTCACATTAATTGTAAACGTTTTTTGTTTGATTATTCAACCACTTTGTCAGCAACAATGCGCTTACGGAATACCCAGAAACTCCAAATTTGATAAGCAAGGGTAATTGGTAAAGCAGTTAGAACAACAACGGTCATTACTTTTAACGTATAGGGTGACGAAGATGCATTAATGATTTTTAGACTGTGCAATGGGTCAGTTGCTACCATTACACGAGGAAACATGCCTACAAATAGCAAGACGACAACTTCCACTAATGTCAAACCAGACAATACAAATGGCACACCTTCTTTAGTCTTTCCGATGGCTAAGTACCAGCCAAAAACGGTTGTTCCGACAATTGCTACCAGAATTAACAAAGTCCACAATGTTTTTGTTTGCAAAAAATCAGTGTAGAAAAATAGCAAAACAGCAAACAAGGCTTCACCTGCCAAAAGTAGCGGATACAAAACTTTAAGCTGCGTGAGGGCACGGACGCGCAAATCACCGTCAATTCGCAAACGGGTATAATTAAGACCGTGAACATAACTCATTAGCGCAACTGCAACGCCACCTACTAGCGTGAACGGCGTAACATAGTCAAAGAATCCTGCTGAAATGTTACCTTTGGCATCCATTGGCATACCAGAAACCATCGCCGTGAAAATCATGCCTAAGAAGAATGGCGCAATGAATGAAGAAATCGCAATCAATCTTTCCCAAAGCTGAGTGCCCTGAATTGTTGGCATATGTTCCCGAAATTCAAATGACACACCACGGTAAATCAACGCCATCAAGACGATAAACAAGAGTAAGTAAAAGCCAGAAAACAGCGATGCATACCAATAAGGAAAGGCAGCAAATGTCGCACCACCGGCAGTTAAAAGCCATACTTCGTTAGCATCCCAATTAGGACCAATGGCTTCATATAAAGCTTGTCGATCTTTTTGATTTCGTGCGTTAAAAGCAAACTGCATGCCAACACCAAAATCATAACCCTCTAAGAATAAGAATCCGGACCACAAAACAGCGATTAATATGAACCATAAAATTTGTAGAAAACTCATTATGCTTCTACCTCACTTCCTGATAGATGTTCATAAGGGTCACGTGGTGAAGCTTCCGCTTCTTCCTCTGCATCAGGACCAGCGTGAAGCACGCGTCGAGACAACCAAATCATGACGCCACCTAAAGCAGCAAAAGTTAAGAAGTAAATAATGTTAGAAATCAACAATGACGCAGCAGACACATTTGGTGAGACAGCATCTGCAATTGTCATCAACCCATAAACAACCCAAGGGAAACGACCTAATTCGGTCACCAACCATCCAGCTGTGTTAACGACGAATGGGAAGAATGTCATGACGCCCATTACCCACAAGAACCAACGTTGCGACAAAATCAAATTAGATTTCTTACGATTAAACCACAATGCAACGACGGCTACAAGACCGAGCAAACCAGCACCCATCGCCATCACACGGAACGAATAGAATAACGTATTTTCCGGTACATAATAATTCTTAATACCGCCAGTAGTTTTACCGTATTTCTTTTCAAACTGTTTTTCCAGTTCGGTTGTACCAGTTGTTTTACCACCAGTCAAAGAATGATTGCCCAGAATTGACAATGCATAAGGAATTTCAATTTTGGCAATAACACGATGCGTTGCGGGATTGGTTACTGATATCAATGACCAAGGTTGTGCTTTATCTTTTCTTTTCGATGAGTCCAGTGTTGTATCAACACCTTCCATTGCAGCGTACTTCATGGGCTGCATTGACTGCAACTCAAACGCATGTTGATCACCCGTAATTAGAGCCCCACCGACACCAACTAAACCAACTACTAAAGCAACATTGATTGACTTACGGAAAAAATCAATTTGTTTGTCACCTTTTTTTAATTTGAGCAACTTAAACGCTGCCATACCAGCAACGATAAAACCACCTGTTACAAAAGTACCAACCAAAACGTGCGGAAATTCAATCCAAAGCTGCTTGTTCGTCAGCAGAGCGCCAAAACTTTTTAATTCAGCTCGACCCATGTGGTTGTCAATTGCATAACCAACGGGATTTTGCATGAATGAATTGGCTGCCAAAATCCATAAAGCAGAAATACTTGATGCAAAAGCGACAACCCAAATAAAAATTAAATGAATGGCTGGCTTAAATCGGTCCCATGTAAACGACCACAAGCCAATAAAGGTTGACTCTGCAAAGAAAGCAACCAAAGCCTCAATCGCCAATGGCGCACCAAAAATGTCACCAACGTATCTTGAATATTCAGACCAGTTCATACCAAACTGGAACTCTTGAATAATACCTGTCACGACACCCACGGCAAAACTGAGTAAGAAAATCTTACCCCAAAACTGTGTCATTTTTTTGTACGTCTCATCTTTTTTGATGACATACAACGTTTCCATCAACGCAACGACAACAGCTAATCCTATTGACATTGGGACAAAGAAAAAGTGAAAAATCGTGGTCATCGCGAATTGAAAACGCGCTAAATCTAGTATGCCCACTAATGTAACCATAACTATTCCTCCAACATATTGATACCACACATTGTGACAATCAATACTTTCAAATATTCAACTTGATGTATAATACAAAAAGTTCTCTACAACTAGTTTATCACTTGATAAGCTTGATTTAAAGGCTTTTATATTTTTTTACAATAAAAATGTACCCGTAATTTTTTAATTAAAATTATAAGGTACAGATTTAAGTTAATTTAGTTAAAGTTCGTGTCATCGTCCAAGAAAGTGTTAAGCACTTCTTCAACCATATCCCACTCTTTGTCGTCTTCGATTTGAATAAGTTCTTCTTCAGTGGCATCACCGTTTTCGTCGGGATTAAAAATATACGCTTGAATATCAACTTCTTCATCATCCTCGACACCTTCTGGGACTAACAAAATGTAATCTTTGCTATATTCATCGGAATGAAAAGTGAAGAGAATTTCGTAAAGCGCTTCATCGCCATTTTCATCAATTAAGGTAATCTTTTGTACTTCTTGGTTATTTTCACTCATGAGTATTTCCTTTAACTTTTAATAAGTTCATTATAACGTAAACGCGCTGATCCGTATACCAAGAACAGCGCGTTTTGAGTTATTTAGTTAATTTGCCGTTCGCATCTAGATAATTCTGCAAAATAAATTCAGCAGCAATCTTATCTATCACTTGCTTCCGCTTTTTACGTGATACGTCAGCTTCTTCAATTAACATACGTTCAGCCTGAACAGTTGTAAGCCGTTCATCTTGAAAATCTGTGGGCAAATTAAAGTGTTCTTCAACCATCTTGGCATACTGACGGGCCGCTTCGGCACGTGGTCCCTCACTGTTGTTCATGTTTTTAGGTAAACCCAGAACAACACCTTTGACTTGCTTTTCTTTAATAATCTCAGCAAGTCGTTCTAAGCCAAATTGCTTTTCGTCCTCGTTGATACGAATAATTTCAACCCCTTGGGCAGTCCAACCCATGGGATCACTTACTGCGACACCCACTGTTCGACTACCAACGTCTAATCCTAATAGTCGCATTATTTATCTAAATAGGCGTGTACAAGTTCTTCAATTATTTCGTCACGTTCATGACGTTTGATTAAATTTCGAGCATCATTTAAACGTGGAATATATGCTGGATCACCAGACATCAAGTAGCCAACAATTTGGTTAATTGGATTATAACCCTTTTCTTCCAGTGCATTATACACAATTTCTAATGTTTCATGAATGTCCTTAGGCAACTGATTTCCAAAGTCAAAAACAGCCGTTTCGTCTCCTACTGTCATGGTACACGCTCCTTTCTTTTCAAAATGCAATGTGATTAACACATTGTTACTGACTACTCACTATAATACTAAATTATTTTCTCAATTAAGTTACAAAAAAATTACTTATCAGCTAAGAAATCAGCAACAGCCGCCAGAGCGTCTATGATACCATCAGGGTTTTTACCACCGGCTTGTGCCATGTCTGGCCGACCACCACCGCCGCCACCAATCTTTGGTGCAATAAATTTAATGAGATCTCCTGCTTTGATGCCTTGCTTAATCGCTTCAGGTGAAGCAGCTACAATCAAGCTCACTTTTCCCTCTACAGCTGATGCCAAAACCAAAATATCAGAAGGTTGCTTTTCTTTCCAATTATCGGCCACTTGTCGAAGACCATCAATACCATTAACAGTCAACGCTTTTGCAATATAGCTATGATTGTTGACTATTTGAACATCGTCAAAAATCTCGCCTGCTTTAGCATTAGCTAGTTGTGCAGCAAGAGATTCATTTTGACGTTGTGTATTACGCAATTCTGCCTGCAATTCGCTCACTTTATTAGGTGTATCTATTAATTTTTGCGCTTTCAAGCCATTAGCAATTTGTTTCAATGCTTTTTCTTCAGATTGATACAATGCTAATGCTGCTAACCCTGTTACAGCTTCAATTCGGCGTACGCCAGCGCCAATTCCAGATTCGCTTACTATTTTGAAAATACCCAGCTCCGCCGTACTATTGGCGTGCGTGCCACCATCAAATTCCTTATTAAAGTCACCAATGGAAACAACTCGGACTGTTTCACCGTACTTCTCACCAAACACTGCTACAGCGCCTAGTTTTTTAGCTGACTCAATATCTGTTTCAACCCATGTAATCGGCAAGTTTTTGGCAATCTCTTGGTTGACCATTGCAGCAATATCATCCAAATCATTTTCAGAAACCGGTCCATCATGGTTGAAATCAAAACGTAAGTAGTCAGGTTCTACAAGTGAACCAGCTTGATGCACATCCCCACCTATCACATTGCGCAGTGCTTGATCAAGCATGTGGGTCGCCGTATGGTTTTTTGAAACAGCAATATGACGTGCCATGTCAACCTCAAGTGTCACACGATCGCCCAAATTAAAATCAGCTATGACTTCAACAGTATGAATATATTGTCCATTTGGCGCCGTTTGTACATCAATAACATGTCCAATGAGCTCACCAGACTGGTTAGAAACATCGCCAAAGTCAGGCACTTGACCGCCCATTTCAGCGTAAAACGGCGTAACATCGAATACGACCTGCGTGGTTTGATTGGCAACTGCACCATCTAATAACGCATCAACCCCTGCGTTATCTTGACCAATAATCGCAACAATTTCAGCATCTGATACCTTTGTTTTAGACCAGCCAACATACTTTGAATCCACTTTCAAATCAGTTAGAACAGCATTTTGAACACCCATTGACTTGTCATTGGAACGCGCTGCGCGAGCACGTTCACGCTGTGCTTGTAAAGCGTCACGATAGCCGTCAACATCAACGGTTAAGCCTGCATCAGCAGCTTGTTCTTGTGTTAATTCTAGGGGGAAACCATACGTATCAGACAGTTTGAAAGCATCTAGACCATTAATTTGATTTTGACCACTCTCTTTAGCATCAGCAATCACGCCATTCAATAACGCCAATCCACCAGCCAATGTCACATTAAAGCGTTTTTCTTCAGCGGCAATTGTTTTTTGAATTTTGGTTGTGTTTTCTGAAATCTCTGGATAATAGCTCACCATTATTTCGCCAACAACTGGGACCAGTTTAGTCAAAAATTCACCCTTAATGCCTAACTTTTGTCCGTGCAGTACAGCTCGACGAAGTAAACGACGGATAACATAGCCGCGTCCTTCGTTTGATGGCAACGCACCATCACCAATTGCAAAGGTGATGGCACGAATATGATCAGCAATCACTTTAAAACTAGTATTGCTTTCACTATCTTGACTATCATCATAAACAAAACCATCTGTTAAAACTTCTGTGGCATGGATAATAGGTAAGAAGAGATCAGTATCAAAGTTAGTTCGACCATTTTGGAAAACAGAAACGACACGTTCTAATCCCATACCTGTATCAATATTCTTATGTGGCAATTCTGGATACTGCGAATTATCCGTCAACCCTGGCAAATGATTAAACTGTGAAAACACAATATTCCAAATTTCTAGATACCGTTCATTTTCACCACCGGGATACATTTCAGGATCATTGTCTGGTAAATCTTGAAATGCTGGTCCCCGATCAAAGAAAATTTCTGAATCAGGACCTGATGGGCCCTCACCGATATCCCAAAAATTATCTTCTACTTCGTAAATATGACCATCTGGTAAATCTGTTTTTTCCTGCCAAATTTGTTTTGCTTCTTGGTCTTTCGGGTAAACAGTGACATAAAGCTTTTCTTTATCCAAACCATACCACTCTGGACTCGTTAGCAGTTCCCATGCCCACGGAATCACTTCGGCTTTAAAATAGTCACCAATTGAAAAATTACCCATCATTTCAAACAAAGTATGATGACGCGCTGTTTTACCAACATTTTCAATATCATTGGTACGGATCGCTTTTTGAGCGTTTGTAATACGTGGATTTTTAGGCACCACTGTACCATCAAAATATTTTTTTAATGTCGCAACACCTGAGTTAATCCACAATAGTGTTGGATCATCTTGTGGAATCAAATTTTTTGAGGGGACGATTTCGTGCCCCTTTGAAGCAAAAAAGTCTAAAAACATTTGACGAATTTCTGCTGAACTCAACTCTTTCATGACAAGTTTTCTCCTTAATTAATATAAAAAGACCAAGACAAAGTGCGGACGCTTTACCGTGGTACCACCGCAATTTGTAATGATCTTCGATCTTTACCTTTATAACTCATAACGCCGAGACGCGGTGATTTTTCAATCACATCTAGTTTGGGAGCACAACCTTGTAAACGTGTGTTTTCCATCAACCAACACATTTCTAATTGACAATACACAAGGCTGCATATCCAATGACAAATTAATTATATCATATCACCAACCAATATGACTATCGCTATGTGGCAATACAATTTTTCCTGCTTCTAAATCAGAAAAAGCTTGATCAATAATCGCCAACGCTTTGGTCAGTTCTTCTTTCTTAATGACTAGCGGGGGCTGAAAACGTAAAATATTGCCTCTTAAGCTAATCATAATCGCACCAAGTTCAAATATACGGTATATTAACTGATTAGTTGCATAGGTGTCTGGTAGCCCTTGATTATCAATGATATCAATGCCACCGTTTAAGCCATACATGCGAACATCACCGATAAAATGATAACGTTGCGCCGCATTTTCAAAAAATGTTTTGGCAATTTTGCCTAAGTCACGTGAACGCAAAACCAACCGTTCTTTATCTATGACGTCTAGTGTCGCCAACGCTGCTGCTGCCGTGACTGGATTGCCAGCCGTTGTATAAACGTTAGCAGGCGCTGATAAACTTGACATAATTTCTCGACGTCCCACAACTGCACTTAATGGTAAACCACTGGCAATTGATTTACCAATACTCATCAGATCAGGCACTATACCAAAATGATCAATAGACCACATTTTTCCTGTACGACCTAGTCCCTGATTGACTTCATCAACAGCAAAAACAATATTATGTTCACGCGTGAAATTATAAACTAACGTCATAAAACGTTGTGGTGCTTTAACAATACCACCATCCCCCTGAATTGGCTCGATAATGACTAACGCCACTTCATCAGCTGGCAAATAGGTTTCAAATGGCAGCATAAATTGTTTGAATAACCGATCAGAAAAATCATCATCACTTTCACCAGCTAAGCGCTGCGTTTGATCAGGATATGGCACTTTGATCACATCCGGAAGTAAAGGACCAATTTTACGCGTCATATTCAAACTCACACCTGAAATTGACATAGAGCCATAGGTTGAGCCGTGATAGGCACCAGTGAAACTAACAACATAGGACCGTCCAGTATATCCACGAGCAAACTTGATAATCGCATCGTTAGCATCAGAACCTGAATTACCAAAAGCAACCTGCTTGTCAAAATTTCCTGGTGCAATATCCGCGATACGTTTTGCCAGCTGGGCGGTTGTTGTGTTAGCAAAATAAGCCGGCGTATACTGAATTAATTTTTGTGCTTGTTGGGTAATTGCCTCAACCACTTTTGGATGTGCATGTCCTGTATTAGTTGCACTTGCACTGGCTAACAAATCAATATAGTCGCGACCATTTGCGTCTGTAATAATGGCACCACTACCATGGTCAATCACGATATCAAAATATTTAACCCGTGTGGCATCAGCTAAATATACCTTTTCTTCATTTAAAATTTCCGTATTTCTCGACATATTGAACAGCTTTCATTTGTGCTTTGTGTACAATAAAAGCCCTGAGATGTCAGGACTTTGTATATTAATTCTGAGATAATTTACTATGTTTAGCGCCATAGATGGCATAAATTACCAAACCAAGGGCAAACCAGCCAAATGCGTATATCTTAGCCTGGTTGTCTAATTCATAAAAAATGAATCCTGATCCTAAGGCGGCTAATGCTGGTAACACAGGATAAAATGGCATCTTGAAGCCAGGTTCTTGAATATCCTTGCCTTCACGCGGACGTAAGGCATAAACACCTAGTGAAACAATGATGAAGGCAATCAATGTACCAGCAGAAATCAAACCTGCCAACTCAGTGAAACTGAACACTGATCCAATCAAAATGGCAATCACCGATAATGCCAATAAGGCATTGTTGGGAAGCCCCCTATCATTAACCTTACCTAAGAAGCTAGGCAACAAACCATCACGTCCAAAAGCATACAGCAAACGTGATCCAGCAAGCATCATCCCAATGATTGCAGTGAACATACCAATCAAAGCGACAATGGACAATAGATTTGAAGTAAAGACATGCCCTGATTTCAATAATGCCCAAGCAGCAGGCGCAGCATTGTTGGCATACTTAGAATAAGGGAACATACCAACCAAAACCAAAGCAACCGTAACAAACAAAATGGTAGCAATAATTAGTGAACCGATAATGCCACGAGGCATTGTCTTTTTTGGATTTTTTGCTTCAGCAGAGTTAGCTGCAATTGAATCAAATCCAATATAAGCCAAGAATATTTGTGAGGCACCAGCGAATATGCCCGTCCAACCACCAAATTCCGTACCAGCCTTATGCGCTGGAATAAATGGTACATAGTTACTAGGATGAATTGCTGTCAAACCAACAGCAATAAAAATTAAAATGACAGCAACTTTTCCGATAACCAATACATTTTCTACACGAGCAGTTGTATTTGTACCACGCCAAAGCAAGATCGCAACAATCAACACTGCAAACAACGACGAAATATCAATTATGCCTCCGTTACCTGCAACAAATGATCCCGCTAACGCTTTCGGCAACGCTAAATGATGAGATGCTAAAAATAATTTAAAATTAGCTGACCACCCTGAGGCAACGAATGCAACAGCAATAAAATATTCAGCCAAAAGTGCCCAACCAGCTATCCATCCAAAAACCTCACCAAACACAACATTCGCCCATGAATAAGCAGAGCCGGCAAATGGCAAAGCAGAGGCAAATTCAGCATAGGCAAAAGCCGCAAGTCCAGCTACAATCGCAGCAATAACAAACGAAATTGCAACTGCCGGTCCCGCATGATTAGCTGCAACAATTCCCGGTAAAGTAAAAATGGCTGTTGAAACAATAGTTCCAATTCCCAGCGCCAACATTTCCTTGACACCCAAAGTTTTGCGCAAGTGTCGATCACTTTCCGTAAAACTTACAGGCGACGCTTTGTGAAACCAGCCTGTTTTTTTATTTAATTCCGACATATGTTTATCCCCTTCAACGCTTAAAAGTTATTATAATATATTAACATTTTCTCATCTTAGTGTCAACATTCCCATGAAAATAAAATGTAAATTTTTATATTCTTATTATCATGGGATAAACTCCCTCAAATCAAAAAAACCACCTTTTAAGGTGGTTTAGCAGTTTAAGCGAAAATAGTTGTCATAATCAAAATGACAATCAAACCTGTCACTGAAATAATTGTTTCTAGCACTGTCCAAATTTGGAACGTTTGCTTGACACTCAAGTCAAAGAATTCTTTAAAAATCCAGAAACCAGCATCATTGACGTGTGATGCAATCAATGAACCGGCACCAATTGCTAAGGCAACAAATACTGGTAGTAATGTATTACCTGGATTAGAAGCCAAAATACCTGTCACGATACCAGCAGCAGTCATACCAGCAACGGTTGCTGAACCAACTGAGACACGCAATACGGCAGCAACAGCCCAAGCAAATAGCACAACAGCGATTGGGCTCATTGAACCGCCCGCTTGGAATGTTGTAGCAATTTTGTCAGATAAACCAGACGTAACCAGCACGCCACGCAAAGCACCACCACCACCAACAATTAACAGAATACCTGCGACAGCAGACATGCCTTCATTTAGTGATTTTCCTACTTCAGTCATTGACTTTTGCTGCCAAATACCCATTGTAAAGATAGCAAATACCAAAGCAATTGTCATAGCAACCGCAGGATTAGCAGCAAATTCAACCACTTGGTCAACCATTGTTGGATTTTTAGGAGTAACACCACCAGTGTATATTAGCTTATACACGGTAGCGATAATCATAAATATTAGTGGAAATACAGAAGTCAAAACTGACAAGCCAAAGTTTGGTGTTGCTTTGAGATCATATTCTTTAACTGGTCCTACCGCTTCTATTTCAGTTTTAAATTGGAAAGCATCGGGCGCATATTTTTGAGCCAGTTTAGTAAACATTGGCCCAGCAACCACCGCAGTAATCACTGACACGACCAAACCAAAGATCAACATCATACCAATATTAGCACCCAAAGCTGAGGCAACAGCAGTTGGTGCTGGCTGTGGTGGTAAGAAACCTTGGGCAGAACTCAAAGCAGCAGTCATTGAAACACCTAAATAAAGTAATGGCACGCCAGCTTCAATAGCAACTGCGAACACAATTGGTATCAAAAGGACCATACCAACACCAAAAATCATTGAAATACCAATGATGAATGAAGCAATCAAAACAGCCCACTGCAAGCGTTTTACACCAAACCAATCAATTAATGTTTTGGCAATGCGATATGAACCACCTGCGTCGGCCACCAAACGACCAATCATTCCACCAAAGATGAAAATAACTGAGTTGGGACCAAGAATATTTCCGACACCTTGTGCACCAAGGACAGCGTCCGGAATTTGCATTGGCTTCATGCCAAGCAACAGCGCTAAAATAAACGCAGTAATAATTAGTGATACGAATGTGTTTAATTTTAATTTTGCAATCAACAATAACAAAATTAAAATGGACACGATCAACATGACGAATTCCATGTGTACATATAGGCGACTTAAAAACCGCCTTCTCCTTTTATGGTTATCAGTAAAAGCTAATACGGACAACAACATTTAACCGTACTTAAATATTTTGATTAGCTGTTTACTTAGAATGTTTTCTTTGATAATTAGCAATATTTTCATATTCTGTCTGCAATTGACGTGACAATCTGATGAAAATCGGTGCTAATTCTCGATAAGCCTCGAAATTTTCCGGATCTGGTTGGTAAGTATTAGAAGCCCCAACATACTTTTCAATTTCGTACAAATCGTCAATCTTACCAAGCGCTTTTTGAGCAACAATTACTGCTGCTAATGATCCTGATTCAAATGCCTCTGGTACAGTTACTGGTTGTTCGAAGATATCAGCGAACATTTGACGCCACAGTGGCGAACGAGCAAAACCACCAGTGGCTTGAATTGACTTCAGTCCACCAACAACCTCTTCCAAAGCCAGACTAACCATGTATACGTTGAAAGTAATACCTTCTAACACTGATCGTAGCATGTGCGCACGTGTGTGTGAATGATTGAGTCCAAAGAACGAACCACGAGCATTGGCATCCCAAATTGGTGCACGTTCGCCACCTAAGTATGGATGGAAAATCAATCCTTCTGATCCAGCTGGAATGCGCGAAGCAATTTCAGTCATCAAATCATACGCGTCTTCTCCTAGCAAAGCAGCAGTCGATTTTTCAGCGTCAAACATGTTATCGCGTGCCCAACGGAATACATCGCCACCATTATTAACAGGACCGCCAACGACCCAATGATCCTTATCTAAAGCGTACGTAAAAGTACGACCTTTAGGATCAATCACTGGCTCATCAGCAACGACGCGAATAGCACCAGATGTACCAATGGTAATAGCTGCAACACCTGGTTTAACAGCATTAACACCCAAGTTTGATAATGGCCCATCGCCAGCACCATAAACAAACGGTGTGTCTACTGGAATACCAATCACCGCGGCATATTCAGCGACCATATTTGTTTCATATTCGTATGGCTCAACCGGTTGTGGCAACTGCGATTTTGTGACACCAGTCACTGCAAGTGCCTGTTCATCCCAATCAAGATTGAAAATATTAAACAATCCCGTTCCGGAAGCAATCGAAATATCCATTTTATTGCTACCAAACAAGCGGTGGAACAAATACTCCTTGATGCCTAAATAATGCGCGGCATTTTCATAAACATCATGGTGTTCTTCTTTTAGCCACAATAACTTTGACAAAGGTGCCATTGGATGAATCGGCGTCCCTGTCTTTTTATAAATTTGAGCACCTAAACCATTAGATTTCAGTTCTTCTGTATACTTAACTGCTCGTGTATCAGCCCACGTAATAACGCGTGTCAGTGGTTTCCAGTTTTTGTCAAAAGCAATCAAAGAATGCATCGCTGAACTGAATGAAACGGCGGCAATTTTGTCACCTTCCTTTAAATCAGCAGCGCGCACGACATCAGTTAATGCTTCAATTAGGGCATCAAAAATTTCATTTAGGTCTTCTTCCGCCATATCCGGTACATCACGATACAATGGATAACCTTTATTAGCACTGGTTACAACCTGATTTTTATCGTCAAACAAAACTGCTTTAGTTGACGTTGTGCCTAAATCGACACCAATCATATATTCCATGTGTTCACCTCAAATTGCACAATTAATAATTGTTAAACGTTGAACATTATTGCATTAACACAGAAAAAGCTCCCATATTGGGAGCTTCTGTCCAAGAAAACGAACAGATTCTTATTACTTGGCAGCATCCATTGCGTGACCACCGAAGCCATTACGCAAAGCTGAAACAACCTTACCTGTAAACGTGTCATCTTGCAATGAACGGTAACGCATTGCCAAAGACAAGTAAATAACTGGTGCTGGAACATCCAAATCCAATGATTCTTGCACTGTCCACTTACCTTCACCTGAAGAATGCATACGACCAGCAATAGCATCCAAATGTGGGTCCTTGGCGAATTGCTCTTCAGCCAATTCCATCAACCATGAACGGATAACTGATCCGTGGTTCCACAACTTTGAAACAGCTTCATAGTCGTAGTCAAATTGTGAGGCTTCCAATACTTCGAATCCTTCAGCAATTGCTTGCATCATACCGTATTCGATACCGTTGTGAACCATCTTCAAATAATGACCTGATCCCAAACGACCTGTATACAAGTAACCATCTTCTTCAGCGATTGACTTGAAAAGTGGTTCAATAACTTTCCATGCTTCGGCGTCATCGCCACCAATCATGAAGTTACCACCATTACGGGCACCGTTCATACCACCTGAAGTACCGGCATCAAAGAACTTGATACCTGCAGCAGTTGTACGCTTGTTTTGTTCCAAGTTGTCTTTATAGTTAGAGTTACCACCATCAATAATGATGTCACCCTTGTCCATCTTGGCGATCAATGTATCGATAGTTGAGTTAGTTGGTACGCCTGCTGGCACCATAACCCAAACAGCCTTAGGAGATGGCAACTTTGACAACATGTCATCGATGTCTGAAGCACCTTCGATTGAAGCAGAGTAGTCAGTTGCTTCTTTAACGAAGTCAGCATTCAAATCAAACGCTACCACTTCATGACCGTTATCAACGGCGTTTTTAACCAAGTTCAAGCCCATCTTACCAAGGCCGATCATCGCAAACTTCATGTTTACATACCTCTTTATTTTTTGTGTTTTTAGTACACTTTTATTATATGAAAATAATTTACAGTTTGCAACCCTTTATTGAAAAATGTTTTCTCATCTTGTATGATTAGTATATCGGAGTACGAATGAATATGGCAAAAAACATCATTACCCAACTCAGGGTACAGCGCAAACAATATAATACGACTGAACAGAAATTAATTGATTATATTATTCATAATGTTTCACAGGCACAAGAAGCCACGATTCAGGAAATGTCTGATGGTTCTGGTGTTTCAACAGCGACTATTTCACGATTTGTCAAAAAAATTGGTTTTGATTCTTTTCGTGATTTTTCGGTTGACCTTGCCCGCATCTCTGTTCAAAAATCGCCTGTTGAATTTTTTGGGGAAATTGTTGACACAGATGACACCGTTGCCATTGCTCAAAAGGTTTTTCGCGGGGCTGAAAATGCGTTAGCAGCAACTGTCAACAACTTGACAATTGATCAACTCGAACAAGCCACGCAATGTTTGATTAGTGCACGACGGGTTGGCTTTTTCGGTATCGGCGGATCGTCAATTGTTGCTTTTAACGCCTACCATAAATTTTTACGAACACCAATTGATGTCATTGCCCATCCTGATTATGACGTTCAATTAATGCAAGCCGTTCGTCTTGATCACACAGATGTCGCTGTTGTCATTTCCCATTCCGGACGCAACAAAGATACTTTACTAATCGCTCAAAAATTGTCTGAAAACCATGTGAAAATTATTGCCATCACATCTTTTCCAGACTCACCGCTTGCTAAACTTGCAGATTTAGTGTTGTTATCCCTAGCCGAAGAAGTTAATTTTCGTAGTGAATCAATGAGTTCATTGATAGCTCAAATCACAATTATTGATACCCTGTTCACTTTGGTTGGTTCACAGTTATCGGAAGACACACAAAGTGTCGTTGATACGATGCGCGATACAATTGAAGAAACACGTGCACAATAAAAAGCGACGTTCGTAAATAAACGTCGCTTTTTATTGTGTTTTCAACATAGCTAGTATTTGGTTGGTAATCATATCAATAGCAACTTTATTTTGTCCACCCTCTGGCACAATAATGTTAGCATAACGCTTGGTTGGCTCAACAAATTGATGATACATTGGCTTCACTGTCGCAAGATATTGTTCAATAACGCCACGAACCGTGCGGCCACGTTCTTCAATATCTCGTTCCAAACGTCGCAAGAAACGAATATCATCATCAGTGTCAACGTACACTTTCAAATCAAGCAAATCACGAACTCTTTTATCATTAAACAATAAAACGCCGTCAACAATAATAACATCAGCTGGCATCACATGAATCACATCACTCGAACGTGTATGTTTCTCATAATCATAGACAGGTTTGTCAATAGCTTCTCTAGCCAACAAGCGCTCTAAGTCAGCGACAAACAAGTCCGTTTCGAATGAATCAGGGTGATCATAATTCGTTTTGATCCGCTCTTCAAATGGCTTTTCAGATTGGTCACGATAGTATGCATCTTGTTGTAATAAAATAGCACTGTTATCAGGTATACGTGCCACTAATTCGCGGCTCACAGTTGTCTTTCCTGATCCAGAACCACCGGTTACGCCAATGACTAATGGTTTTTGCGCCATTATTTTTTTCCTCCCTCACTTGCCTCAATGCCATCTTGCAATCCGGCCATGTCTTGTTTCATTGCTCTAAAATCATGATTATCAATCGGTAAGTGCTGCTCAAATTCATCAAAAATCAATAGACTGCCTACAATATCATCAGCCTCGAAATCTAACACATGGCCAGCAAATTGAAGATCATCAGCGAGGAAGTGCAAATGCCAGCCAGCCGCGGTAGCGCCACCGAAGACAGCTGGTGCATAATAACCAACGAGCGTGCCTTTAACGTCACGAGTCTCAAACTCCGGTTGGTGCTGCGCAACCGTCAAAAGACTAGGATATGGCTTTGTTTGTTTGGGTGCCACACGAACATGGACATGGGTGAAATGGCCATGTAATTTCAAAGCTGAAAAAACGTTGTCAATTTGTTTTTCTGTTAATTGCGATGATAAATTTTGATAAGTCGTTGCATTAAACGGCAATGGATAACTATTGTCTGGCTGATCAAAATGAACTGACGCAAAAGGTAATGTCGTTTTCTTGTCGGTAATATGGTTCACCGCGCCGGTACTATCTGCTTGGTAAACATCACCATTTAAAATGATTACTTCACCATCCAATCCATCTAGAGTTCCGATGCCCGTATCACCGTGCGTCAGCAATTCACCGACCGAAATCGTTCCTGCCATTTGCTTAGCCATTAATTGTGCTAAAGTACCGTGCTGATATACTGTTGTCATTTTTTGCCTCATTTCTACTAATCCTTATTTTAAGTGAATAAAAAAGGACTGTAAAGCCCTTTTATTATTTTGAACACAATTTATTTAGTTTTTAGTGTGCGGCAATCGCATCGCTAACAAAATACCAATTACTGGGACAAAGATAAACCAACCACTTGTCCGACTTAATGCTACACCAATTGCAACAATTTGACTGAAATGGGTAACTAATATCCCAACAATCACAACGCTTCCTGCTCCAATCACCTGACGCATGGTCGTAATAACCGCTGTGCCATGACTAACAAGTTCTTTTGGCAAAACATTATTTGCCGCAGTCACAGCTGGCATCATGATAAAGGCGTTACCCCCTTCAAGTAGAATAGCTGCCACTAGACCAATAAACCAAGATTGCGTCCCTAATTGGTTTAATAAGAAATAACCAATGATCATCATTACCATGCCAATGTAGACAAGATTTTTCAATCCTATGCGCGTTAATAAATAACCCGCTCTTGGGTTTAATTGGCTGAGCACAACGGCTGCTGGTACCATAAGCAGGCCGGACCATAGTGGCGTGATATGAAAAACGCGCTGATAAAATAGTGGCATCAATACCGTAGCTGTAATCAACCCTGAATAAGATAATCCTGTCAAAATCATAGCTGGCGCAAAACCACGATACTTAAATACTGATAAATTAAGAAATGGTTGTTGATGACTAATTTGACGTATAACAAAAACCACTAATAAAGCGACGCTTATGATAACAATAAGCCACCATGTTATCGTTAATTTCGTATTAGAAATAGTTGACAGACTGTATAGTAACCCACCGAAACCAATTAACGTTATCGCCGATACCCAATCAAATTTTGAATGATGAATGGTATGCGTATTTTCAATTAGCGGTTGCAAACTCACGATAAGCACAATTAAGGTTACAAGAAATAATCCAAATAACGCCCGCCACGAAACATACTGCAAAACAATACCAGAAATAATTGGTCCTACTGCCAGAGCAGATCCCATCACCAAACCAACCACTCCCATAGTGATCCCACGATCCGATTTCGCTGTATTTTCAATGATGACACTTTGAAAAGTAGGAAAAAGTGCACCGACAGCTATGCCTTCCAGCAATCGGCCAACAATGATACCGGCAAAAGAGGGTGTGAGCATGGCGATCGCTGTGCCAATCACAAATACTGTAACAATACCATTCAACAGTGGCTTCAATAAAATGTTATCTAGCAACCATGGACTGAGCGGCATCACCAAGGTCATGGCGACCATAAAACCGGTTGTTAACCACTGTACAGTACTTGCATCAACATGAAAACTAGCCATTAAAATTGGATAAGTCGTTGTCATCGTTGACTGGCTAATTGACATAATAAACGCGATGGCTAACAGCACAGCTGAAAAAGGTGTGAGTTGCCTGATATTTTTAAACATGAAATCCCCCTAAATACGTTATTTATAATCATTCTAATCTTTTACATTATTTTTTTCAAGTTACAAAAAAAACATCCCTCGATGTTTTATTTAATGTGATTCACTTCAGCTGTCTTTTCTACCAACAAACGAACGTAGTTACGATCCCCAGTTGGTCCTTGGTGCACACCATCATCTGCGAACCAATCAATATGCTGTTTTGCCAGACTAAACCAATCAATCACGTGCAAATTCTTATAGTCTTTCTGTGCAGCAGCAAGCATATCATTATTACTATTTTGCCATGGCTTACTTTGAACAAAATTGTTCATCCAATACACCTGTCGTTTAGCACCAAAAGTGCGCATCATGCGATCTAAATCAGGTCTTTTAACTTCACCGTTCGTCCCCAATCCCATTAAAATATTAGGGGCAAGTTTGCCACTGTGAGCCATACCGTCAATAATATCTGGCGTTTGATAAGCTTGACGCCCAACTTCTGCGTCAACATGCATGTTTGGATCAACCTCTTGCAAATAAGGTGCAGCATCTAGCATGACTGAATCACCTATCGCTGTAAATTGCATATTTTTAAAAGCTAAATAGGCGTTTGTTTGTAATCCATAATCAGTGACAATCTTTTGATCTGCTTCAGACAGCTTAGCATTTTTTGTTGCACTTTGAGCAGAGGAGGATGAAGCCGCCTTTTCAGCAATTTTATTACGTTTTGCAACTTCTGCCTGATTTTTGGTTAATTGTTTTTGCAATCGTGTTTTAGGCTGAGGTAAAGCAGCTTTTTTATCTGCTAGTCCATGACCGACAAACAATAGCAAAAGTAGTGCTGGTGTTATAAAAAGGAAAAAACGGTTACGTGAATGCATTAGCCAGTGCCAAAACTGATGTAACTTACCATCACGACGTATGACATTTTCAATATATCGATAGCTTAACTCGCTTAATACCAAAACTAATATAACTTCTATTACTAAATTAACAAACGTTGGCTTGTAATTTGAAACAAATTTTTCGTAAAAAACAAAAACGGGCAATTGATAAAGATAGATACTATAAGAGCGTGTACCAAGATAATTCAATACCTTATTATCAAGCAAACGACTGTACCATGAAGCCGGATGGGCCGTGATAGCAACTAATATCGCAACATCAACCGTAAATAAATACATTAAACCATAATAAGTTGCAGTAAATTGCCCATTCACCCATATCATTCCAGCAATTAAAATAACTAAAGCAGCTGTCCCAATACTGTTTAAATACAGCCGCGATTTGTCTTCAATTTTTGCTGACAACTTATTGGATGGCCAAACAAAAGCCAAGGCGGTGCCTAACAATATTGCAAAAACACGCGTATCTGTACCATAATAAACCCGATTGATGTTAGCTGGTGAGTATAAAATTGCCATTAATAACGCGCTAACAAATGAAACGCCTAATAACCCGAGCGCAACGTTCAACCGCTTATATCCCTTTTTGAGAATAAACCAAACCACAAAAGGCCAAACAAGATAGAATTGGCCCTCAATCGACAAGGACCATAAATGAGTGAATGGTGATTCACCACCAAATTGTTGAAAATAGGATTGTCCGTGCCCAATCGCCCAAAAATTATAGACATAGGTCAAATTAGTTAAAATAACCTGTCGTAAATTATAAATTAGTCGCTGATCAAAAGCTAAAATAACGATTGTCGTCATCAAAAGCATCATAACTAGCGCTGGATAAAGCCGTTTTAATCGGCGTATGTAAAATTTGACTGCTGCAATAGTAGCGGTTTTATCATATTCTTGAATCAAAATATCTGTAATCAAATAACCAGAAATAACAAAAAAAAGCGGTACACCTAGCCACCCACCAACAATTTTAGTTGGCAATAAATGAAATAAAATGACACCGCACACAGCCAGTGCACGTAACCCATCAAATCCAGTAATATAACGTCTCTTTTGATTATTCATGAGATCATAACCGTCAATTCCCACCCAGTAAAGATTTTGTCAATATTTTACATTTGGATGTAAAATAAAAAGCAAACCATCTATTATAGTTTACTTTCATTAATATAATATGTCAATTGTTTCGATTATGTTTCTTTAAAATTAAAGTCAAACCAAAAAAATTGAGAAAAAATCAAAATCAGCCCCTCATAATCCAATTTTAAGGTTGTGGATTAATTGTTGTACCGCGCTTTTCAAATGTATGTGGCAGTTGGACTTGCATATCATCAACCACTTCGTTATTCATTAGCTTTGTTAACATTCTCATTGCTACCGCACCAATATCATACTTAGGTTGACCAATTGAAGACAGCTCTGGTCTTGTCACAATTGCAAACTTTGTGTCGTTAGAAGTGATGATTTCAAAATCTTCGGGAACTGATTTGCCATGGTCGCGCATATAATTCATAATGCCAAGTGCGACTTCATCATCATATACAACAGCTGCAGTGGCTTGAGCAGCAAAAATTTTTTCAGCTACTTGAAGCCCAGCCGAGTAGTCTTGATGTGTCGCAAAAAGTAAACTATCGTCAAATGCAATATTTGCTGCTTCTAGACCAGCTTGGTAACCAACTAGGCGGTGATGCTTGTTAATAGCGTGAACCATTGGTCCAGTTACAAGTGCCACACGGTCATGTTTGTTGCGAATGAGAAGTTCGGTCGCTTCTTTAACGGCAGCAACATAGTCGATATTGACGCTTGGTAAAATCCCCTCTTCGTCTAGTGATCCCGCCAAGACAACTGGCGCATCAACTGCCGCGATTGTGTTGAGTACCTCGCGATCCAATTCATTTCCCATGAAAATAATGCCGTCAACTTGTTTGCTGGCAAGGTTGTTAACAGCCATCGTCTCACGTACTGGATCTTCATCAGTATTCGTCAACAAAACATCATAGTGATACATATTAGCCACATCATCAATACCGCGAGCTAATTCAGAATAATACATATCTGTCACATCAGGCATGACAACGCCAATAGTTGTTGTCTTCTTTGAAGCCAGTCCTCTAGCGACGGCATTAGGATGATACCCTAACTCTTCAATGGCATCCAACACCTTGCGTTTCGTTGATTCCCGCACATTACTATTGCCGTTAACCACTCGTGAAACTGTTGCCAAAGACACCCCAACACGACTAGCAACATCATATATTGTAGCTGTCTGTTTTTTTTGCATAATATAGTCCTCTTTCAATTCATTTGACACAATTCATGTTTTAAGTCATCTCATTTCATTATAGCAAAATAAACACAATTTGCAAACGCTTACAATGACTAATTTACACGTTTTCACAATTGTTTCAATTTGTTACAAGAAAAACAACAAGAAATGAAAGTGATACAATAAAGACATAGTAAATTACGAGGTAGATAATTTTATGAACTTAGAAAAAATCAATCAATTAACAAATTGGTTAAACGATCAAAACCTAAGTGGTGCAATCATCACAAACTATCATAGTGTTGCCTATTTAAGTGGCTTTGAATCCGACCCAATTGAACGTGTACTCGCTTTAGTACTATTTGCTGATCACGAGCCTTTTTTATTCGGTCCAGCACTTGAAGTTAATAGTATGAAAGAAAGTGGCTGGCAGTATGCAGCTTTTGGTTATGAAGACCAAGAAAATCCTTGGTCGAAGTTGGCTACGCACATTCAATCTGCGACTCATGGTACTTTTTTTGCCATCGAAGCAGATAATTTGACCGTGGCACGCTTGAATTTATTACAGGCAGCATTTCCAGCAGCCCAATTCATCACCGATGTCACTGACCAAATTAACAAGTTGCGACTCATCAAAACGCCAGCTGAGATTGAACACATGAAAGCTGCCGGACGCGATGCCGACCGTGCCTTTGAAATTGGCTTCCAAACATTAAAAGAAGGTGTCTCAGAACTCGCTGTCGCTGCTGAGCTAGAATATCAGCTCAAAAAATCTGGCGTAGTTGGCATGAGTTTTGAAACACTCGTTCAATTTGGTGATCATGCCGCTGATCCCCACGGTTCAACTTCAAGTCGCACATTAAATCCTGGTGAAATGGCACTATTTGATTTAGGTACAATGACAGAAGGCTACGCCTCAGATGCAACCAGAACAGTCGCATTTGGGCCAGTGAGTGATGAAGCCAAACGAATTCATGCTGTCACTTTAGAAGCTCAACTAGCAGCGCAATCTCAAGCAAAAATTGGCATGACAGCTAGTGAGTTAGATGCTGTGGCGCGTGACATTATTACCAAAGCTGGATATGGCGAATACTTTAATCACCGCCTTGGCCACGGCTTAGGATCTTCAGTACACGAATTTCCTTCAATTATGGCGGGCAATGACATGACCCTTGAAGAAGGCATGGTATTTTCAATTGAACCAGGTATTTATGTCCCTGGCGTTGCTGGTGTTCGAATCGAAGACAGTGGTTACATGAGTCGCGATGGCTTCGTGCCTTACACCCATACATCTAAAGAATTACTACAATTCTAAATTAAAAAAATGCGTTCAGTATATGAACGCATTTTTTAGTGTTGTATTTTGTTGATTGCCAATAGTAACACGGGTATCATAGTCACGGCGTTATTAAGCATGTGAATCGCAATATTATTCTGAATCGCACCCGTTTTTTTATAGACATAAGCTAACACCATACCCATGCTAGCATACATTAAATAACTCAAACCATCTGATAACGTAGTGGGAATCACACCCATATGTGGAAAAGCGAATATCACACCCGATAAAATAATATTACCCCACCACCAGTTACGTCGTAAAAAGTAATTGAGAACTAGCCCTCTAAATACCAGCTCTTCGACAACTGGCGCTAAGATTACAGCATAGATAATCATGGTAATCATTGTGACATTTAGATTTGAAGTCAACTGGTTGATGGCTTCCTCATTTGCTGTGGTGGCCTCACCTGTTAAATTGACTCTTAAGTTTGCAATGGTTAATTCAATAGCCAACATGAGCAACCACATGCCAACCAGCCACCAGAAGCTTTTCCTTTTTGGTGATGAAGTAGGTTGAAAAATTGGCGCTTTTGCCGTTACTTTTAGTAAGCGATAGGCATATATACCTACTGCTACATAAACCACCACCATAACCGATGCCCACAAAATCTGTTCCCACAAAACAGAACTCGCACTTGCTAGCCCCAAAAATCCAGGCGCAAGCATCAGCAAAAATATTACTAAACCAAAATTAATTATGCGAAGCCAAAGAGATTTAGGATTCGCAGTTTCCGTCATTTCAAGCATCATCTTCCTCAAATTGCGTTTTTTGCTTTTGCCAATATAACCAAATATACCCAATATTAACCAGTATAACTAATATGACGACTAACAAAATGGTTAACCAAAGTGTTAGATAATGATGATAGTATAACAGAAATACACTAATAAAGGCCACAATCGCAATCAATGGCAAAACAATGCGCGCTGCCAAATTAAACATTTAGCCCTCCAAATGAGTGTTGATAAACTCGGCAACAGCGCCTTCATTATTGGTTTTATCCAAAATCAAATTAGCAATGGCTTTGATTTCTGGTTTAGCATTAGCAACGGCTACGCCAACACCTGCGGCTTTAATTTGAGAAGCGTCATTCAAACTATCACCCAACGCGGCAACTTCATTATGCGTAATCCCTAATAAATCAGCTAACTCCAGCCCTGTCGAACCTTTATCACTGCCCTTTGGATTAAATTCTACATAGCGATCCGAACTATATGTTGTCAGCACTTGATCTGCTAGTTCTTGGTTGACGGCTTTATCAATCGCACGCAAAACTTCATGGTCAGTATGCTCAAAAATGACTTTCATGATTGGCTTTTCATGAGATAAAAAGTTCAAATCATCATTTGGCATTTCAACATACGGTACAGAGCGTTCGGACATATACGCTTGATCAGCTGATGAAATATTATGAATAAATAACGTATCAAGCGTATAAATATGGGTATCAATGTCGTTTTGAATCTGACCTAGTTTGAAAATTTCTTTAGCTAGGTTGAGTGACATGCCATGCTGTGCAACAATTTTCTCAGAACCATCACTGTGTACTTCAACAATAGCACCACCATTGTAGGACACAACATATTGCTTTTCTTGTCTGTTTAGTCCCAGAGTGGCTAACGTACCAAACACTGATTTGTATGATCTTCCTGTATTAGGAACAAAATAACCACCTTGTTGCACGAATTTTTGAACTGCTGTAATGTTATCGGGATGAATCGTGCCATCATCATTAAGTAACGTCTCATCGAGATCTGAAAGAATTAGCTTAATCATAGTTTTCTCCAATTAATTGTCTTACATTTACTATAAATGAATACGCTTACTTATTCAATACTTCACCCAACAACATCAAACGCGCACCGCATTGACCGCAACGATAACGGCCGACTTGAAAACGTCTATGTCTAAAAATATCATGCCCATTTTCGCATTGATAATGCCAGAGATGCTGGTTGGTTTGACGTTGACCAATGTCTGGGGCATAACGCGCACCTCCCACCTGTGACAATAATGCCTTGAAATCAATATCTTTGTGCCGATAACCTTTGTGTGCAAGATGTAAATGATAGTGAACTAGTTCATGCTTGATGATTTGCTCAAACATTGGTAAATTAGCCATTTTAGGGTTGAATTCTAATTGGTGTGTCGCCAACAAATAGCGGCCACCAGTTGTTTTCAATCGACTATTAAAACTAGCGTGGTGACGAAAAGGCTGATGAAACGCGGTCTTCGATATATGTTCAACCAATTGTTGTAATTCAAAGTTAGTCATTTTAGAATATTGTGTGTTTTCAAATATTTTTTAGCAACTGTCGCAGCTGATTGGTGCTTAACATTAACAGCGTAATTCATATTTTGCATGTCTTCGTTACTAATTTTGCCCGCCAAACGATTCAGCACTTGAGTAATTTTTGGATTTTTTTGGGCAAAATCTTGACGCATCAAAGCAGCACCTTGATAAATTGGGAAAAAATGCTGATTATCTGTCAACACTTTCAATCGATATTGAACCAGTTGCGAATCAGTTGAATAAGCATCGACCACATTCACTTGTCCCTGCTTGATTGCTTGATATCGTAAGTCAGGGTCTAAACTGACCGTGGGTATGTTTAGTCGATATTGCTTTTCGACACCCGGCATACCATCGGCACGATCTAAAAATTCAGCGGTCATGCCGGCTTTTGCATTAGGCAATTGCGTTAAATCACCAATTGTTTTCAAATGATACTTCGAAGCAGCCTTTTGGGTTACAGCAATCGCGTAGGTATCATTAAATTTCATGGGTTTTGTTAAAGTTAATTGCTGCTTTTGGGCAACTTTTAAAGCGGCATGATAGGTTGTCTGTGCATTGGCCCCAACTGGCAACGTTACAACAGGCTCAGACAAAGTTGCTGTGATAGTACCAGTAAATTCAGGATAAATATCAATTTTTTTACTCTTGAGTGCATTAAAAAGAAAACTTGTTTTGCCGAAATTCGGTTTCAAAATAATCTTGCTATTTGGTTCGACTGACTTAATCAAATCAGCGTACATATTAATCAAAATTTCTGGTTCAGAACCAAGTTTGCCAGCAATAGTAATCGTTTGCGTTGTTGATTTTTGAGGCAACATGGGAACCACACTCCCACCAATAAATAAAATAGCAAGCAAACCGATAAGCCACTTTTTTACTTTTAGTTTTGTAATCCAGTTAATTAAAGCACCTGCCAAAATGGCCATAATGGCCGAAGCCAACGCGCCAATTAAAATTAAATCGGTGTTATTACGATCAATACCCAGCAGGATGAAATCACCAAGCCCGCCCGCACCAATTAGTGCAGCTAGCGTTGCTGTCCCGATAATTAGCACTGTAGCCGTTCTTATACCAGCTATAATACTTGGCATAGCTAGTGGTATTTGCACTTTTCGCAGAACTTTTTTGCGCGGTAACCCTAGTGCATAGGCAGCATCAACAACGCCTTTATCAACACCAGTTAACCCCAAATAAGTATTTTGAAAAATAGGCAATAATGCATAAATAATTAGAGCAATCAGTGCAGCCGGCCAACCAATCCCAACAAGTGGTATCAGCAACCCCAGAACCGCCAATGATGGTAGTGTTTGCAAAATACCAGTTGCTTGTAATAACCATTCAGCGTATCGTCGATGTCGTTCAGACCAGATTGCCAGCGGTATTGCAATAACACCAGCAATCACAACTGCTGCAACTGTCAATTGGGTGTGTTGCCATAGTGCAGCCCAAAATTGCGACTGCCTTGATAATAATGTCTCCCACATGTCTTCCCCTCAATATTACAACAAAATCAGATCAACCGTTATTCTTGGAAAAGCATGACTATTATGACTTACTTTTTTTAAGTATTAGGTTGCTATCATTCTCTGTTGCTATGTTCCCAATTTTACCGACGATTTATTATTTGTCTTTGTCATTCATAACTTCTCTATTTAGCTTATCACAATCTTCATATTCTAACACACTATCAATATCATGACGAAAAAAATAAAAGTCCTAGCTTGAGCTAGAACAATCAATTAAATACGATCAATATATCCAAGCAATGTTTGAATATAATCTTCAAGATCTGTTTGGTCCTGCTTTGTAAAACGATTAAGTGTTGGTGAGTCAATATCTAAAACGCCTAGCTTTGTACCGTCTGCTTTTGTAATTGGTACGACAATTTCCGCATTAGAAATTGGGTCACAAACAATATGTCCAGAAAATGCTTTGACATCAGGCACAACAACAGTAGATTGCGCCGTAAAAGATTGACCAACAACGCCAGAATCAGGTGAAATAACTGTCACAGCTGGCTTACCTAAAAAGGGACCTAGTACCAATTGCTTCAACTGTTGGTCATATAGATAAAAACCGACCCAGTTAATATCATCGACATTTTGATGAAGAATAGCAGCTGCATTGGCATAATTAGCCAAAGTAAGTTTTTCGCTTTTCTCCCCCTGAATCCAAGTGTCCAAGATTTGTGCAATTAGCGACTTTGTTTGAACTTCTGACATCTGATTGACCTCCAATAGTCATTACTGACTTAATTAAATAAAAAAACCTGCACAAATATTTAACTATTTGTACAGGGACGACATGTCGTGGTACCACCCATTTTTGTGGGTATTCCCACCTTAATTCACAACAAAAATTGTTGCTAACATACGATAACGGTGCATCCGGTCTAATCAGCTTGCACCGATTGACGTGTATGATGAGTTCATCTTCGCACTATTAATTTGACGACTTTCACCAGACGTCGCTCGCTTTGCAAATTAATCGCACTACTCTTCTCAACACTTTTTGATATGAGTTGTCCATAATTCTACACTGATTATAAATAAGTGTCAACAAATTAATGTTGATGGGCCACGATGTAATCAACAGTTTGTTGTAATGTCACCAAATTTTCCGCATCTTCATCAGAAATTTCAACATTGAACATGTCTTCAACTTCCAATACTAACTCAACAAAATCAATTGAATCAGCGTCAATATCCGTCAAAAAATTAAGATTAGGTGTAATCGTATCGCGTTTCACATTGAAGCGCTCTGCAATCTCATCCGCCAACATATTATAAATTGTTTCTTTTTCTATTGCCATTAGAGTCTATTCTCCAGAATTTATATGTTAAAAACTAATTGTAACACAAATCATGCATTTTCTTCGTTTTGCAGTGCTTGCTTAGCTGCTTTTAAATCATCAGCATGCTCAGCAACAAATGTCTGAGTATCCCCAACCAAGTTATTCTCAATCATAATTTTAATTTGGCCCATTGTATTAGCAACAGCATTTGCTTTTGCGGAACCGTGTGTTTTGACAACTGGGGCATTAACACCCAAAATCACCGCGCCACCGGCTTCATTATAATCCAATTTCTTTTGAATTGTTTTAAAAGCTGGCTTTAGCAAAGCACCACCGATCTTCCCCGACAAACCTGAGGCCATGATAGCTGCTTTAATTTGTTTCAACATCATCAGTGCAGTACCTTCAGTGGCCTTAAGCGCTGCATTACCGGAAAATCCATCAGCAACAACCACATCAGCCGTCCCAGCTAATAGCTCACGAGCCTCAATGTTACCGACAAAATTAAAAGCATGCGAATTTTTCATCAATTGATGTGCCACTTTATGCACCTCATCGCCCTTATCCTCTTCAGCACCATTATTGAGCAACCGCACACGCGCATTCTCAATATTTAAAACGTGGGATGCGTAAAAACTACCTAAAATACCATATTGATATAAATGAACCGGCTTATTTTCAGCATTTGCACCCAAGTCCATGAATACAAATTGATCATGTGGCCCTTCAAAACTTGGCAAAGCAGTTGCCAAGGCGGGACGATCGACGCCTTTAATTCGGCCAACTAAAAAGATAGCACTAGACAACAAGGCACCCGTATTTCCCGCGCTAAACAAAGCATCTGCTTCACCCGCTTTTACAGCATTTGCTGCACGGACCATTGATGAGTCCTTCTTTCGGCGCATTGCTTTAACAGGTTCTTCTCCCATTTCAATCACTTCAGTTGTTGGCACCAAATTAATACGTGTCCAATCCTTTACTAAAGGTTTTACCTGATCTGCTGTCCCGTATAATTGAAATTCAATTTCTTGGTAGCGATCACGTGCCAGTTCGACACCTTTAACAATTTCTAATGGGGCAAAATCGCCGCCCATTGCATCAATAGCAATTTTCATGTATCCATCTCTTTCCGTACATCATTTATTTCTATAAATATAGTTCATTTTAACATTGTTTTGCTTTAACCGCTGGTAATGGCTCTAATCAAAATGTCGATAACGGGCCATTGTTCGTGACAAATAGGCCACTAAAGCTTGATTTTCTGGACGATCATCCCATTTTTTTTGACTAACTAAGTCAATTGCCTCTTGTTGCGCAATCGTCATCATGGTCAAATCTTTAACGGGATCACCAACCATGAATTCTGGCACACCGGCTTGCTTAGTACCTAAAATATCACCAGAGCCACGTAGTTCTAAATCTTTTTGTGCCAAAACAAAACCGTCAGTTGTTGACACCATAGCATCTAGACGGGCACGACCATAATCAGTTTTTGGATCGGCTACCAAAATAGCATAAGACTGACGAGAACCACGCCCAACACGACCTCTTAATTGGTGCAATTGCGCCAAACCAAATCTGTCCGCGTCCATAATCAACATAATACTAGCATTGGGTACATCAACACCGACTTCAATCACTGTGGTAGCAACTAAAATTTGAATGCGGTTGGCTTTAAAATCTGCCATTAAACTTTTTTTCTCATCGTTTGACAAACGGCCATGCAAAAGTCCAACCTGACTGTCTGGAAATTCAAGTTGCATCGCTTCATACATTGCTTGCGCATTTTGGACATCTAATGCTTCAGATTCCTCAATTAACGGTGTGACAACATATACTTGCGCACCGTCTTCTAGTTCATGGCGAACAAAACGTAGGGTTTGATCCAGTTGACTATGACTAATTTTGCGCGTTTGAATTATTTTTCGACCAGCGGGTAATTGATCAATAACTGATACATCCATCTCACCATACGCAGTGATAGCTAACGTACGTGGAATTGGCGTCGCCGTCATAGCCAAAATGTCAGGATTAACCCCATTTTCACGTAGTTTTGCGCGTTGATTAACACCAAAACGGTGTTGCTCATCAATGACCGCCAGACCCAAGTGATGAAACGCCACGTCAGGTTGAAGTAAGGCATGTGTGCCAACTAAAATATCAATATCACCATGAGCTAAGTCTTCCAATAATTGCCGCCGTTGTGCGACTTTGAGGCCACTCGTTAATAATTCGACACGTACAGACAAACCAGCTTGATCAAACATATTAGCCAAATTAATTGCATGTTGTTGCGCTAAAATTTCAGTTGGCGCCATCATAGCTGCCTGCATGCCAGCAGTAATAACTGCATACATTGCCATCGCGGCCACAACTGTTTTACCAGAACCAACATCCCCTTGCAGCAATCGGTTCATGTGGCGTGGTCTTTTTTGATCTTGCAAAATTTCTTGTATCACTTTTTTTTGTGCAGCCGTTAACGTGAATGGCAAGCTATTTTCAAAAGTTACCAAGGCAGTTTGATCATAAGCGACACCCTCACCAGCAAAATTTTGATCAGCCAGCTTCAGCAGCTGCAATCGCATTTGGAAAACAAAAAATTCTTCAAAGGCAGCGCTACGTCTTGCAGATTTAGCATGATCAGCATCACTTGGAAAGTGCATGTTTTCAATCTGTGTATTACGATCTAGGAGGCGATATTTATCACGCAGCCCTTTAGGCACTAATGAATCAACATGTCCGCGTACCTCAGACCAAGCTAGTTCAATCAAATGACGTATCGTTTTAGCACTAATTTGCTTCGTTGCAGGATAAATCGGCGACAAGGCGTCTATCGTGGCTTGAATCATTTTGATACCCGTCAAACCGGCTTTAGCAGCATCATACGTACCATAAACCGCCACCTCTTGGCCGACTTCAACATTTTGTGCAACCCAAGGCTGGTTAAAAAAAGACACCCGGACATTGTCATGGTCTATTAATAATCCGAAGCGCGTTTGCGAGCGTTTGCCAAAACGATTAACAATTGGTGGTGTGCTGACAATACCTTTAAAGGTCACTTTATCCCCATCTAGCGTCTCAGATGGCAACCGTTCACCAAGATCTTCGTAGCGAAATGGAAAATAATCGATCAAATCTTCAATTGTAAATATATCAATGTCATGGAGCGCAGTCAGGCGTTTTGGTCCCACACCGGGCAAAACATCAACATTATCAGTTAAAGTTATCATTTGCTATTTATTATATCATAAGAAAAAACGCCTATTAAGGCGTTCCAGAAGGTAGTAACCGGAGTCGAACCGGCGATGACGGTTTTGCAGACCGTTGCCTTACCACTTGGCTATACTACCATTTCGCGCTATCAATAAAATAACACCGCTTTTAATTATATAGAAAAAGTTATCAAATTACAAACGTTTCGTTATTTTTCGATAACCTCTCCGTTGACAATCTTGAATGTGCTATCAACACTACCGTCAGCGAGCCATACTGGCGTCTTGGTTTTGGGGTCCCACCAGCCCTTTATGCCTAAACGATCATCCAAAACTAAGTCGGTGCCATAAGGCAAATCTAGAATATTTTGCAATGAAGGTTCAATTGCTAATGACGTTTCAATAATCAAGGGCATAAAATTGTCAGGTTGATCATTCCAAGCTTCCGTATCGTTGTCGGCAAACAAAAACCAGCCAGAATCCTGCGGTGTCGTAGGGGCTAATTCCCTGTATACCCAACGTAAACGACCTGTGCCATCAAGCAAATGTTTTGAAGCCAGCACAACGGCCTCCGGTTGATTAAATACTGAACGCATAACTGTTTATGTACGTTAGAACGCACTTTCCTCCTCAAAATAAAAATAAAATTCGTGATCACAATATCATAACTAACCAACACGATTTTCTAATAAAATAGCTTGTAAATCTTGCTCTATCTCAGGTGTTTTAACCCATTCTTCCCAGCCATCATACTCTAACGGTAATAATTGATAATGGGCATTAATATAAGCAGTGACTTTTTCAACATTGGTTGATTTTGGAATATTCATTTTTAAAATGCGAACTTCTTTAATATAGCCATGTTCTGCTGCATACTCTGCACGCCCATTTTGAGAAATATTTCCTAATTCAAAATAAACGGACCCATCATTTCGCGTGATTTGTTCAATTAAATCAAATGTTTCGTTCACTTTATACCTACCTTTTTATGTTTCACAAACTGTCTCACAACCAACCAGCTAGCCACCCAAATACTAAGTAAAATACCCAGCATGCCTAAAAGCATGGTCACAACTTCCATCATGAGGACTTTGGCATTCATAAACATTGCTAACGAATATTTTAACCGAATAAACCAAATTAGCAATGGCAAATTAGCCCCCAACACCCCGAAAAATAGTGTGTTGATAGCAGTACCTAGAATTTGCCCACCAATGATACGCGAATGCGCATACAAACTATTACTGGTCATATCTGGCGTTCTGTCAATCACCTCATTCAAATCAGCAATAATCGCCATTGCTGCTTCTGCTACAGCGCCTAGTAGTGAAATAACCATCACAACCATCGCCACATGACTAAATGACAAACCAACATTGAGCGATAGCCCTTCTAACTCTTCTGAATTTTCAGTTGAAAAGCCTTGAAACTGACCAAAATGTTGTGCCACAATAGCAATAATCATCAGAATAGCTACAACAATGAGACTTGTTTGAAAAGCTGTATTCGCCACAGCTTGATTATCCGATCCCAAATAAATCGCAATCGCTAAAATGACAATGCTGATAACAGCAGTCACAATATAGGGATTAAACTGCCAGTTAATCAAAATCATTAAAATAAAAATAACAATAAAATTAATTAACAATCCAAAAAACACTTTGAGTCCTTGATTACCACCGACAAAAATCATTAACATAAACAGTATTAAAATCAATAATCCAAT
The DNA here is from genome assembly GCF_030400235.1 of Leuconostoc sp. UCMA20149. Classification (NCBI taxonomy): domain Bacteria; kingdom Bacillati; phylum Bacillota; class Bacilli; order Lactobacillales; family Lactobacillaceae; genus Leuconostoc; species Leuconostoc sp. UCMA20149. Next base: position 92,290 of record NZ_VJYC01000002.1, read on the forward strand.
TGCGTTCATGGTTTCACCACCTGTTGATGTTTAACAATTAGAGCAACTAGCGCACTCGTTACCGGAACTGCAATCACAATACCAATACCAGAAACAACCGTTTGTAAAATACCTAGATTCATAATTTGGTCTAAAATATATGGCCAATTATTGCCATTTCGCAACATTAGAAAGACCATTGGCATGGTTTCAGCAATAAAAATCATGAATAACACGTTGACTAACGTCCCCATAATATCACGACCAACATTCATGCCAGCGTGCCAATAATCTTTGAAATGATGAGCAATTTTTTCACGTCGCATGCCAAATAGCGCTGCCACAATATCAGCTGACTCATCCATAACAGCACCCAAAACACCAATGATAGTTTGTGCAATAAACAAAGTCGTTGGCACTTGCGTCACATAAGACATGGTTTCAAAATGGACGCCTTCATTGGCCGTCACCTTCAATGACACTAACATTAATATCATCGCTAATAGCGTTGCTAATAATGTCGACGCCAAAGTTACCGCCATTTGCAATGTTCTGCCAAGTACCAGTGCTAAACTTGAAAAAGCCACTAGCACAGCTAAAATAACAAAAATTAATAATACATTAGCATTTTTAACGTTAATATCAATTACTAAAGCAACAACAAATAAAATAATATTGATAATCAAACTTAATAACAACCAGCCGGTGGCACGCCATTTAACAAACAACAATAATAATGAAACTAACAGAACAAGTAACACACCAATTGTTGCATCACGTTTTAGCGATAAAATTCTGAGTTGCCTAGTACCATCAAGCAATAACTGATCACCGACATGATAACGATGCGTAACGGTTTGTGAATCAGTATATTGATTGGACAACGTCACTGTTCTATTGCGATTCAATAACTTGATTGTTAACCGCTGCGAATATACTTTGTCAGTATTCCCATGTTCGTCAGTCGTTTTTTGCGTCAATCGGGCTGTTTCATGAACGACCTGACCAACAGGTTGTTGATAAATAACAGCATCATGACGCAACAGCACCCATGTTAAAACTAATGCACCAAGCACCAACCAATATTTTTTTGTCTTTTGAAAGAAAATCAAATGTCTAACCGCCGATTTTTACCCGTCATCTGAACAGGCTTTGCTAAATATTTTATACGCTGCATGAGTCGTGCTGATTTGACAGGCTCAACACCATCTTTTGTCTGGGCTAAATAGCTTTCCAAGCCAATCATATCAAAATTAGAAGTAAAGAATGTGGTCAATTCGTTTTGCATACGATACTCTAAGATAATGCCAAGAATGGCGTCACGACTCCATGAGGTCAACGTGTCAGCCCCAATGTCATCCAAGATTAAATTAGAAACCGTTTTTGCCTTAGTTAGTAATTCGTCGAGTGATTCATCTTTGTGGTCAAAAGTGCCTTTTAAATCACTGATAAAAGACGGAAAATGTAGTAACATCACCTCTATATTATTGGCAGCAAGCGCATTAGCTAACGCCCCCATCAAGTAAGTTTTCCCAATACCAAAATCACCAGATAAATACAGTCCTTGAATAAAATCTGTTTTTCCACTAATCTTTTGTGACAAGATGTCCACAACTTCAGCCAGCGCTGTCATGCGCCCATTATCTTGAATGAGTGTCTGTAAGTCAGCGTCTTGAATAGCCTTTGGCATCTTGTATGCAGTTAACTTGCGACGCTGCATCAATTGTTGCCGCGTGTTTTCATCAGCAACATAATGTACTAACGGATAGCCTTTTTCAATTGTGAGTTGTGGATAATAGCCAGGATAAAGCGTTTTTTCCCCAGCCGCGATCTTATTTTTTTGCTGAATAAACTCATATAAGTCACCCATCTTGAGTTGAAAAGCATCTGATTTCAAATCATTTTGATGAGCATTCCAAAAAGTGCGAATGTCATCATCTTGACCGATAGACTCGATTATTTCAGCTAAGTTCGCCTTGTTAGCGTATTGTTTTTGAAATTGTTGCAGGACTTCTGATAAATTTTGCATATTAGTTTTTCGTCTTTATATTCTTTAATTTAGCCAAAGCTGCGGCTACATCTTGTTCCGACTTCTGTGGTGTTGTAGTCTCAGAACCACTCGCTAATTTAGGTTCAATACGTTTATTTTGACGTTTTGTCGCACGTGGATTATTAGTTTTAACAGCAGGCTGATACTTGTCAATGGCATCAAGTGCATTCTCCGCTGAATCAACTTTTAATTGCAGCCATGAATTAGCAATTGTTTCGGCAGTGTCAACATTCACCGTGTCACGATTGCGTTTGACCAACTCATACCAAACAAGCATGTTCACAACTTCAGCTTTTAAACGAATATCTCTGATCATCTTGTTGATAAAATAATATTCATTTCTCGTTACAAAGCCGCCGCCTTTTTTAAACTTAATGTCCTCAATGAAGGCGTTGGGAGCCAATGTCTGCGCATCTCGTATCAGTTGTAACATTTCTTGAGAGCGTTTTGTAGTAGCAGCAACTGGATGAACCAATTCATCATTGAACAATTCTGGCTTTTTGGTCACGCGACGTGAGTGAAGTATTTCTTGTAGTCGTTTTTCATCTAAATCATGCGTATCCAGCGTCATGGCTTGCGTCACGTAACCAGCCAACGTTGTTTCATTCAAACCATAGATAACGTGAGTCGCTGCAATAAAATCGCGATGTTTCGCCAATTGCGACGTTGTCGTACCGCGTACTAATTGAGAAAAGGCATCAAAATCAAAAGTGTCTTTTGCTTCCGGCAATGTTGGTGTTTCTGCAGCTGGCATGCTGGGTAAAACAGTGTTTGCTGTTGGCTTAAATACCTGTAAGAAATGTGCCGAAATATTATCCCCTTTGATAACAGGTTGTCCGTGGTGCCCATATCGTTCTTGTAAAGTGACAAAACGCGCTTCACCAACAAATTTAAAAAGCAATCCTGCCAACAATTGTTCCTGAAAGAATGCTGTCGCATCAAGTGGTGGAAACATTTGATAGGTGTATATTTCACCTAAGCTATCTTCAGTAAAATAAGTTTTGATGAGACCAACCGCCTCTAAACGGCGCCTCACTTTGACAAAATCGGGCAAGCTCATGTTAAGACTGTCAAGAACAAAATTATGATCTTCACGGTGATGCAATTGCGTATTGTAAGGTACTTCATTTACCAATAAGTGATATAAAGCATAACCCGTGGCACCTATAAACGGCGTATAAAGATTGAAAGTACGATCTAAATCAGCAGAAGTAACCGGTGCTTGAGATCGGACGAAGACACCTGCTTTTGCATGAAATTCAATTTTTCCATCAGTTGGTGTTGTCATTGGCAGCAATTTCCTTTAAATTTTCTATCAAAGCGGCCACTTGTTGTGTCAGTGATTTTTGATCTTGATTATTGTCGATAACATAATCAGCTTGAGCTACTTTATCTTTGAGTGGCAGCTGCGACCGGATGCGATTACGCGCTTGTGAATCAGATAGCTGGTTGCGTAGTTTCAATCGTTCGAGCTGAGTTGCCTCATCAGTTGTAACCACAATAATTTTATCTATTTTACCATCTTTTTCGTAATTTCTTTCAAATAACAATGGTACATCCAAAATTAAAATTGGCACTTGTTGCATACGCCAAAAGTTAATTTTGTCCGCCATTGCTCGGCTAATAGCTGGTTGCATAATATCATTTAAACGTGCTAGTTCTTGACGATTTGAGAAAACGATATCACCCAATCGCCGACGATTTAGGACACCATTATCAATGACGCTTGGTCCAAAAGCCAATTTGATTTTCTCAAGTGTCGTTGTGCCAGGTTCAACAACTTCACGAGCAACCACATCTGCATCAACAATTGGTAGCCCTGCATCCCGCAGCATACCACTAACCGTTGATTTACCTGTTGCAATCCCACCTGTCAATCCTACTAAAAGCATGCTATTACCTCTTAACTACCTTATCAATCTAATTTCACCTGACAAAATGGGCAAAATGTTGTGCCGCGTTGGCCAACTTTTATTTTTACCATCGGTGTTCCGCAACGCAGACATGGTTCACCTACTCGCCCGTATGCCTCTAACTCGTTTTGAAATTTACCAACTTCGCCAAACACATTGCTAAAACTATGCACAGTCGTCCCGTGATGTTTAATTGCCCGTGCTATTTCCGAAATGATATTGGAACGCAATACCGCCAACTGTGACTCAGACAATTGATTGGTTGGGGTTTCTGGGTGAATTTTGCTCTGCCACAATACCTCGTCAGCATAAATATTACCAATACCGGCTATCTGATTTTGATCTAATAAAAAAGTTTTGATTGGTTTTTTTGACTTTGAAAAGGCGTTAATCATATATGGCAATGTCAAATCAACCTCGGTTGGTTCTGGTCCTAATTTTGCCAATGATGGTGAAACTATACTTTCATGCCCAGTAGTGGCGAGTACCATACGTCCAAAACGGCGCGTATCATTGTAAAACAAAGCACGATCATCTGCTAGTTCAAATATAATTTCTGTGTGTTTGTAAGGTGTAGTACCAATCGGTTCAACAGAATATTGCCCCTCCATTCTTAAATGAGAAACAATTGTGTGTTGATTCGACAACCGCAGCAACAAATATTTACCGCGTCGATCAATTTTCGTAAACGTCGCTTGCATGACACCCGTCACAAACGCTTGTGAATCACCGGTAATTACCTTTGGATAGGGCACATTCACAGCAGTTACTGTCGCACCAATAATTAATTTTTCTAGTCCGCGACGGACCGTTTCAACTTCGGGAAGTTCTGGCATTGCCACTCCTATATACTGTCAATTCTATACGCTTATTTTTTAGGGCTAATTTTTATTTATCAAATTTAGCTAAACCTATTTTAACACACTGGTACCTACCCCTTCAGGCAAAAACTTTTGATGTCAAAAAAAACCAGCATTGAATTGCTAGTCACGTTTTTTAGCCCATTTAGGCTTACCTTTATTTTTTGAGTGCTTAGCCCGCTTCTTTTTTCGCTCAGGCAAATCATTTTTTGCCGCTACTTTGACAGGCAAATGTTTTTTTGATGGTGATGATGTTATGCTGGGCTCTTTTGCACTATCAGTATCCACTTTTGATGGCGCAATGATTGCCTGTTGCTTGTTAGCAACTGTTTTTGTAGATGGTTCAAAAGTGTTGTCAGCTTTGATCAACGTAAACTTATCACCAAGCTCACGCTTTAAGTTACGAATATCATGATCATTACCTAAGTTCAAAACCCTACCGTTTTTACCCATACGACCAGTTCGACCGGTTCGATGAACATAAGTTTTCAAACGTTCAGGCAATTGTGCATTGACCACTAATGGCAAATTATCAATGTCAAGGCCACGTGCGGCAACATCTGTGACCAGTAAAAGGGCCACTTCGCCTTTTTTAAACAGTCTCAATGCGTCAGCACGTTGCACTTGTCGTTTGTCATTACTACCGATGCTCATAACACTGACATGTGCATGGCGCAACGTTGCCTGCATTGATACGAGTGCACTAATTGTATTAAAGAATACTAATGCTTGTTGATTATGGCGAGCTAATTGGATTAGTATTTTTTCTTTTGCACGTTGGTCGACGTATTGAAATTCATGTTTGATGTTAGCCGGTGCGTCAGTTCCAACCGAAATTGGGTGTACTTTTTGATTAAATACAGTGTTTACGTACTGCAAATCTGCACCAGAAGTAGCTGAAAATAACCCCAATTGCAAATTTGTTGGTAACTGATCGGCTAACGCCTCTAAACTATCATGCCGTTCTTCGGTCAACATCGCATCAGCCTCATCAAAAATGACAGCCTTTATGTTGTCTAATTTTAATACCCCACCTTCAAGCATTGTTAGCACACGTCCAAGCGTCCCTACAACAATTTGTGGTTTATCTTTTTTGAGTTTTTCAGCTTGTCGACGTCCATTGGCGCCGCCAATGAGACTAGCAACACTCACGCCCACCAAAGCGCCCCACTCTCGCGCTACTTGGGTTGTTTGCATGGCTAATTCTTGACTAGGTGCTAAAATTAAAACTTGCGTTCGCTTTAAATTAGCGTCAACTTGAGATAACATTGGCAAAACGAAGGCTAATGTTTTCCCCGTCCCAGTTGGGGCCAATCCAAAAATAGAATCACCATCGATTAAACGTTGCCAAACAGCATTCTGGATGGGGGTTGGTTGCTCAAAAACAGCACTAAATTTTTCTAAAAGTTCTAGTTTCATATTAATCCTTTATATCAGCAGGAAATACAATACCAGCTGATTGTCGTAAATCAAATAATGTTTGATTAACCTGCTTAGCAAGTTGCCACCATTGTTGATAACGAACATGTTCATTTATGGGATCAGTAATGACCCGTGAAAAATCTGATGCTTCAGCAACCATTGGATTACTTGTCCCTGCCACCCCAATGTTATCCGCATTACCATCGCCATCATGGTAGGTTATAGTGTTTAGTTCTGCAATATTGTTTGTTGAAATTGTCTCTTTCAAGCCATAAATTTCGCTCGATAGATAAGAGTTGGCATTTTTTCCAAAAATAACTGTCACATTAAATTGATCATAGAATAGATTAGCAGTCCCGCGCCCGTCTGCACCATTATTTAAAAGTGTTGGCAAATATTGTACCGCCCTTGGTGCACCAAATAAAGCAATCGCCGCATATATAGGATAGACACCCAAATCATACAATGCACCGCCACTAAATTCACGTGTCAAAACATTGGGTTCTTGGCCTTCCAAATAAGCATCATAACGTGAGGAATACTTTTGATAAACAAATGTAGCGCCCTGCACTTGTGGCAATTCAATCACAGCTTGTTGCATCAGCTTGAAGTTTGATTGATGAACATGACGTGCTGCCTCAAAAACACGTACATTTTCATGCCGCGTCAATAGCTCTTCAATTATCGCAAATTCCGTTGGATTACTAAATGATGGCTTCTCGACAATCACATGCACATCTGAGGCAATCGCTACCTTAGCTTGTTCAAAGTGCAGCGCATTAGGAGACGCAATATACACCACATCAATATTTGTGTATAAATCACTCAAAGTGGTAACCACCGCTACATTATCAGTGTCAGTGTCGAGATCAGCCAAAAAAGCGTTTCCTTTTTCTTCTGTACGTGAATACACTGTTGTCAATGTATAGCTACCAGTTTGCAGCGCTGCCTCAACGAACATTTTTGAAATCCAGTTAGTGCCAATAATACCTAATTTAATCATTTATATGCCTCGAATTGTTTCTTTGTGCCATTGAAGACTGACGTTGGCATTTTGACTGCTTTCAAACCTGAACCAATTGTACGATCCTCATCGTATTGAATAAATTGATTCTCTGCTGCCTTGTTATCGGTATTGTCTTCAATCAACCAGTATTTGGTATCTTTAATTGTGTCAGATAGTTGCTTTTGAACCGCAGGCGTTGTGTAAATCACAATGTCATGGGTATAATGCGAATAAAGTGTCTGAATGAGCGATGCTAAACGCTGTGCATCAGTTGCCGTTGAAATTTGGTCATCCGGCACCTGAATCGCAATTGGCAACTCACCAATCTGATTCCCAACATTATCAATAAAATATTGTGCTTGCACAGCAGCTGTGGTGTTTGAGCTATAAACTTGAATGGCACCGACTTTCAGCTTAGCAGATTTAGCTCGTGTATAGCTGCTTTTATAGCCATCATCAGCGAAAGAATTACCTGAAGTAGCACGCAAATAAGCAAAATCAATGCCGTTATTGGCTAAATTTTGAAAGTCCACATAACCTGAAGTCTGATTAATCGCCACACCTTGTACAGCAAAACCCGTTGGTGTCACATCAGTATTAACAATGACAGGCTTGGCAAATACCCAGATTACAAAGGAGCCCACGATTCCCACAAGAATGAGTAACCAGGTCGTAAAAGTTAGTGATTTTTTGGTTTTATATGATGATGATTTTTTCGTTGAATTATCCATAGTCACTATTATACAAGAAAAAACGCTACTGCGCTGATTAAGCTGTTCATTTATATCATACGATTTTTGCAACAAAAAGCTTGTAAATAATTATTATTCATGGGAAAATGAGCAGATACACTAACTTTTATTCAGGAGAATACCATGTCATTAGAAACGCAACTCAACAAGTACGCTGAACTCATTGTCAAAAAAGGCGTCAATGTGCAGCCTGGTCAAACAATTATTTTGTATGCTGCTGTTGATGAAGCCTACTTTGCTCATAAAATCGTGGCCGCTGCTTATGAGGCTGGTGCCCGTGAAGTGGTGATGGAATGGTCAGACCAAACAATTGCAAAAGCATTTCTTGATCATGCACCAGAAGATCGTTTAACAACGGTTCCCAACTATACCGTTGCCAAAGCAAATGAATTGATGGATCAATACGCTTCACGTATTTCACTTGTATCACAAGATCCTGATGGTTTAGCTGGCGTTGATGCAGAGCGTCTTCACACATTGACAAAGGCTAACCAAAAAGCTTTGGGTCGTGTTCGTGAAGCAACCATGAAAGATGACATTTCATGGTTGGTAGTTGCTGCTGCCGGACAAGCTTGGGCGGAAAAAGTTTTCCCTGACCTCAAGGGTGAAGAAGCAGTCAATCGCTTGTGGGCTGAAATTTTGAAAGACGTTCGTGTTGATGATGAAACGGACGCCATTGCCAACTGGGACACGCATATTGAAACATTGAAAAATAAAGCCGATTGGTTGAACAGTCAAAACTTTAAATCATTACATTATCATAATGCTAAGTCAGACTTTACAATTGGTTTAGCAACAGGTCATATTTGGGAAGCAGCTTTTTCGTACGATAAAGCTGGCAACGTCTTTATTCCAAACATGCCAACCGAAGAGGTCTTCACAGCGCCTGACAACCGTAATATCCAAGGTCATGTGGCAGCAACATTACCACTTTCATATCAAGGTAACTTGATTGAAGACATTGAATTAGATTTTGAAAATGGTCGTATTGTGAAAGCTTCTGCCTCAAAGGGTTTGCCTGTTTTGCAGAAACTAATTGATACAGATGAAGGTGCCAAATCATTGGGTGAGGTCTCACTTGTGCCTGATCCTTCACCAATTGCCCAAGGCGGTGTGTTGTTCTACAACACGTTGTTTGATGAAAATGCCTCTGATCACTTGGCGATTGGCGCTGCCTATGCTTCAAATATTGCTGGTGGTAAAACTGATCAACCAGAAGATTTGGCAAAACGTGGTTGGAATATTTCAGATGTTCATGTTGACTTTATGGTTGGTTCAGCCGATATGTCAATCGATGGTATCACGCAAGATGGTCAAATTGTCCCAGTCTTTAGAAATGGTGATTGGGCTTAACATCTATTTGGGAGAAGCTTCAAGATGATCAATAATTTATTAGACAAATGGGATGGCGGTCGTTCATTAAAAGAGCGGCTTTATGACTTATTTTTCATTGCTATTATCGCCGCCATTGGTCATCTTGATTTTTGGCATACGAGTCCCAAGACAAGTATGGCAACAGCTGTCACGATTATTATGGCAACTGTGATTGCACTGCTCTATCTGTTGCAATTACCCCGCCTGAAAAATAATTCTGATGTTCCTTATAAATTAACATTTTTCTTTTATGTCATTTATGTCATTAGTACATTTATTTTGACCAGTACGTTGACGCGTGATGTACTTGCATTGAGCTACTGGCCACGTTTAGCAACTTTTGTCATTATAGAGGCAATCATGATGACACGTGTCATGCATGATCATTAAAAAGCAAGTTACCGTTGGTAGCTTGCTTTTTTTATGATGGCGTGTCATTGAATGACCAAGTAAGCGTTGATTGCATTTGTTTATCCAATAATGAGGACTTAATGATCGTTGCTGGATTGAGTGAAAGACGGAAACTTTTATCAGGATTGTGGCTCAAACTAACACTTTTTTGGCTGTTTTCTGATTGACCTTGCCAAAAAGTGGTTGCATGATCCGATAACTCATCATCGCCATACATGAGTTTGAGATCATGACGCGTTATCTTGTCAGTTGTGCCATTTGCCTCCCAGTCGCTAGTTTGCGAAACTGTGATGTCATAGGTGATAGTTGCTTCTAAGTTGATGAGATCAAGCTTTCCTGTTGACATATTAGTTGCTATCGGCAACTTTCCGCCACCAAAGACGCTCGCATTCAGTGTACCAAAAACAATGTTTGACGCAGCATCAATTGTCGGTGTTTGCGCCCAGACGTAGGTGACAGGTTCTGATCTGTCAGCGTACATTTGTGTTGTGGTGACCATGTTTCCCGTTGGACAATGGTCAGTTCCTGTCCCAACTTCTTGCCAAGACGCAGCCGTAGTTTTGTATTTTTGTCCATTATCGGTAATTGTTGTGCCAACAGCCGGTGCTGACGTGAAGTTAGGATTGTTGGCAAACTTAATATTTTTACCTAGGGCAATTTTCCAAAGGGAGTTGGTGGCATTGAACATTATGTTAAAAGCATTACCCGAGGTAGTACTCCAGCCAGTTAAATCTAAAGTCATTAATTTTGAATTTGAAAACATATACGTGAAATTTGTTACCTTAGTCACATCCCAATTACTTAAATCTAGTGAAGCTAACTTGGTATTTGAAAACATATAGCTCATATTAGTGACGTTGCTTGTGTTGAAGCCGGTTAAGGTCAAACTACTTAAGGCAGTGGCATCAGCAAACATATAGCTCATGTCAACATTATTTGCCGAACGGCTGTTACCCCAACCTGAGAGGTTTAATGTTAATAAATTAGACGCCTTATAAAACATATACTGGAATGTTGTGACTTTAGAGACATCGCAATTACTGAGATTTAAACTCGTTAATCCGGTGTAGGTAAACATGTAAAACATAGTCGTTACATTTGTAATCGTTGAGTTCGTCAAATCTAAACTCGTCAAAGCAGGGGTACTATAAAACATATAAGCCATAATTACCGAACTAGTTTCAGCGCCGACATGCCAATCTGACAAGTTAAGACTTTGTATTTTGGCAGAATAAAACATTCTTAAGAACGTTGTTACTTTGGTTACATTCCAGCCACTAAAGTCTAATTCTTCTATGTTGCTATAAGCAAACATATTGCTCATATTTGTGACATTGGTGGTTTTAAAATTCGTTAAATTTAAACTAATTAACGCAACTTTACTATAAAACATATAACTCATATCAACCCCATTGGCGGTACGATTTATACCCCAATTAGATAAATCTAATGATTTTATGTTGGAGTAAGCGAACATATACTGGAATGTTGTGACTTGATCCACATTCCAGCTGCTAAGATCTATTGTTTCCGTCGTTTCGTTTTGATAAAACATATCGCTCATATTAGTCACATTGGTGGTCTGAAAGTTTGTTAAATTTAATTTAGTTAAGCCATTGTTGCTAGAGCCTTGAAACATACCTCTCATACTAACCGAGGTGGCAGTACGATTCACACCCCAATTAGATAAATTTAATGTCGATAAATTCTTTTCGCTACTAAACATTGCCTCAAATGTCACAACCTGACGCACATCCCAATCACTAAGATTTAAACTCGTTAAACCAGTGTTGGAAAACATTCCACTCATATTAGTCACATTGGTGGTCTGAAAGTTCTTCATAATTAGCGTAGTGAGTTTAGTTGTATCTGAAAACATAAATGCCATTCGAACTGAGGTTGCCGTACGATTGTTACCCCAATCGGACAGATTCAAGTACTCTAAATTATCAGTGCCATAAAACATATATGAAAAATAAACTACCTTATCTACACTCCAACCACTCAAATCCAAACTAGTGACACCACTCCCATAAAACATATAAGACATATTGGTCACATTACTGGTATTCAACACACTCAAATCAGGATTGGTTAGCCCCTTAGTGTAATAAAACCAATAAGCCATTGAAGTCACATTACTCGTATCAAAATTTTGCAAATCAATAAACTCACTGAGTTGTCCTAGATTAGCAAATAAATAAGTCACATTGGGGTCTACTGTGACATTAGCTTCAAATTGAATTTTCTTGACTTGAGTGGCCACCAAATCAGCGGCTACCAAATTCTGATCAATTCTCTGTGCTAATTGTCCCGCCCCAAAAACCAACAAACCAGTATCCGAATCAAATGTCCAAGTGCTAGTCCCGTTCGTGTTTGTCGTTATTGCTCGTGGTGCTTTTCCAGACGAAGCTGGCTTACTATCTGTCTTCGCCAAAGGTTCTTCAACTTGTGGGTCTGCTTCAACTTTAGGCTGTTCCACTTGAGCTACTTCAGGTGTCTCGGGTTCATCAGGTTCCGGTTCTGTTGGCTGACCGTCACCAGTATCGTCAGTAGCGACGCGCTGAATCAATTCTTGCAAGTCAGAGCGACCGGCATTTGGTAGACATAGCTTTTTATCCGTTTTGACGTTATCAGCTGTCATCACTTCGGCAGCTGTCACGGCTTGTACCGGTCCAGTAAAGGTTAGTAATGCAATTAATATTTGTAAGTAGAATTGTTTGTTCAAACGCATGATTTTTCTCCATTAGTAGCCTAGACCCTCATTCTATTAGGGGGGGGTGGAAGACCAGACGAATTTTTAGTGAACAAATTATGAACTATTTGAAGAAAAATATATTCTTGACTCGTATTATAATTTGTACAATAAAAAACTTGTAGCAGACTGTTTCTGCTACAAGTGGTTAAACTTTTCATGATGCTTTTGGTTCAGATTTGAAAGCATCGCGCATTTGGTTATTCGTGTTTTTGAGGATTAAGTAGTAACTCAAGTTAGAAACCGCAAATATTTCCCATATCCACCAATACTCGTCATGATTGAATCTAAAGAATATTAGCAAGTCTTTGAGTATTTCAGCAGTCCACTCATGACTAACCTCATCAAGTGACACCGTATGTGTCACTAGGCCAATCACAATTTGCAATATAAAAATCGCAATCCAACCGACAATGTAACTGCGCCCGCCACGAGAATACAGTGCACGTTCATAAATTGGTGATTCTTGATGATTTTCTTTGACAATATATTTGGTTGGCTCATCGTGCACTTTAATAGCAAAATCACGGGTTTGATACCATCCAATAAGACAGCTCATCACAAAGACAATCACTAATAAAGTCGCGTCGAAGGCATTTTTGATGCTAACATTCGTTACAAATTGGAACGCCCCAAAAGCAGGTATCATATAATACCTGACCTTGGAAACCTTCTCAAATTCAAATTGTTTTTTGATGAAATACACCGTGATGATCAGTGTACCAATAGTCAAACCTAAATGCATTGTGCTACTCCTTTTTCTAGGAATAGTATACCAGAATTGTCACATTTGGACAGATAAAAAAGCCCGTAAAAACTCGTTCTCTATGAATGAACTCAAGTTTAATTTAGAAAAAATAAAAAGGAACAAATTCTGCACCTTTTTAACTACTAATAATGATCTAATTTGTTGTTAATTGCTAAGCTCACTGACAAAGCTATAGTGATTAATAGTAAATTTTGTAACGTGAGTTGACCGATTAAAATTACAACAATTAAGGCGATAACTAAGCCACTACTAAATGTAATTAAGTTCTTGTTGAACTTGGTCATTGATAACCTCACATATAAATCAACTCTGCATTAGCCATCGTCAGACCGATTTAAATAGTATACAATTGCCAATGAAATCAACACAGAGACGATGGTTATTAATTGCCAATATTGCGGTAGCCATGTTTCCGACGCCAATGATATTAACGCAATAATTAAAACTGCAATTAATATGTTAATTTTTAGCATTATTGAGAACCAAAATTAACTATATTCCAGCGACTATTAAACTCAAACCAAGCACCACGATCTGCTGGAATAAGAGAAATAGCACCACCAACACCAGTAGCAATCATTGCAGCTGGTGCACCAGTTATTCCTGCTGAGGCAATAGCGCTGGCTACCGCTCCAGCGATTGCTACAGCCCCAGCTAATTTAACAACTTTAACTAACGCAGAATTAATGTACAGTCGCGTATGCCCATTGCTATATGATTTTACATAAGTACTGCCTTGACGCAACTCATCCATACTAATTACCGCCTGCTTATCTGATTCAGATAGCTTTTGATAAGCGCTATAATCATTTTCTTTGATATAGTTCAAAACGGCTACTCCAGAAATATAGTGACTTGTTGAAGAACTATCTAAGACCGGATTATTTGGATCTAGCCCACCAAAATCAGTAGTTGTAGTTAATTTTGCAGTATTCTGTGTTGTAGTGTCCGCAAATACACTTGTTGCTGGTATAACAGCAGTTGTCAAGTTTGCTGCTGTTAAAACACCTAGCGTCATTCCAATAATATTCTTCATAACAAAACTCCCCTTTACTTGATGATAAAATATTTGCAATTTAATTCATAAGCTTGTCCCCTGGGTACAACACGAGTATACTACTTTTACTTGTTAATGTATACCATTTATTTAAAAAGTCTTATAAATATGCACTATAATTACTTTTAATAACATATACCAATTTATTTATTCACCCAAAATAGACCAAGAGTCTAAATTAGGAAGATAAAGCAATACTCATCAGTTAAAGAATTCAAAGGCGCAAGTCAATCTTGAATCATGTATGATAACAATGGTCAAATTTAGACAAAATTAAAACGGCTAGTTGTCGTTATTCTACCGTCAACTAGCCGTTCTAATTATTAGTTAAATTTCACTTTAACTTTTTGAACATTCATCAAAAACGCGCTTTTCTATGTTCAACCTTCAGATTCAATCAATTGTGAACCAAGCTCATAGTTATGTGAATAATCAACAGGAATATCAACTACCACAGGGCCTTCCGTAGCAAAAGCCTCGTCTAATATTTTATCCAACTGATCAGGCGTTGTAACGCGCAAACCTTTAGCACCGAAACTTTCAGCATATTTTACAATATCAATATTACCAAATGTGACACCAGCAGATTCACCGTTGTATTTCATTTCTTCTTGGAATTTAACCATGTCATAATGCGCGTTATCATTCCAAACAATGTGAACAGTGTTCAATTGTAAACGCACCGCCGTTTCTAATTCCATAGCTGAGAAGAAGAAACCACCATCGCCCGATACAGAGACAGACTTTGCATTTGGTCGAACCATAGCAGCGGTCAAAGACCATGGCAAACCAACACCAAGCGTCTGCATACCGTTAGAAATTAAGAAGTGACGTGCCACGTAAGATTTGAAATGACGTGCCATCCAAATATAGTGTGATCCAATATCTGTTGAAACTGTCATATCATCTGTAACGTGGGCTTGGATTGACTTAATAACATTAAGCGGATGGTTCAAGTTACCTTCAGCAGGTGTGTAAGATGGTTCGTCAGAAGCACGCAAATCATCTTTTAATGCTTTCAAGACACTTTGACTTTCAGCAGGGACTTGATACCCATTGATACGCTCTGCCAACAAATCCAAACTCTGCGCTAAATCACCAATCAATTGACGTTTTGGTACAAAATTGTTGTCAATTTGAACATGTGTCGTGTCTAGCGCAACAATATTCAAATTATTTTCCTTATTCCAGTTTCGTGGCTCATATTCAATGGCATCATAACCCAATGTCACCACTAAATCAGCTTGTTGCAAAAGCTTGTCACCTGTTTGGTTACGGAATAATCCGATACGACCAAAGAAAGTTTCAGGTTCGAGGTCTCGAGAGATAACCCCTGCACCTTGGAATGTTTCAACAACTGGTAACGTCGTTTGTTTAAGCAAATGATGCAAAGCCGTCACCGTTGCATCATCAGATCCGCGCGCACCCACCAACAAAACAGGTAGCTTAGCCTGTTTGATTTGTTCAGCCAACCAATCGAGGTCAGCAATAGCAGCAGCACCTTGCTGTGCCTCAGGTACTTGTGGCAATGCAGAAATTGATACTGGTGCATCATCAACATCTTGTGGTAATGACACAAACGCCGCACCCTTTTTCGCACCATTCGCCGCCGCAAAAGCATTTGCAATGATTTCTGAGATATTATTAGGATCTTGAATTTCTGAACTATAATGAGTGATAGCGTTAAAGAGCGATACTGAATTCGTTGACTGGTGTGTCAAACGATACAAATCACGGCGTGGTACTTGACCACCAATGGCAACAACTGAATCACTTTCAGCGTTAGCTGTCATCAAACCGGTTGCTAAGTTACCAACACCTGGTCCAGAAGTCGCAATCACAACACCTGTTTTACCTGTGATACGTGAAAATGCTTGTGCCATAAAGGCGGCATTTTGTTCGTGACGTGTCACAATTAACTTTGGTACTTTTTGACCGGTCTTGGGATGTTCAAGTGTTTCAAATAAACGATCAATTTTTGCACCTGGAATACCAAAAACAAGGTCAACACCATGATTAACTAGACTGTCTGTGACAATATCTGAACCATATTTTTGTTCTGTCATTTAAAGTTTGCCTCTTCTTGATTTAATAATGTTATCATAGCACTTTTCACATGAGTTTTGTACTGGTTAATTGTGAAGTTTGTTTTAATATCAATGATACATAATTCACAAACTCAACGTTTTTAAAGATTGTGAATTATTTCTCAACAAAAAAGCTTGCCTCATCGGGCAAGCTTTCTCACTTTTAATCACTAAATTCAAACACAAAGTCAGAATTATTAATGCGCACATCATCACCATCTTTGGCGCCGGCTTCACGTAGCTTATCATCAACGCCCATATGACGCAGTTGACGCGCAAAACGCATAATAGTTGCATCTCGTTGAATATTTGTCATTAAGAACAACTTTTCAATTTCTGCCCCACTTAACAACCAACGCTCCTCATCTTCAACCCACTCAACAGTAAAGTCGTGTGTTTCAGGTGTAAAGGTGTACGTTTTCTCAGTCACTTCGTTTTCCACTACTGGACGATAGCTTTCAGGTGCAGGCGCAGTGGCCAACATATCTGCTGTCAAACGCATTAGGTCTTTTACACCATCTCGTGTAATTGAAGAAATAGGCATAATCGTGGGCATAGTTGGCAAACCGGAATCTGCTTCGACTTCTGATGTGAATTTTGCCAAATTTTCGTTTGAATCAGGCATATCCATCTTAGTAGGCACCACAATTTGTGGGCGATTTAAAATCGTCTCATCGTATTGTTGCAACTCATCTAAAATTTTGCGGTATTGCGTATAAGGATCAGTGCCTTCAATACCTGACATATCAACTAAGTGCAAGATTACCTTAGTTCGCTCAACATGTCGTAAAAATTGAAAGCCTAGACCAACGCCTTGCGCAGCACCCTCAATCAAACCCGGCAAGTCCGCCATAACAAAGTCACGATCATCATCCAAACGCACCATACCAATATTAGGAGATAAAGTTGTAAAATGATAAGCAGCTACTTTGGGTTTCGCATTTGATACAACAGACAATAGCGTTGATTTTCCTGCAGAAGGAAAACCAACTAGTCCTACATCTGCTAAGACTTTCAACTCTAATTTGAGATTGCGAATTTCACCTGGTTCACCGTTTTCGGACAACTCTGGTGCAGGATTAGCAGGCGTTGCAAAATGGATGTTACCGCGACCGCCACGACCACCTTTAGCAACAACAAGCTCTTGTCCATTTTCTAGCAAATCAGCTAATACTTCGCCTGTGTCGGCGTCGCTTACTGTTGTGCCTTGTGGCACTTTAATATACCGGTCATCAGCGGATGCACCAGTCATACCTTTTGTGCCCCCATTACCACCAGGTTGTGCCTTAAAATGGCGGTTGTATCGGAAGTCCATTAATGTCCGCAGACCTTCATCTACTTTAAAAATGATTGACCCACCGTGACCACCGTCACCACCAAAAGGTCCTCCCATTGCCACGAATTTTTCGTGACGGAAAGACACAATACCATCGCCACCTTTTCCGGCTTTTACTTCAATTTGTGCTTGATCTACGAATGCCATAAATTTGTCATGGCGTTGACCTCAAGTCAGTCGCCACTTTTCTCCTTGTCTGCACACCCTGTGTGCTTGCGTATGTTAAACACTCTAGTTTACCATAAAAGCATGAAATTAGCTATGTTCCCCGGCATTAAGCGACAGGTGAATTACTCGCGCTAGTTTTTCGTTGATACCAATTGCCGCCAATTCATCAATACTTGCTGCCGTGATTTTTGGTAATGACCCAAATTCACGCAATAATTTTTGGCGCGTTTTGGGTCCTACACCTTGAATTGTGTCGAGTCGTGAAGCTAACGAATGCTTACTCCGTAATTGGCGATGGAAACTAATGGCAAAACGATGAACTTCTTCTTGTACGCGTTGAATTAAGAAAAACCCCTCAGATTGTTTATCCAAAGTCACAATTTGTTCTGTGTTACCATCGATTAAATCAGCCGTCTTGTGCTTATCATTTTTGACCATTGCGGCAATCGGAACATTTATAAGCCCAAGTTCGTCAATCAATACCTCTTTAGCTGCATGTAGCTGAATTTCACCACCATCCATTAAAATCAAATCAGGTAAATCACCACCCTCTTTGAGAACACGACTGTAACGTCGACGGATTACTTCCTGCGTTTCAGCCCATTCATCAGCGTGATGAGTAGACTGAATTTTGTACTTGCGATAAAGATCCTTGTTGGGTACGCCATCATCAAAAACAACCATCGCACTGACAATCTCGACCCCTTGCGTATGAGAATGGTCAAAGGCCTCAATCCGATGTCCCATCGGAATATTTAACGCGTCGGTGATTTCTTTCATGGCACCAGTTGTTTTTCGTTCATTTAATTGCATCAAACGGAACTTTTCTTCTAAGACGATTTGCGCATTTTTGGCCGCCAAATCAAGCAAATCTCGCTTTTCACCACGCACTGGTATTCGAACTGGTACATTCAATATTTCTGAAAGCGCCTTGGTATCAATGCCTTTTGGCACCAATACTTCGCGTGGCTTCTGAATGTTTTTTTGTGCATAAAACTGTTGTATGAAGCTCGTGACTTCTTCGTCAGCCTCACCTACAATCGCAAAGGTCCGTTTAAATTGACGAATGAGACGGGCTTGGCGCAAGAAAAAGACTTCAACCGTCATCCAACCTTTATCCAAATAGTAGTTGAATAAATCTCGTGGTGTCGTATCACGTGATAATACCCGTTGGCTTTCAACTGTTTCATCAATATATTTTAACTGATCACGCAAATCCGCTGCATGTTCAAATTCCAGCGATGACGCTGCTTTTTGCATCTTTTCGGTGATTATTTTTCTCACCGCTTTGGTGTCACCATCTAGAAAATGCTTGATACGTGTAATTTGTTGATCGTATTCAGTTTTAGGCACTTCATGCCAACATGGTCCCAAACACTGCCCCATATTGTAATACAAGCAAGGCCGTCCTTGAAACCCATTACAGCGACGTAAAGGATAGTTTTTCTCTAAAAATCGTAATGTTTCTTGCGCTGCATAAACGTTTGGATATGGTCCAAAATAAAAACCACCGTCTTTTTTAACTTCGTTGACTAGCGCCATTTTAGGATCACGTTCTTTGGTGATTTTGATGTAAGGATACCCCGTACCGTATTTGAGGCGAATATTATAGTAAGGTTTGTACTTTTTAATCAATTCATTCTCAATTAAAAAGGCTTCCTTATCAGAATTGGTCACAATAAAATCAAAATCAACAATATTGGCAACCAATTCAGCTGTCTTACCATCGTGATCTTGTTTAAAGTATGATCTTACTCGGTTTTTGAGATTTTTTGCCTTGCCGACATAAATAATTTTACCGTTAGCATCTTTCATTTGATAAGAGCCCGGTTCAGCCGGTAGCAAGGTTAATTTTTGTTCAATATGTTGTGATGGATTTGCTAACATAGTTTCATTATACCAGTCATGTCACGTACTGCTATAAAAACGGTCATGACAAGCGATTAAAAATCCTACCATTATAGATGATAGGATTTTGAGAATAATTATTTTTGGTGCGCCAAGGAAGCTGCCACAAAATCATGGTAGAGACCTTCTGGACGATCAGGACGTGATAAGAATTCAGGATGATATTGCGCTGCAACGAAGAAGTCATTTTTAGGATATTCGATTACTTCCATCAAACGATCATCCGGTGAAGTTGCCGCAAAGACCATACCAGCTTTTTCAAATTCATCGCGGAATTTGGTGTTAAATTCATAACGGTGACGATGACGTTCTTCAACCTCAGGCTTATTGCCATAAGCTTTTGCTGTCAATGTGTCGTGCAACAACATAGCTGGATACAAGCCTAAACGTAGTGTGCCACCGCGGTTTTCAACATTTTCTTGATCTTTCATCAAATCAATAATTGGCGCTGATGTCTCTGGATTTAGTTCAGTAGAGTTAGCATCTTTGTAACCCAAAACATTTCTGGCAAATTCAACAGATGCTAACTGCATACCCAAGCACACACCTAGGAATGGTGTATTATTTTCACGGGCATAACGAATCGCTTCAATTTTGCCCTCTGTACCACGTGCGCCAAATCCACCTGGTACAATCACACCATCTGCGTCTTGCAACAAATCGTTGACATTATCAGCAGTGACAGTTTCTGACTTAATGTGATTGATGTTAACTTCTGCTTCTTGCGAGTATCCAGCATGTTTCAAAGCTTCATTCACTGAAATATAAGCATCTGGCAAGTCCGTGTATTTACCAACTAAAGTAATGTTAACTGCTTTTTTAGGATGCTTAATTGATTCAACCATTGTTGACCAAGCTGTCATATCAGCTTGTGGTGCATCAATTTGTAACTTATTCAAAACCACATCGTCCATGCCTTGTGCTTGTAAGTTCAATGGAATTTCGTAAAGGGTTTCAACATCGCGTGATTCAATGACAGCGTCAGCTTTAACATCAGTGAAAGTTGATATCTTACGTTTGAGTCCTTCTTCTAATGGTTCTGATGTACGTAAGACAATCATGTCAGGTTGAATACCCAATGAACGCAATTGTGCAACCGAATGCTGCGTTGGCTTTGTTTTTGCTTCACCAGCTGCAGTCAAGTAAACAATCAAACTGGTATGAATGTAAAAGACGTTTTCGTTGCCAAGATCAGACTTCATTTGACGCAATGCTTCAATGAATGGCAAGCTTTCAATATCACCGACCGTACCACCGACTTCGACAATAACAACATCCGCATCCGTCGATTCAGCAGCTTTTTTCATTTTGTCTTTGATAGCATCTGTAATATGTGGAATAACTTGAACTGTTCCGCCGTCATAATCACCACGACGTTCCTTAGCCAAAACTTCGGAATAAATACGACCTGTTGTCACGTTAGAATACATGTTGGTATTGATGTCCATGAAACGCTCATAATGACCCATATCAAGATCTGTTTCCAAGCCATCCCCTGTCACAAAAGTTTCACCATGTTGATAAGGTGACATCGTTCCGGGATCAATGTTGATATAGGGATCTAGTTTTTGAATCGCTAACTTGAGCCCGCGATTTTTTAGCAAACGACCTAAAGATGCCGCCACAATTCCTTTACCAAGCGATGACACAACGCCGCCGGTAACGAAAATATACTTCACTTGTTTATCTGCCATGATGCCTCCTCATGATTCCATCTGCGTTTACAACCACAGAAATGACGTAACAATTAGGGGTAAAATAAAATAGAAAAGCTCCCAAGAAAGTCTTGAGAGCTTTTAACGTTTGTCCCAACAAATGGGAGCCCTAATTTATAATACAGAGTTAGTCCTCATTTGTCAAATTGAATTATCTTAAACACCCAGTCAATGTCCCTGTCCATCAAATTCGTCTGGATTGGTTGAAAATTTGATTTGGATCATACTGCTTCGCAATTTGATGAAGGCGACGTCCTGTTTCACTTGGCCAAACACGCTTCGTTTCAGCTTGGCTAATGTCACTAGAATAGGCGCCATAGACCCCTAGGTTTTCCAAATGTAGTGCTTTAAATTGCTGATTCAAGTCATCTGACATTGTTGGATCACACCAAACCGCGATAAAAAATTTAGCCTGTCGGTGTGCCCACGCATTAAAATTAATAGCGCGCATATTTATAGCACCATCAATAGCACGAACTTCAAGACCCATTACACTATCCAAAGCAATTAATTTGGCTAATTTCAGCACAATTTCAGCATCTAATTGATCGACCAACACATTTTTGACATAAGCATCTTGATCCCCCTTGTTGTCAAATGTGGCGCTTTGACTAAGTCAGCATAACTCATCTGTTGCCATTCATATTCGACAACTTGTTCAAGATTCTTGCTAGCACGCAATAATGTTTTCATTTTGTCTGTTGATTCACCAATCCAGACATTTGTTGCTGTCGCGGCCAGCGGATTCCCCCCCTCCTGCTTAGTAATCATCAAGAGACTAGACAAATCATAGTCACAATTGGCAAGCCATTGCTGCCAATGGCGCAAAAATTGCCATAAATCTTTCAAATCATAACTGATCTTTTGATACATAATTGGGACAGATACACCTTGTGCTGTTTGAGGTACTGCGTCAGCCTGAAACACAAAATTAGTCACAACACCAATTTGAGAACTACCACCCCGTAGCGCCCAAAACAAGTCAGGCTCATGTTCCTCAGAGACGACATGTCGATTCCCATCACCTGTTATAACAGTTGCCGAAATAATACGATCGATCGTCAGTCCTTGTTTTCTGACTAATAAACCGATACCACCAGCCGTTGCGAGACCGCCAACGCCAGTATCGCCAAAGTCACCACTTGATAAAATAAGCCCAGACTGACCAATTTTTGCAGCCACGTCTCCCCAAACTGCACCGCATTGTGTCTCAAATATGCCTTTTTCAGCGTCCAAAACAGTCACACGATTCATCTGAGATAGATCTAGTATAACGCCATTTTGATTAATAGACTGCTTAGTAAGGCCATGCCCGCCGCTTTTAATTGAAAATGGTACGGCATCTTTTGCAAGACGTTGCAATTGTGCCACGTACATAATAACTTCACTCACGTGGGCTTCAGTTTTTGCAACAAATATTAACGCAGGATGACCAACTTGAAAATAATTAGATTGAAAACGGCTGTACTGGTCATCATCAGAATCCAAACATATTGATTGCAGCTCTTCTGGAATTGGTGGCCAATCTTGCGTGCCAGTTTGTTTAATATTTGTCATTCGGAACGCACCCCTCTTTCAGCTTGGTGTGCAGTAATTATCATAAACAACACGTATGTCAACACAGCAAATCCTGCAAAAAACAGAAATGGTAATTTAGTATTAATTTGATAGATAAATGATCCAAACAATGGGGATACAATTCCAGCAATTGCTTGTGTCATAGCAACAGCGCCGGCAACCGCACCTTGATGTTCTTGAGAAACTGTTAATGAAGCGCCTGCTGATAATGAACTCATACCTAACGCCGCGCCAGCACCAATGAAAATATAACTGACAATCATTAACCAATAAGCATTTGCAGAAGCAATGAGTAATAACCCAATCACAATGAGCGGAATACCAATCAGCATCATTTGTCGCGCTGAAAAATTAAAGACTTTGATTTGAAGTATTTGAACAATCATCAACGTAACACCTAAAATAACAAACAAAAATGATGATGTTTTGGCACTTTGGATGACGCTTTGCCCGATGTTGTCATGTAAATATAATGATGTGAGTAATTGTAAGCCGACAACCACAAACATCACTGAGCTACCAACCAACAACCAACTCAATAATTGCACCGAGAAAAATTTGCTTTTTTGCTTTTGGGTTGTTTCGTCATTTTTTGCATTGTCAATTGTGATTTGCTGTTTTGGCAAGATACCTGTCATAATCACTGCAAAAATTAAGAGCAAAACTATCGTTGTGTAAAAAGGTAAATACAAATTGCCTGAGGCCGAAATTAGACCACCAATGATAGGACCCAAAACCATAGCTAGACCGGTAGCAAATCCCAATGAAGACATATCTTTTGCGCGATCTGTTACTGATGAAATGTCTGCCATATAAGCATTAGCAGCCGTTGGCGTTGTGGTCATAAAAATACCTAACAAAAACCTAGTGCCCATTAACGCGTATATCAGCATCGAGCTGGCTGTCGCCGTTCCAATCGCCATGTGGAGCAAGGCGACGTATAGAATGAAAAACGCACCCATACCCAATAGACCAATAATCATAACGATACGTCTGCCAAATGAATCACTCAACTTTCCCCAAATTGGTGCAAAGAGCAGCATGGCGAAAGCACCTAACGAAATCATAATGCCAATTTGACCTGGCATTAAATGTGCTTTTGTTGAAATGGCTGAGAGCACTGGCATCGTAATGTAAATTCCTAAATACGACACAAGTGTTGCCACAAAGAGTTTCTTTTTCATGAATAGAACTTCCCTTCCTGTTGATTAACTATTCTGTTAACTAATCTAAAGAAGTTCTGCTGCTTTTACTATCCTTTTTTGACAAAAGTAGCCCTTTTGAGTATTTTATAAAAATTGACGGCTTAATTGATGTTGTAGAGTTGTCGATACTGTTTTGGTGTCATCTGTGTTTTCTTTTTGAAAATGGCCGAGAATTTACTGACATTACCATAACCAATTCCAGTTGCAATTGATAGTATCTTGGCGTTGCTATTTTTGAGTTGATCGCATGCTTTATCAAATCGCTTCTCAGAAACAAACTGGTGAATTGTCTGTTGATAAGTTGATTTGAATAATTTCTGTAATCTCGTTTGACTAATATGAAATTGATTGGATAGTTGCACAATCGCTATTCTTTTGTCTAAATTTTGTAGCAGAAAATCATGTATCGCATTAATTTTTTTAATATCTTTGGTGGCAAAATATTGTTGTGGGAAAGTACTTTGATATGTTGTGAGATATAGCAACAGTTCAGCAACTTTTAATCTTAAAAATTGGCGTTGATTATGGGTTTCAACTTCCGCAATATCTTTAAAGAGACGATCAATAAATTCAGTTTTCATCAATCGAAAATTTCGATTTGTTAATTGATTTTGAAAAATTTGTTGGCAAATATCAGGATTGCCAACTAAACTAAATAATTCTTCGTCAACTTTTTCTGGATTAACTAAAAAAGTGACACCACGATAATGTCCATCAATAATATTGTAGTTTCTTTGCTCATCTGCTTCTTGAGAAATTTTTAAAAATCCGGGTTCTAAAAATACTGCTTCCCTATGATTGTTAACAGCATGAACATTGCCAGCATAAGCAAAGTCAAGGCGCAATATTTTATTTGGAAAATTAATATTGGCACGATAATGTGCAATATCATAATCATGTAAAATAAAATCAACACCTGGTAATAATTTAATCGCTTGGGGATTAATTGTGGCTGACTGATCAAACAAGAATCGTTTGTAATGGTCCAAATTATCCGACATTTCATGCCATTTTGTTTCTAACATTACGTCTCTTCCCCATCTTTGCGAAATTTATTTAGTAATATTATCATAATAACAACGATCAATTAAAGCAAATAAAAAACAGCAACTTAATGATTGCTGTTTGAACCTTGCTGCATTTTCTTAGCATGCCAAGCACGTGTTGCAAAGAAAACAATGGTCATGATGACTAGAAAAGCAAACCCAACAAGCAATGGTGCTCGTGTATCGGGGTTAATCATCATAAATACCAACGTCACCAATAACATCAAAATCGCAAAATAGTTGGTGTATGGTGCAAATGGCATTTTAAAGGGATGATCTGCCATTAATACCGCATTAGCTTTTCGGAATTTGATTTGGCTAACCAAAATGACAAACCAAGGCACCATACCGGGTAACGTACTGGCTGAATAAACCAGTACAAAAATGCTAGAACTACCATGCCAAAACATGGGCAAAACTGCATTTAAAATGATGCCTAACAAGATACCACCAGAAATCGCTAACACAGGCAGCGTTGGCACACGGTGCTTAGATAATTTCAAAAACTTAGGTGATAATTCTTTTCCCAAAGCCAACGTGTACAGCATGCGACTTGATGAAAAAATTCCCGAATTCAACGCAGACATTGCAGCCGTCATCATGACAAAATTAATGATCCCCGCAGCAGCTGTAATACCTACTCGTGAGAAAGTCTCCACAAATGGTGATCCCACTTGATCTAATTTATCCCAAGGATAGATCGTAATGATAACAAAAATAGCACCAATATAAAATATTAAAATACGCGCAACAATTGATTTAATAGACTTAACAATGGCAACCTGAGGATTGGCGGCTTCACCTGCTGTAATACCAATAATCTCAATTGCTTGATATGATGTAATGACAATTGATAATGCAAAGAAAAATCCTTTTATCCCACCAGCAAAAAATGGTCCGTGCGCCCACAAATTTGAAAAGCCTAAGGGTTGCCAATGATTACCAAATCCTAGTAAAATCACGAGCAATCCTAGAATAATCATGAAGATGATAGTGACAACCTTAATTAACGAAAACCACGTTTCCATTTCACCATAAGCTTTCACCGTCACTAAGTTAGCTGCTGTCAACATCGCTAATACGACAACGCCCGTCACCCAATCGGGAATGTGTGGGAACCAAAAGTCTAAGTAAATGCCCACGGCAATTGTTTCACTAACACCAACTGTCAGCCATTGAAATACATTTGCCCACACCGTGAGATATCCAGCTACGGGATGAATATATTTTGTAGCGTAATTTGCAAAAGAGCCAACCGATGGATCAACATATAACATTTCTCCCAAAGCACGCATCACCAAATACAGCACTAAACCAGCCAATGCGTATGCCAACAGGACAGAAACACCTGTCCATTTAATAGTTGCTGAAGATCCCATGAAAAGGCCGACACCTATCGTGCCACCTAGTGCAATCATCTGCATTTGACGTGATGATAAATCACGATTTAATTCTTTTCCTGCCATAACTCGTCCATCCTCTTTTTTAAACAAATAAAAGCGCCCTCGAATAAAAATTCAAGGGCGCTTTTCGCGCGGTACCACCTTAGTCATATCAGCCGTCATCAAAAATAGCCAATTCATTTCACTCTCATTGGAATAACGACCAATGACACCGGTCATACTTTCACGTGCGCTAATCGTATGTCACTTCGGAGGTAGTTATTCACCATCATTGCTTTGCCACTCTCACCAAGTATGGCATCTCTTCAACAACAACAATAGTTACTTGTCCTCTTCAACGTTTTCATCAATAATACACTAATTTACTATTTTAAGCAAATAAAAAACAGAATTCCTAAGAATTCTGTTTTTTGTGGATCACCCAAGGTCGCCTGATTAACTCAGTGCTCCCGCTCGGATTCGAACCGAGGACCTTGGGATTAAAAATCCCCTACTCTAACCAACTGAGTTACAGGAGCATTTCTTATGCCTTAGCACATTTATATATATTACAGACTTTTCTAAAAAAAAGCAACCCCTTTTTTCAACTAAGTTGTATTCTTTTAACAGGCCCTGAACATCTAGTTAACACCTCCATATTTTCGTAGTTACAAATTTTCTTATATCACTCATTTTTAAGCTCAAATTAATCTATATGACTTGTTCTTCATCCTTTTCAGCTAAATGAAACACATGCCAGATAGTAATGGCAATAATCCAAGCAACAACAAACAACCCAACCAAGATGATACCCATTTGATTAAAATCCAGCGCGTTTGCCCATCTCGTTAAACCATTTTGCCAGCCAAGCATGACGGAAAATGATTGAATAAAGTCCACAAACCCAATGAACCCAGCAGCTAAAATAGAAATGCCTGTAATCGTCAAATTATAATAGACTTTTCGATATGGTGATGAAAATACCCAATGATATGTTGTACTCATAAAGAAGCCGTCAACAGTATCCATCAAACACATCCCCGCAGTAAACAGCAACGGAAAAGCCATGGTTGAATACCATGGTATTCCCTCATTAGCAGCGGTAGCAGACGTGGCCAAAACCGCAATTTGTGTCGCAGTATCAAAGCCTAAACCAAACAAAAAACCAACGATTGCCACTTGCCAATTATGCTTGATCATGCCCAATAACTTCAAAAACAAACGATATATTTTAGAGGTGTTAACTTGTTCCTGCTTATCATCCACACCATTGCGATGATGCATTGCCGTAAATTTCACCCAAATATCACGCAAAATAAAACTATTGACAATAGCTAACATTATCAACATAGCAGCTGCAATTGAAGTCCCTAAGGCGCCACCAATATGTTCAAAAACCGGCATGGCATGTTTGGCCCACTCGACAAATAAAACTGTTGCCATTGCCATCAATACCACAACCATTGAATGACCAAATGAAAAACTGAAGCCGACACCGCGCGTATTTTTGCCATCATTTAGCATTTTACGCGTCATGTTATCAATGGCAGCAATATGATCGACATCAAATGCATGCCTTAGTCCCATGGTGAACGACAAATAAGCCATTGCTATCATTTCAGGATACTGCGCAGCACTGGTCATTAATAACATTATTCCTGAAATTAAAAAAAGGACGATTATTGCACCATAGCGCATTGCATCTGACTGTAACGTTGTTTGTTTTTGTGTGCTTAACATCATGTTTTTTCTTCTCCTTGCACTGTAAAAATAAGATTATCATAGGATATATTCTCTGGTAAACATAGCGAACAAATGGTGTCCTTAGTAGACAAATTATGTCCTTTCAACATGCTACTTTGACGAGAAGGTGATCGATAATCGCTGACTACATTTGTTGCTTTGAGTGCATCAACACAAAAACACCCCAACCATATTAAAGTTGGGGTGTTTTTAATGTTGTCCCAACTATCTACCAAACGATTTTTATTTAGTAGATAGTCACTCAAAGAACCTACTAAACCTCAATTGAGGAGTAGGTAGAGGAGAGAATGATTGACTTGCTTCATTGTTTTATGCATAATTTTACCTCTTTTTTTGTTATTTATTTAACAATATAATTAAAATTATATTATTAAATTTTCATTTTGTCAAACGTTTAATAATAAAATCCGTGACGATAATCCCATGACGAGAAAATATCACTCATAATTTTCATGATTTTGTCGACATCTAATCCTTTACGAATAACGATTGGTGCTGGTTGAACACCAACAGCACCATTTTGTTCTGGGATAAGCTGACCTGCTTCGTCAACCATTGATACCATCACACCTTGTTCGTAACGTGTGTCCAGCGTCTTATCAGGTTGAATTGATGCCACATAATCATCGGCCTCAATAATTAGGTCAGCAGCATTTTCAATTTGATCACCAATACCAGCTACCAAACCACGGTTTCCTTTACCAGAAGGATTAGCTGAACTTGCAAACGAGAACTTGCCATACTTTTCCCACATTTCTTTGGCGATATTTTCACTTGGTGTACCAAACTTGATAACAAAACAACTCGTTTCACGTTGATCCATCATCAAATCTTTTGTACCGTCATTTGGTATCTTGCTCTTAGCTTCTGCTTGCCATGGTAAGATGCACCCCAACAAAATATCCTCATTCCAATGTTGTTGATACATTTGTTCGATTTCTGGTGTCATTTGCGCTAATTCTTTAACTTGTTCTACTGAACCACATAATACGACACCTGGCTTGTTACGCTTGCGATTTTTGGCAGCAAACTTTCTTTCTAATCCTTTATCGTCTGAAGTCATGATAATGTAACCCACTTTTGTTGGACTCACAATCATTCCGCCATCTTCTTTCAAGATATTAATGGCTTCAGCTTGAACGCCACCATTCCAATGAATCTTTGCTGTTGTTGCTTCTGTCATGATAAAATACCATCCTTTTAATATATTGCTTTTTGTTTCTGATTTATAAATGATTTGCTCGTTTATCCAAAATTTGGTCGTTGCTTTTCAAACGCTGAAATCAATTTTTCATATTTCATTGTGTTATCAATATCGTCTTCACCATTGATAAATTTTTCTTTCCATTGTGAATTAATATCAAAATGGAAAATATTATTTTTATAAGTCACAGTTTGTTCAGGTAAATCAATTTGAATAGTTTCATCTGCTTGAATGCCTCGCAATATTTTCCGATTTTCTTCAGGCAACACAATTGGTAGCAAGCCATTCTTGGTTGAATTCATGTAAAAAATGTCTGAAAATCCGCCGCCAATTACTGCTCTAAATCCATAATCCGTTAACGCCCATACTGCATGTTCTCGTGATGATCCTGATCCAAAGTCATTGCCTGTAATCAAAATTGAAGCACCCTTATGTTCTGGTTTGTTTAGCTCGAATGCCTCATTTAATGAGCCGTCGGTATTGTAACGCCAGTCATAAAATAAATCTTTCCCAAATCCGGTTTTCAAAATGTTTTTCAAAAATTGTTTAGGCAAGATAATATCAGTATTAATGTTGTCATTTGGAATCACAACCGCTCTGCCTACTTCGCTTACAAAAGCTTCCATATTATCCCCCTATACAAATTCATCTGTCGTAATATCAACAAAGTGACCAGCAATTCCTGCCGCAGCAACCATCGCTGGAGAAGCCAAATGCGTTCTTGATCCTGCCCCTTGGCGTCCAATGAAGTTTCTATTTGATGTTGACGCAACATGTTTGCCAGCCGGTATTTTGTCAGGATTCATTGCCAAACATGCTGAGCATCCTGGTTCACGCCATTCACACCCAGCATCTTTAAATATTTTAGCAATGCCTGTTTTAATTGCACGATTTCTAATGGCACGACTACCTGGCACGATCCATGCAGTGACGTTGGGCGCTAAATGATGCCCTTTCATCATATTTGCAGCAATTTCAAGATCTTCGTAACGGCTGTTCGTGCATGAGCCAATGAAAATGTAATCCAAATTAATATCAACTGGCTTCATATTGGGGTGTAAACCAATATATTCATAGGCATTAGCATCATTTTCATCTTTAATTTCTGGCAAATACTGATCAACAGCTGTTGCCATGCCTGGATTTGTTCCCCATGTCACCATCGGCTTCAAATTTGATACATCAAAGGTCAGTATCTTATCAAAATCACTTTCATCATCTGTATAGAATTGTGACCAATACTCTTTTGCAGTTTCAAAATTCTTGGGTGCTTGTTCACGACCCTCAATGTAATCAAATGTCGTTTGATCTGGCTGTACCATACCAGTTCTTGAACCAGCTTCAATTGACATGTTACACATCGTCATACGTGCTTCCATTGAAAGATTTTCAACAGTTTCTCCGTAAAATTCAATCGCATAGCCGACACCAAATGACACCCCATATTTAGCAATGATGCCCATGATAATGTCTTTGGCGTACGTATTTTTAGGCAGCTTCCCAGTAACCTTAATCCCCATGGTTTTTGGTTTCACCTGCCAAATCGTTTGAGTCGCTAGCACGTGCTCAACTTCGGAAGTACCAATACCAAAGGCGATTGCGCCAAACGCACCGTGAGTTGCTGTATGGGAATCACCACATACGATTACTTTTGCAGGCTGTGTTAGACCGCGTTCGGGTCCCACAATATGCACAATGCCTTGTTTGTCATCACCAATTGATGCTAATGGGATGTTAAATTCTTTCGTGTTTTTGACTAATGTGTCCATCTGCAATCGAGACATTTGATCTTGCACATTAAATATATCTTTCGTTGGTACATTATGATCCATGGTTGCAAAAGTTAGATCTGGTCGTCTCACCCGGCGATTTGTACTTCTCAACCCATCAAAGGGTTGAGGCGAGGTCACTTCATGTACCAAATGCAAATCGACATAAATCAGTTGAGCCTCACCAACTTCCCCAGTAATGACGTGTTTTTCCCAAATTTTATCAAATAGTGTTTTGCTCATTTTATATCCGCCGATTCATATTTTTTGATGTAATCAATCATTTTTTGTGTGACTTCATCGGTCGTCATTGTGCCACCCATGTCTGGCGTCACATAGTGATTTTCAATAACGTAATCTACTGCTGCAGTAATTTTATTGGCAATCTTTTTTTCATCAAAGCTTTCTGATAACATCATTGCTACCGTATTCACCATAGAAATGGGGTTGGCTATGCCTTGACCAGAAATATCAGGTGCTGAACCGTGAATTGGTTCATACAAATTAGGACCGCTTTCACCAACTGACATAGATGGTATTTGCCCAATGGAGCCTGTAATTTGTGCTGCTTCATCACTTAAAATGTCCCCAAACAAATTAGGTATAATCACAACATCAAATGTTGCGGGCTTAGTCATAATTGCCATTGTCATCGCGTCAACATAATAATCGTCGATTGTTACATCTGGGTAACTTTCGCCAATTTCATGAG
Organism: Leuconostoc sp. UCMA20149; assembly: GCF_030400235.1. Lineage (NCBI taxonomy): Bacteria > Bacillati > Bacillota > Bacilli > Lactobacillales > Lactobacillaceae > Leuconostoc > Leuconostoc sp. UCMA20149. Next base: position 124,512 of record NZ_VJYC01000002.1, read on the forward strand.
CAATCCTTCGCCAAAACTTTGATGTAGCCAATACATTCGACTTATCAACAATCGTGACATGCTTACGCCGCCTTTGCGCCATTTTAAAACCTTGGTGCATAATACGAGTCACTTCTTCTTCACTGTAATACATCGTATCAATGGCTTGATGTGCTTCGAGCTTACGTGGTTTTCCAAAATAAGCACCAGAGGTCAGCTCACGAACGATTACAAAATCCGTATTTTCAACATACTCTGGCTTCAGTGGTGAGCGGTCAATTTGCGCTTGAGTCACTTTTGTTGGCCGTATATTAGCAAATAAATTAAGTTTTGATCTAATTTCTAATAACCCTTGTTCTGGGCGTCGTGGCGCATTATCCCATTTCGGTCCACCAATTGCACTAAGGAGCACCGCATCAGCTTGCTTTGAAACATCAATAGTCGATTGGGGTAAAGGATCACCAGCTCGATCAATACCATCACCACCAAAAGGTGCATCTATAAGTTCATAGGAAAATGCTTCATTCCTTGTCGCAGCATCTAATACTGATAACCCGGCTGTCATGATTTCCGGACCAATATAATCGCCTTTTAAAACTACTATTTTTTTAACGGATGTCATATTATTGATAACTCACCATTTCTTTTTCTGCAACGACTTGCATAATCACCTTTAATTGCTCATCTGTAATCAAATCAGACGCTTCAGCAACTAACTTAAAAATAGGAAAAATTATTTTCATATCATCACGCGTCACCTCATAACCTAAGCTATTTAGTTTTGACATGACGGCATGCGATCCTGACAATTTACCTAAAGGTAAGGACGCCGTAGCACCAACCATTTCTGGCTTCAAAATCTCATATGTTTCTGGATTTTTTAAGTAGCCATCTTGATGAATACCAGATTCATGAGCAAAGGCATTGCGTCCCATAATTGGTTTATTACCCGCAACTGGCATGTGGGTTGCGCGTGCGACAACGTCAGAAATAGTTTTCGACTGCGCTAGGACAATATCCGTTTCAACATTAAACTTTTCATGACGCACTTGAATCGCTGCGGCTGCTTCAATCATGTCAACATTTCCAGCGCGTTCACCAATACCATTAATTGTGCCCTGAATTTCCGTCGCCCCATGCGCAATGCCTGCCAAAGCATTAGCTGTTGCCATTCCCAAATCATTATGCGTATGAGTTGACCAACCAACTGTGTCAAAACCAATAATATTTTGACGTAAGTTTTCAAAAACCTCACCATATTCTTCTGGCGTATCATAACCAACTGTGTCTGGTATGTTAATCATTGTTGCTCCGGCGTCAATGGCTGTTTGCACGCTGGCTACCAAAAAATCAGGTTCAGTTCTCGTCGCGTCTTCAGGTGAAAACACAATGTCTTGCATATATTGCTTAGTAAAAGTAACGTCTGCTTTGATTTTGTCCAATATTTCTTCTTTAGTCATGTGCAATTTGAACTCACGATGAATGGGTGAAGTTGCAATGAACACGTGAATCATTGGATGTTTTGCATTCTTAGTTGCCTCAATAACGGCATTAATATCGTTTCTGACCATTCGTGCCAAACCGACAACTTTTGCATTATCCACAACTTCTGCAATTTTTTTAACTTCCTCAAAATCTTTCTGAGAAGCCGCAGGAAATCCCGCTTCAATGGCGGCAACGCCATAATTATCCAGTCCTTTTGCTATTTCAATCTTTTCGTCAATTGAAAAGTTAACCCCAATTGTTTGTTCACCATCACGCATTGTTGTGTCATAAAAAGTTACTTTGCTTGCCATAATTTTCTCCTTAAATTAAAATCCCGGATTAGTCAATATGACTAGTCCGGGATTATGCACTCACATCCTTTTATTCACTAGCCATTAGATAAATACCTAACAACTAGCTCAAAAGCTCAACTTGTTAGGGTAGTCTAAGCAAGTTGAGGAGAAGGGCTGCGTTTGTTTTGTTAATTTGTACTGTGGCCTGATTTCTCATGTGAAACACTTCCTTTTAATTTAATAATCCAATCATAGCGGGTATGTCATTTATCGTCAATTTTCAGGTGTATTTTATTCCAAATTTATATAATTTTGCCACGCTATAATCCTAACGCCATTTTAGCGTATCGTGACATTCTATTGATTTCCCAAGCTGGTTGCCAAGTGAGTTCAACTTTGGTTGTCTTAACTTCAGGCAAAATTTTTAATGCGTCATCAATCATTTCTTCCAACACACCAATCAGCGGGCACCCCATTGTTGTCAACGTCATATTAACAGTGACGTCACCGCTTGCGCTGATAGCAACACCGTTAATTAGTCCCAAATTAACGATATCCACTCGCAGTTCTGGGTCAATGACCGTTGTCAAAGCATCCATAATACTTGCCTCAATTTTTTGATTCATAGCTTATCCTACCGATCCCACCATTTCAAATTTCATTAATCGATTTAACTCAACCGCATATTCCATTGGCAGCTCTTTTGTGAATGGCTCAATAAAGCCCATAATAATCATCTCTGTGGCTTTTTCAGCAGAAATACCACGTGTCATGAGATAATACAATTGCTCTTCGGAAACACGTGAAACTTTTGCCTCATGTTCCATCGACACATTGCCATTCAAAATTGTATTATATGGAATCGTATCGGCTGACGATTTATCATCAACTAAAATTGTGTCACACTCGACGTGAGCAAATGACCCATCAGACTCGCGACCAAATTTCACTGTACCGCGATAATCTGTGGCACCACCATCGTGTGCAATTGATTTTGAAATGATAGATGACGAGGTATTTTTGGCATTATGAATCATTTGCGCGCCAGAATCTAAATTAACGCCTTCGCCAGCAACGGCAATTGATAACATGGTGCCTTTTGCACCCTCGCCCTCCAAATAAACTGATGGATATTTCATCGTGGTTTTTGAACCAAAATTACCATCAACCCATTCCATTGTGGCATTTTCATGCGCTGCTGCACGTTTTGTTTCCAATGAATAGACATTATTTGACCAGTTTTGAATCGTCGTGTAGCGGCAATAGCCATCTTTTTTAATAATCACTTCTACCACAGCAGCATGCAGCGCATCCCCTGAATACATTGGTGCTGAACACCCTTCAACATAATCAACATGTGCCCCTTCGTCAACAACAATCAATGTCCGTTCAAACTGACCCTCATTTTCAGTATTAATTCGAAAATAAGACTGAATCGGTGTCGTCACGTGGACACCTTTCGGTACATAAATGAATGTACCACCAGACCAAACTGCTGAATTTAAGGCCGCTAATTTATTGTTGGTTGGTTTGACAAGTGACCCAAAGTATTCTTGAATAAGCTCGGGATATTCTTGGACCGCAGTATCTGTGTCGGTAAAAATAATCCCTGTCTTAGCAAATTCTTCTTTCATGCGATGGTAAACCACTTCGGACTCATATTGTGCAGAAGAGCCGGCTAGCCACTTCCGTTCGGCTTCTGGAACACCCAAGCGTTCAAAGGTGGCTTTCAATTCCGCTGGCACGTCATCCCAGTCACGATATTTGTCATTGGTTGGCTTGTTATAGTAATAAATATCATCAAAATTGATTTCGCTTAGATCCGGTCCCCATTGCTGCATTGGCATTTTGAGATATGTTTGATATGCTTGCAATCGGTAATCCAGCATCCACTCCGGTTCATTTTTTTTAGCTGAGATTTGACGGATAATGTTTTCATTTAGTCCTTTACCCGTCGAAAAAACTGCTTGATAATCGTCTTGAAAGCCTAATTCAGTCGCCTTATCATTTGAAATAGCTGCCTTTGTTTGATCAATAGCTACTTGTCTGTCTATTTCCATGCTTGCACCCCTCTTATTTTTCTATTGCTAATAATTCTGCCAAAGCATGCCATGCTAAAGTTGCACACTTGATTCGCGTTGGGAATTTAGTCACACCTGAAAGAATTTGCGCTTCCCCAAGAGCGTTATAATTTCCCGCTTCGCCACGAACCATTTTTGAAAATTGATCTACTAGCTGAGTAATCTGGCTGGTATTTTTCCCGATAACTAAATCCGTCATTATCGAAGCGGAAGATTTCGATATAGCACAACCATCCCCATAAAAATGAATATCAGTCACAATATCATGATCTATATTAAAAGCCAAATCAATGACATCACCACAGGTCGGATTATACTTTCGAATATGATAATTTTCGGTTCCCAACATAGGCTGATAATGGTGCGGATGTTGCGCGTATGCCATAATCGTTTGACGGTACAAATAATCTAAATTATGCAAACTCACGGTTAAAGTACTCCTTAATTTTTCCTAAGGTGGCAACAAAGCGATCAATTTCTTGACGTGTATTATAGATGTAAAAACTAACACGAACAGTCGCAGCAACATCTAAATAATGCATCAGTGGCTGTGCACAATGGTGTCCTGCTCGTACCGCAATACCTTCTTGATCCAATGCAGTCGCTAAATCATGCGCATGAATACCCGCTATATTAAATGCGATTACACCAGTGTGCTGTTCACTTTCTTGCGGACCATAGACAGTCAGACCATCAATACTTTTAAGCTTTGGCAAAGCATAATCAACAAGTGATTGTTCGTATTTCGCTACCTCAAACATCCCGATATTTGTTAGATAGTCCACAGCAGCTCCCAGACCAATAGCACCAGCAATATTTGGTGTCCCCGCTTCAAAGCGCCAAGGCAATGGTTGAAACGTTGCTTCATGTAAATCGACAAATTCAATCATTTCGCCACCAAATTGTGCTGGTCGCATTTGATTTAACACATCATACCTGCCGTACAGCACACCAATACCGGTTGGTCCCAGCATTTTATGACCTGAAAAAGCAAAAAAATCAACACCCATTTCTTGCACGTCTATTGCCATGTGAGGCACTGATTGTGCCCCGTCAGCAATCATGATGGCACCGTGTTCATGTGCCATCTGAGCTAATTTTTTAATTGGATTGACCACACCCAACACGTTCGAAGCATGAGTAACTGATACGATTTTGGTTTTATCAGACAGTTTTGCTTCGGCATCCGCCAAGTCTAAGGTACCGTCTTCTTTAAGAGCAATATATTTCAAGCTAGCACCAACCCGCTTGGCCAACTGTTGCCACGGAACAATATTAGAATGATGTTCCATGTACGATAAGAGAATTTCATCTCCTTGTTTAACATTTTCTACACCATAAGTACTTGCCAGCCAATTCAACGATTCAGTTGTGCCACGTGTGAACAACACTTCTTCTCGCCTTTTGGCATGTATCAATTTTTGGACCTTGTCTCGCGCTTTTTCATATAAATTGGTAGCACGTTGTGATAATTCATAAATACCACGATGCACATTAGCATTGTCGTTTTGATAGTAATCAGTGATGGCATCGATGACAAATTGAGGTTTCTGCGAAGTTGCAGCGCTATCGAAATATATCAGAGGTTCGCCATTAATTTTTTGGTTAAGTATTGGAAAATCAGTTTGATTCATCTTCATGTTTTAACTTTCTGTCAATTTCCGTCACTACCTGCTGTTGCGCTTCCTTTGTTGGCATTTTTGCTAATACTTCACCCATAAATCCGCGAATAACCAGTTTTCGAGCAACTTGTTCACTAATGCCTCGACTCATTAAATAATACATTTGATCCTCATCAACACGACCAACGGAAGCGGCATGACCAGCAGTCACATCATTTTCATCAATTAATAATAGTGGATTAGCATCACCGCGTGCTCGACGTGATAACATCAAAACACGTGACTCTTGTTGTGCATCTGAACCCTGTGCGCCTTTAATAATTTTGCCAATACCGTTAAATACTAGAGTTGAGCGGTTTAAAATGACACCTCGCTGGAAAATATGCCCTAATGTATGCCGCCCACGATTCAAGATAGTGGTCACAAATCCTTGTGTTTGCTTTTTAGTTGTCAGCCCAATGACATTGGCATGTGAGGTAGCCCCCTCACCATTCAATTGACTAGCTAAGCGGATTATCGCATTGCCATCATTAAATTCAGCATTTTGCCAATCAAGTGTGGCATGGTCTCTCACTTCAGCCTCACGATTAATATAAGCTGTTGTTTGCTCGTTAAAGGCGTCAATATTAGCATAAGTTACTTGGGCACCAACATCAGCGATGACTTCAACAACAACTGAAGCTTTGGTTTTTTGATCGCTTATCGTGTGTATTTCTTGCAAAATATCCACCTTAGCATTTGCACCAATATAAACAAAAATACGCGCAACCAAATCTTTGCCAGAGGCAGCCAAATGATTTAATGTTAAATGCAAAACGTCATCAAATTGGACGTTTTCTGGGATATATACAAAAATTCCTGTATTAAATTGCGCAAAATTTTGTGCGGATAAACGATCGGTTGTCTTAGTAATGACGGTGCCAACCATTTTTTCTAGCAGAGCCGGATAGTCGATTTTTGCTTGAACCATGCTCATCAAAATCACACCTTGAGCAGTCAACGCCTCGGTCAAATGTTGGTAGGTTGTCGATAATCCACTCACTTCGATACCATTTTCTTTATTTTTCATAAAAAATGGTGTCGTGGCTGTTTCAGTGGCTGGTATCATATCATCTAGTTGCCACGCGTTATACCGTACTTTGGCAAATGTAGGCAATGGTAAAGATTGGATTGCATGAGTATCAGCCATATTAATCCTCCACAAAATATGAGTTCACATCTTCGTCAGTTAACTGAACACTCAAACCCAATTCATCTCGAAGACCAGCATAGCCTTCAGTTTCCAGCTTTTTGGCCAATTCGGCGCCACCTGTTTTGACAATTTTGCCGCCCATCATCACATGAACAAAGTCTGGCACAATATAATCCAGAAGTCGCTGATAGTGAGTAATCATTAACGCGCCAAAATCGCTAGATCGCATGTCATTAACGCCTCGGGAAACAACTTTCAAAGCATCAATATCTAATCCTGAGTCAATTTCATCCAAAATCGCAATTTTTGGTTCAATCATCATCATTTGCAAAATTTCATTGCGCTTTTTCTCCCCGCCTGAGAAACCTTCATTAAGATAACGTTCCGCCATTTCTTCAGACATAGATAAAAATTCACGTTTTTCATCCAGTTTTTCAATGAATGACATAACACCAATTTGATCATCTTCTGGACGACGCGCGTTAATGGCTGCCCGCATGAATTCAGCGTTGGTCACGCCTTGAATTTCTGATGGGTATTGCATGGCTAAAAACAAACCGGCGCGTGCGCGTTGGTCAACTGACATGTCAGCTAAATCTTGATCGTCAATGGTAATATGACCTTCAGTCACCTCATAAGCTGGATGTCCCATAATGGTTTGCGATAGTGTCGATTTACCAGTACCGTTTGGTCCCATAATGGCATGAATTTCACCAGTATTAACAACCAAATTAACCCCTTTCAAAATTTCTTTCCCTGCCACTGAGACATGTAAGTTTTCAACCTTGAGTGTTGTCATTTTTATTTCCCCCTTTGCGTTGACTGAGCTTTTTTAGGATAGCTTCGTTATTATGTATTTTAGCAATTACACGCGCATTTTCAATCATTTCATTGACAATAAATTTTTGACTATGCCACATGTCGCTTGCTTGCACCAATTGCCAGAAGAAGTTTTCCAAAAAATAGGTGCTATCACTGGCATTGGCTAAATCAATTCCATAAGTGGCTAACATCATTGCCACTTGATAATTTTTCATCAACATCTGATATTCTGCTAGTAGATAGACAATTGCTTCTTGGCAACCGGTGTGGTCATTGACAGCATTTGATTTTTGATGACGCCACACGTCTTCAAACGCTTGTTGCGCCTTGGTAAATTGACCACATCGATAATAATAATGACTGGTTATCGCATAAAACAATAATTTGTATTGTTGATTGAAACACGCAATATCAATGTGCGATACCAATTTCTTCGCTTGATTATCATCTTGCAACAAAATTACCGTATAAAAGTATTTGGCGATTTGATAGGTTGACAACTCTTTATCAAGCATTTTATCCAGCGCTACTTGTTCAATATTCTTTTTAAATTGCGTAACATTTTGGTAAAATAGTGCTTTTAAAGCCTGTGTCAGTAGCTTTTCATTGCGTGTTTGATGTGAAGAAACTGCTATTGGAAACACATCATTTAATGTCAATCCTATTCTTTCACACAGCGCTACCATAATCTCAAATGATGGAATTTGTTGATGTTTTTCAAATTTTGAAAGTGTGGCTTGCGTGCAAATACCTGAACAAAGCGCAACCTGCGATATCTTGAGATGTTTTCTCGTCTTAATAAATTTTTCTATGTTGATCATGTTTCTCCCAAAAGCTACAAAAAAGCACCTAACTGTCAAAACAGTTAGGTGCTTAATCCGATATCCCAACCGTCTACTCTATTTCTGAAAGAAAATAGTAGACGATTAACACAAAATAGCCTACTAGTCACGTGAGGACAAGGAGGGCAAAAAATGTGTTGTTCAATTGTGTTGTTATCTTATTCATAATATTGATACCCATTGTATGCGCATTCGTTAATAATGTCAAATCAAAAAATTATTTTTATCACATTTTTTTATCATGAAACTATTTGAGGTGCTGTTCAAGATTTTTAACCAAGCAATGTAGCACAATAATCAAGTTTATACGAAATTATTTTTGACAAATAGCTGTTCAAATCGTTCTGCTAACCAGCGATAGACAACAAAAACAACTATCATTGTCATCACACAGTTAATCACAGTTGGAAATAAGGACGATATTGTTGCTACTATCGCAGGTTGTATGGTCATACCCTTGAACAGACTCATCACAAAATTATGCCCTGTTGTCATGACTAACTTGGTAACGACAGCCGCCAAAATAACCACAATTAACTTAACGCTCGTCCCATGTTTTTTATAGTGAACCAGTGAAAATACATAGGTAGCAATGCCGCCAACGACGAAACATTCAAAAAAGTAATAAGGGGCTTCCATCACATAGCCATGAAATAGATCAAACAATGCTAGCCCAAAACCGCCAGCAAGCGCACCACGTTTAAATCCTAAAAGTAGTACTGACAATAGCACTGCTGAATTTCCCAAATGCACAAAAGGTTTTCCAATTAATGCCGGCATTGGCACCTGTATACTGGTTGCAACAAAGGTAATACTAGTGAACAATGCCACCAGTACAATGTTAATAACGGCGCTATTATGTTGTTTCATAATGATTATCTCCCTGCCACACATGGCCCACAAACTGGTTTAATTGAATCGCATTAGCAACTGCTTGAAATGTAAATTCTTTGGCTTCTTTAACTGAAGCACTGATTGACTTATTTTTAACCATATTAGCAAGAATTGCTGCCGAAAAAGTACATCCTGCCCCATGATTATAATCTGTTTTTATGATTTCATTCTGGAATACTTCAAAATTCGTCCCATCATACAATAAGTCCGTCGCTAAACCGTCAGCAAATCGGTTCCCCGATTTAATCACGACATTTTTGACGCCGTAATCATAAATTTTCTTTGCTGCTTCTTTCATTTCAGAGACACTATTGATTGATTGGACATCAGTCAACAATGCTGCTTCCAAAACATTAGGCGTCACAATGTCAGCCTTCGATAATAATTTCTTTTTATAAGTTGTCAAATCAATCGTTTTGTCATGAGCAATGGTCAACTTTGTAGCCATCACTGGATCCACCAGCAACCAACCAAAGTTAGCCGTTTCGAGATAATCAATTAAAATATTAAAATTATTGATATCTGAAATCATACCAACCTTAATACCCGCTAGCGGAATAGATAATGTCGTTTGCAGTTGGGCTGAAAAAATTTCAGTTGGCATTGAATATTGCGCAACTTGCCAGTTATTTGGATTCATAGTGACAATATTTTCTATCGCCACTACGTTAAATTCATCATATCTTTCAAACGTTTTAATGTCTGCCTCTATGCCCCCGCCGCCACTCGTATCCGAACCACCAATAGATAATATTTTTTTCATAATTACCTCGTTTTCAATTAGCTATATTGTTATTTAAAAAATGTTAATTTAGTGTTATCTCATTTAATATACACTACTTCAAAAAATATTCAACATTCACTATTTATTTAATGAATATTTTGTTTTGTCAGAAAGTTGATGTTCTCATGATAGCAAAATAAACAGTTAGTTATCGGGGCACGCGCGATAACTAACTGCTTATTGTAGATACTTTTTAAATGATAATCATCCAACTTACTGTTGCCAGTTGAGCCAACTATCTCAAATTACTTTTCTTGATCACCATCACCAAGATCGTCAAGATCATTACCACCAGTTAATTCAGTCATGTTGGCATCAATTGATTCATCTTCACTCAAGTCAATTTCGTTGGCATCGTCATCATCGTCGTCAACAGCCACATCATCGTCTTCAGAATCATCTTCGGCGTCATCATCATCTTCAACTGTTGTGAAATCTTCATCTTCTGGATCATCATCGTTATAATCGATAACATCATCATCAGATGCATTATCAGCGAAGACATTGACCTTCTTTTTAGCTGACTTTTTACGCTTAGGTGCATCTTCTTCATCATCAAGTTCATGAATTGATTCATCAATGGCATCAACTGGATACCAAGCACGTAATGCCCATTCATTATTACCAAGTGAAATGAATGAACCGTCTGTATTTAAGTCCGTGTAAAATTGTGATAAACGTGGCTTAAAAGTTTCTGAATCAATTTCCAAAAAGTCTTGAATCTCTTGAACGAGTGAGCTGAAAGGCATTGCTTCTTTATGTTCGGTCAAAACAGCAGTTGCTATTTCGACAAGTGCTAATTCTTCTTTAGGGTGATTGCCTAATGTTGTAAGTGACATATTGCACGTCCTTTCGGGGTTTCTAACTAGTCTAGCATACTAGATTTGGCGCTAAATTGCAACCGAATTTCGTATTGTCCGACAATTTGTTGATTGGCATATAAAACATAATCCACGTCAACTTCACCTCGCCAGTTTGCCAAATCAAAGTGAGTCGCTAATAATGTTGTTAACGTTTCAATTTGCATTTGTCCGGCAGGTGTTTGATACAAAGCCGGAACACGTTGTGATTTCACAAAGGCTAATTTGGTTGTTGTCTCACCAGAGCGATTTAAGCGCACGCGTTCATCATCAATTTTGAACATGACTTGTGTTGTCTGATCGTCAATAATCTCTGTATAACGCAAATAAAGTGCGCCATTTTTTAACAATAACTGACCATCTGTATCAAATTGAAAGTCTTCGATATCATTTCCCTGACGAATTTTCGTTTTTAGGTGAACTTTTACGTCCGATTGCCCGTTAATTATCATATTCTGCCCCTATTTCAATCTAAAATCTATTATAATATAAGAAAGCACAAAAGGGCATACTATATGATGTTAGATAAAAAAATTACTAATGAAAAAGTTCTACGCGATCCTATTCATAATTTTATTCATATTCAAGACCAAGTTATTTTGGATTTGATTAACACCCCTGAATTTCAGCGGTTGCGTCGCGTGAAGCAACTTGGCATTACCAGTTCAGTGTTTCATGGGGCGGAACATTCACGTTTTGGCCACTCTGTGGGCGCCTACGAGATTGCTCGACAGATTACCGAACACTTCGATCAATATTATGGCGATGTGTGGGATTCAAATGAGCGCTTAGTCACGCTTGTCGCTGCCTTACTTCACGATGTCGGACACGGTGCATTTTCTCATACATTTGAACACCTATTTGGCACAGATCATGAAGCAATTACACGGGAAATTATCATGGGTGATACGGCCGTACACACGATTTTGGCACAAGTATCAACAGATTTTCCTAATAAAGTGGCTAGTGTTATTGCTAAAACTTATGAAAATCCACAAGTCGTGCAATTAATTTCTAGTCAAGTTGACGTTGATCGTATGGATTATTTATTACGTGACGCTTATTTTACTGGTACTAAATACGGTGAATTTGATATTGATCGTATTTTGCGTACCATGCGCCCAACCCCAACCGGCATTGCCTTTGATATCGCCGGTATGCATGCCGTTGAAGACTATGTTGTGTCACGTTATCAGATGTATTTACAAGTTTATTTTCACCCTGTCTCACGTGGCATGGAAGTGCTGTTAGAACATATTTTGACACGTGTTCGCGAGCTTTATCAAGCCAGCCATCATAATCCTGTGCCTGAAAAGGACTTCGTCGGCCCACTTTTGGCGCCACTATTTGATGAAAAGCCATTGGAATTAGATGATTATCTCAAGCTCGACGATAATGTGTTTATGACTTATATCAATATCTGGCAATCTCACCCCGATCCGATTTTATCGGACTTATCACAGCGTTTTCTTGGACGTCGCCCACTCAAGTCAATTGCTATCACCAATGAAACAGCACCTTTATTGGGCGAGTTAGAACAGCTTGTGGATAACGCGGGTTTTAACCCTGATTACTACACAGCACGCAACGATGCTTATGACTTACCATACGACGATTACAAACCCAACGTGGCCAAGCCGCGAACGCAAATTGACTTTTTGTTGGCTGATGGGACCCACCGCGAACTCTCTGATTTATCAACACTCGTCGCTGCGATTAAAGGTAAAGCGTCACTTGATCAGCGATTCTTTTTCCCGAAAGAAATGTTAAATATTGAACCAGACGAATTATTTGCTGATACTTTCAAGACCTTTCGTAGTTTCATTAGAAATAATGCGTTGACAACGCCTAATCCTGAAACTTAAAAATAAATCACCGTAAATCAAATTACGGTGATTTTATTTTGTTATCCATTCATTTGTTTTGAGATATTAGCCAAGGAAATTTCCTTGGTCTCAGCAAACCAAATGTTTGGTTGAGCCTCTTTAGCTGCTGTACCAATGCCCAGTGCCGTTTGTCCTGCACCTTTGATTGCCTGCACGCCTGCACTGGCATCTTCCAACCCAATGATTTGTGTTGGTTGTAGCTTCAATAACTCCCCTGCTTTGGTAAATATTTCAGGATCTGGTTTGCCATGTGATAACGTGGCTGGATCCACAATGCCGACAAAATCAGCCATGATGCCTAATTTTTTGAGTATCGTTGGTGCATTTTTTGAAGCACTGGCAACACTCGCGACGTAACCTTCACGTTTTATTTCGGCTAGAAATTCAGTCATTCCGGGCAAAATATCTGCCGGTGTCAACGCTTGAATTAATGCAACATAATGTTGATTTTTTTGTGCCGCAAATGCTGATTTTTCATCATCTGTGTAGTCATTTTCATGACCACCTTCAGCTAAAATCATATTTAGCGAATCCATACGACTAATACCTTTAAGTTGACGCCCTAATTCGGCCGACCAAGGCACATTCAAGGACGTAGCCAAATCATGCCAAGCTTGCTCGTGAAACTTAGCGGTATCCGTGATGACACCATCTAAATCGAATGTAAAGCCTTTTATTTCTGAAAAATTAACCATGATAAGACACCTCTTTTGCCTCTCCAGCTACCAAATCAATCGCTTTGCCATAAACGTGAACAGTTGTTGCTTGATCACTCATCAATACCATGACAGTTGGCTTGATATCAATATCAATTAAGGTACCACGATATTGCTGTGTAAAGTGTAATTCAGCCCACTGTTTTGGTAATCGTGGATTAATGGTGAACTGACCGTGTAACAAATCAACTCCAGCATAATCATTTTGAATGACTGATAATGTTTCGCCCATGACACCCATGTGAACACCCTCTGCGGTTGTACCACCTTGAATATCATAATAATCAGAACCAATTGCGTCTGTCAAAAAATCGTACGCTTGTGTTTCAAATTTTGTATCACCTTGTCGCGCCAACTCGACATAGATACCAGCAAATACTGGGCGAGAAGTCGTTGAACCATGTGTTGTGCGGTCTAAGTAATAAGCTGTATTTTTTGCTAACCAATTATCGGGTAATTGATACCCAAGTTGATGAATCAGTGACTCTGTCTGTTGCGCACCTAGGTTATACAGTAGCATTAGAAAGTCTGCCTGTTTAATGACCTGATAATCATCAGGCGACTTGCCCTCTGCCTTGAGGATCCTATCAATTCGATGAATATCACCATACTTGGCTTGATATGCTGAAAAATCGAGTTGCTCAAGTTTGAAGAAACCTTCATATTGTTCGACAATGCCACGATCATCAATGGATAACTTCAAATGATGACGGATGTTTTCTGCTTTTTCCGCTTCATTTTTGGTATAGCCGACTGCTCGTGATGCCGCATCAAAGTCAATCTTGACGTTCTGCGATAAATCATGCAGATAGTTCAACAACCAAACCACCATAACGTTTGTGTAAGCGTTATTTAGCAATCCGCCAGCATGAGCGCCGGGAATTTCTTCATGGAATTCGTTAGGTCCCATAACGCCTTTAATTTGGTAACGGTCACCGATCTTCTCTGCTTTGTTAATCCAAAAACGCCCAATTTGGATTAACATGTTTAAACCGCCTTTATCAAGATGGTCATAGTGTCCTGTCACCTGCTGATAAACCCACATATTATAGGCAATTGCTAATGAAATGTGGCGTTGTAATCTAGAATTATCTGGAATCCAAGTGTTATCAACTGTGTTTAAATGAATCAGTTGACTTTGCTCGTCACCATACATGCCTGATTGCCAAGGATACATCGCACCTGATTCGTTCTCTGATATAGCATTTTTTTCAGCCGCTGACAACCGCTTCGTGCGATAATTCAAAACAGCACTAGCCGATTTGGGTTCGTTTGCTGAGTAATATGGTAGTGCAAATAATTCATCCCAGAAAATATGACCACGATACCCCTCACCAGTCAAACCACGAGAGCCAACCGAAGCATCCAAATATGGATTTGCGTTTGGATTAGCCATCTGATTAAGGTGAAAAATATTCATACGCGTCAACTTTTGCATGGCATCGTCGCCACTAATTTGAATATCTTTGGTTTGCCATAATGATTGCCAATAATCATGACTCTCTCGTTGAATTTCTTCAAAAGTCGTGTTAGCTGTTTCATTTTGAACAAATTCAGCAAGATCGCCGTTTGTCTCTAAACTGCTTGCAACTGCCATCACCCGTTCAATTGTGAACGATTGTCCGGCCTGACAATCACGTTCGATGTGTGTTGTCACCTGATTTTCAGTTTTTATCATTTTTTCAACACTTTCACCTATTGTTTTTGCTGCTAAAGCAACAGTAACATCAGTTGTTCGTGTTTTGATGATCATCAGATCGTCATGAACTGACTGGACATCAAATTCTTGTGAGTCAAAATCACGATAGCGTGCCACATTTTTGTTTTCGACGCTGCCATCAATAATCGCATCAATCGCAATGTGTGCGTCATAATTTGAGGTGATTTGAAAACGTAAACCTAACTGATGCCAATGAACCGGATTAATCACCTTAACCGTTTTAATGGTGACAAAATGTTGTGAGTTTCCCGCCACCTGCACTTGATAATCATCTGTCAATTCACCCGTTTTAAAATTCAGGCTGCGCTTTAGTGATTTGATAGTTGAGTTGTTGATTAACAGAGATTCACCATCAATTTGTACCTTGATTAAGGCTATATTGGGCAAATTCACAAGGTCTTCATTAATGACGTCGCGCCCTGCAACGGGTGTTGATGTTTGGTTAAAAATACCAGCGCCATACAACCCGGGATAAAAATCATCATCATAAGCGTTTGTCACAAGCGCACCACGCCAGCCCAGAAAGCCATTTCCTAAAGTTAGCAAACTCTCGCGACCGTAATTTTTAACACCACCAACAATGTCGTTGTAAGTTAATAACCAATTTTCATTTGTCATGTTCACTCCTTAAACAATTCTCACTTTACTTGGCAACTGCGTCTTTAAAGGCGTTCTTCTTTTCAACAGTCTTAATTTGACCTGTATCTGAATCTTTAAATCCGAAGAAGTAAACCATCGCAAACGACACCGCAATTGTCGCAATCGAAGCCACCCAGAAAATCAACATATTATTATCCGCACCTGTTTGACCCTTTGGTACCGCAAATGATGGGAAGCCAATCAGTGATCCTGTGAATCCGTACATATTCAAGTTGAACAAACCGGCAATTAAGCCGCCGACAGCACCACCAATGTTAGCCATCCAAAATACACGGCCATACTTCAAATTAATACCATACATTGCTGGTTCTGTAATACCTGCCATCGCTGATAGGAAGCCCGCACCAGCCAATCCCTTAAGTGATGGAATCTTGGTCTTAGCCCAAACCGCCAAAGCACCAGCACCCTGTGCAATCATAGTAAAGTTCACAATTGCATTCAAAGTAGAGTGACCAGTCTGCGCAATTTCATTAGCAATCAATGGCACAACCATCCAATGCAAACCGAAGATAACGAGCGCTTGATACAAACCACCAATAATCAAACCAGATAATGGATAATTTAAGTGCAAAAGCCAGTTAACAATTGTTGAAATACCTTGTGATACCAAAGTGATAGCTGGTCCAACGACAACAACAACGACTGATCCCACAATTAATAGCGTTAGCAAAGGTTGGAAAATTGAACGTAATACTAATGGCAAATGCTTTTTGAGCCAATTACCTACTGGACGTGCCAACCAAGCGGCAAAAATAATTGGGAAAATTGAGTATGCGTAACTTGGAATATTGATGGGTAAACCAAAGAAACTTGAATTAAGGCTTACGCCAAACAAACTACCCAGCGCTTGCGCTGGTTGCACAACTTTGCCATCAACAACATGCGCCGTTGTCAAATAAATAAAATCAGGCTTAACCAAGAAAGCACCAATAGCGGCAACTACGAAAGGATCACTTTTAAGCTGTTGCGCTGCGGAAAAGCCAACTAAAATAGGCAAAAAGTAGAACGGTGCCATGGCCATTGACTGTAAAATCGTAAACGTACTTGATGCTGGATCAATGAAGTAAATCGCTGGAAACGACGCTTTGTTTGAAAACAAGCTCAAAAATCCATTTAGCATACCACCAGCAGCCAATAAACCAATGATTGGCATCATTGAGCCAGTTATGGTACCGATGATTGCTTGAAATGCATGGACCAAGGGATTCTTGGAACCTTTTTCTTGCTTGGTTGCAGCAACTGCATCTGCCGTTGCCGCATCATCTACAACACTGCTGCCAAGTTGCGCTACGACTTCATCATAAACATCGGTGACTGCCGGTCCAATGACAACTTGATATTGTCCCAACGAATCAGCATAATTGACACCGGCAACCCCATTTAGAGATTCAATCTTGTGATCATCAGCGACTGTGTGGTCCTTCAAATAAAACCGCAAACGCGTGATACAATGAATGACCTTGTCCACATTTTGTGCACCGCCAACGCCTTGAATAATGTCTGCCGCTAAGGGTTCGTACTTAGTCCCATTCCCTTTTGCTGGTGCTGATGATGTTACCGGTGCAACCTTCGGAGTGGTTTTGACAGTCGCGTCAGCAACAGTCTCACCAGCTGAAACATTATCTTGACCAGAAATCAGTGTTAATTTGTCTAATAGATCAGCCGTATTAGTAAAGACAACCATCGTTGTTGTATCAAGATGTGCTGCTTTGATTTCTGCTAAATCAACATCCCCGACATGATCGCCTGCGTTGACCTGATCACCTTCTTTAATTCGCCATTCGAAAGGCTTACCCTCGAGACTGACGGTTTCCAAACCAACATGCGTCAGTACTTCTAAACCGTCAGAACGTCGAATGCCAAATGCATGACCTTGCGTGGCGATAACGACGCCACTAACTGGGGCTACAATATCATGCCCAGTGGGTTGCAAGGCGAAACCATCTCCCATGGTTTTTTTACTAAATACTGGATCAGCCACATCAGCAAGTGAGATAACGTGACCTGCTAGTGGCGCTAAAATTTTTGTATCTGCCATTTTTTCTCCTCAATACAATTAACAACAACACTCAATGTCGCCTTGAAAATTCAACGCTTTTAAATCGATCGGCTCGGTGTCTAGACTCAGTGAAAGAGATAATTCGACCATCATTCAAAAATGTCTCTGATCTAATCACAACAATTGGAATGGACTCAGCTAATCCCATTAATTGCCTGTCTGTAGCATTGGCAGGTTCAACCGTAATGGTTTTCTTAGCATAACTAATCACCAATCCCAATTGCTGTTCAAACAATTCAAATAATGACACTGATTGCGATAACTTTTTGATTTCAGGCACAACATCTTTTAAAACGTAATCGTGATCAATAATCACCGGTTCGTTGTCCAAATATCGAATTCGGACAACAGCAGTTGCCGGCACAGGCGTGTCGTCACCATACTCAAATACCGATGGTACCTCACTATCTGTAATCGTCAACAACTGTGTTCGTTCATTTAATTTCAGACGCGCAGCCAACTCACGATAACTTTCAACGTGTGAAATCGGAAATGAATAGCGATTTTGATTAATGACGAACGTGCCTCGTCCTTTAATTCGCATAACATATCCTTCATCAACTAGCATTGCCACAGCTTTTCGTGACGTCTCACGAGCGACGTGGTAACGATTCATTAACGCAAAATCACTCGGCAACATCGCATTATTTGGATATTTACCATCGTTAATTTCTTTCAGTAGTTCATCGTGGATGATTTGATATTTATTCATTTTTAATCTCCTTCACTGATGTCTACAACAACAATATACCATCTGTTGAAAGCGTTTACAACGCTGTTTTAAAGGTTTTTTAGAGATTGTATAGACAAGTAGCCTAGTGTTAGTATCTGATAACCTTTTGACGACTAGACAGGATATTTATTCATTTTGGTCGTTCAGTTATGCACAAATAAAAAAGTGCAAAAAAAAAGCAACTGATAATTGCTTCCCGCTTCACGTCATCATTTGTTAACAATTGGTAAATCAATTTGACTATTGGCTAAATCTATCGTGTAAACAATATCCTGATTACCGCGGACAGTCATCTCAAAATCAGTCGCATACAAAACAACACCAAGTTGGTGCCCTGAACGCATTTGATAGTGAGTTGGCTGTAAAGTCAATGAGACATTGACAAACTCGTCTGCTTGCAAATCATCAGTTTGCCACGCATTGGTTCGATTTTGCAAATTAATGTGACCCAATGTTACCATTTTCTGATTCGCCTTGGTCATTTCAAAAGCCATCAAACGCGTTGGGCTAAAGTTTCGTCCGCGATCAACTGTGGCTTCCTGTGGTGTTGGTGAAACTTTCAGGTATTGATCAGTCCCATAATCCACAATCATAGCGCTCAATAAACCAATATTTTTTGAGGATTTGACCCGCAAATTTAGCGTGATTTCACCATCAATCGTCTGAGCGGTTGATAATGCTTCTGTCTTAAAAATCTGTGCTGTTTCTGCTATTTTTCCTGAAATAATTGCTTGACGCCAAGCATTGAAATGCTTGCCATAATGGTTGAATTGGTCCTCAGGTAGCCAATCCCTGAAGCTTACTTCACCAGCTGATTGTGAGCTACGCGACAATTTTTTATCCGCGAAATGATAACTGACTTTTTCACCAATTCCCCAATCTTCTAAGGCATGCCAAGCTTCTGGATTGGTGTTATCTTGCCATGTCACTGTTGGCAAGGCAGTCGTGGCGTCCACATGCAATCCTAATAGTTTTTCGGAAAACCAAAGATTAATTTGATCAGAAAAATCAAGGGAACGGTTATTATTGATGTTAATATGTTCTCCTTGATGCAAATATATCTTTTTAACATGATTATTTTGTTTTAAGGCAGACCAAAGTTGGTAAACTTGACGTGGTTTAACATTCCAATCATTCAAACCATGGACCATCAGCATATCGATTTTGATATTTTGTATATGGTTCAGGTAATTACGCGAATCCCAATAGCGGTCATAATTGCCGTTATCACGTGCCATCAGATGTGCAGTTTCTGATTGAAAAGCTTGCCACTGAGAGCGTGTTCGCCACCAATCTGCCGGATCTTTCATTCTTGTGTAGACCAATTCAGCCAACACGTCCATATCTTCTCCCGGAAAACCACCCGGTGCCACCACTAAGCCATTATCACGGTAATATTGATACCAATTCGAAATAGCAGCTTCAGACACAACTGTTTCTAACCCTTTAACGCCAGTTGTTGCAACAGCAGTTGCTAATGTGCCCAAATACGAACGCCCCGTCATCGCAATTTTGTGACTCGACCAGTCAGCCGTAATTGCCATGTTATCGTATCGATTCGTAAAAGCCACGCGATTACCAGCAAGCCATTCGACAACATTTTTCATTGATTCGACTTGCTCTGGCGACCCCGTATCTTGCATGCCATCAGCGTGCCGCGTGCCGACACCTGCAGAATAAGCAATCGCAAAACCACGCGACAAAAAGTACTGATTAAGATCAACTGGCAAACCAGCTTCAGCTGTAAATGAAACTTCCGTTTCAGTTGCGTGACCTGCAACTTCTCGCGGTTTAGCAGTCGACGCCGATAATCCTTGATACGTCACGTCATTTTTATCAACTTGAGTTGGTTCTTTCCGCTGCAAAGGCACATTGACCGAATGAATTTTAGCATCATTTTCTTTGACATTCAGTCCCTGATAATATGGAGAAGCAGTGAACAAAACGGGCAATGGTGTCTCACTTTTTGGACGAACAATGTCGACTTGTACTAAATCAAGCTGTCCATCATTATCAGTGTCAACACTCGTTTCTACCCAGACAGACTCGCGAATCAAATCATTTGTATCAAACGTTGGTAATGACTTGCCATTAAAAATGAGACGTTGATTGTTTTGTGGTAAATAACCTTGGCTAACTAATGCATCAATCAACAATAATCCAGTGCTATTATGAGTATTTAGCAACGTATACCAAGCATGGGGGATATTATCAACCGCAACAATCGGCAAGCCCAGTTGTTGAAATGTCGCCACACCGTCTAAGTTATTATTGGCCAATTCATCATTAAAACCTAGTAGTTGTGCCCCAATACGATAAAAAATTGCTTGATCTAATGCTAATTTTTGTTGGAAAAAACTATAAATATCTTGTTCGGTCGTTGCCAAATGCAACCGCAACCAATCATTTTGAGATGACATAGAGTGAAAGCTAGGCAAAGCCTGTCGTAACAGCGTTTCAAAGTTGGCACTGCTAAATCCTAATGCTTTTAATTCTTGTAATTCAGTCGCCAAGTCTACCTTAATTCGCCCGTATTGATTAATCATATTTTTTTCCTTTAATTGTTATTATTATCTCATTATACGACAAAAGCACCCGCCTGACGACGCGTGCTTTTATGACGACATAATTTAATGATGAGAAGCTACTGTTTCAATCATGCTCACATCAAGTGTGCTTCAACAAGCAACTCTTCTAACCATGTCCCTTTAATTTTTTTCATACCAACTTTTTGAATTAACTTAGGAATTGGCAAATCCATATCCGTAATAGCTTTTTTGTCGTTCATATAATACATGGCGCGTAATAATTCACGAATATCATAAATTGAATTAAACACTTCCGGCACACCGCGTTCAACATCTAGCAGACTATACACGGCTTCCATTGCTGTACGGACTGAGTATTCAGTCGTAAACACTGTATCGCGTGATGGCGACTCCGCAAAGTTACCAATGAATGCCAAATTAACCGACCCGTCAGGAACGACTTTTGGTCGATCGCCCATTACACGTGGCATGAAGTAACTTGTGATAAACGGCATGTAAACCGGCACAGTATTAATCGACTCTTGCTTGGATAATTGCTGAATTTTACTTTCTGGCACGCCAAGATGATAAAGTAATTCTTGCGTAATTTCTTCGCCGGAGCAATCAACAATCGTCTTTTTTACATAATTGCCAGGCACATCAGAATACAAGCCATAAATCCAGACAGTTGTTTCATTTGGCTTTTGTGTTTTGAAATGTGGCTGACGATGTACAGCAAAACTCATTAACCAATTAGAATCTGTAATTGTAATAATGCCGCCAGTATTGATTTTACCATCATGCAAATCACGTTTCGTCAAACGTTCAATATAGGGATCAATTTCTGTATTTTCAATTGTGGCGGTCGCTGACACAAACCAACTTTTTGCAGGTAAATCTTGGTAAAAGACCGATGGATGACCAAATTCATCAGATTGTGCCGCCAAATTTTCCCATAATTGCCATGATCCACCCGGCTCATTGGTTACTGGTGCTGGTTCAAAGTGGCTGCCATAAGTTGTACTTTCGGTGATAGATCCGTTGGTTACAAACACCAAATCATTGGCAGTTAATGGTCTTGTTTCGTGTTGCCCGCTAACGGTTAATTCTATTGATTTAGCCACCTTTTGACCATTATCAAAATCCACAATAATGTTATCGACCGTGGTATCAAATTGTACATCAACACCATGATCCTCTAAGTAATGAATCAAGGGCAAAACCATCGAGTCATATTGATTGTATTTATTGAATTTCAAAGCTGAAAAATCTGGTAATCCATCAATATGGTGAATAAATCGCATGGCATAGCGACGCATTTCAACAGCAGAATGCCATTTTTCAAAGGCGAACATTGTTGCCCAGTAAGTCCAAAAATTGCTTTCAAAGAAAGCATCTGAGAAGTAATCTTCAATCGTTTGGGTACCCAGCTTGGCTTCTGGTGTCATAATCAGTTTGATAATTTCTTGTGATGATTTACCCAAAGTATAGTCACCGTCATCTGGCACACGATTACCGCGATCGTAAATCAATCGGCAATTTGAAGAATTGGGATCATCTTTGTCTAACCAATAATATTCATCAAGATATGAAGCACCCGGAATTTCAAGTGATGGAATTGATCGATACAAATCCCATAAGCACTCAAAATGATTTTCCATTTCACGACCACCACGCGTTACGAAACCCACATTTGGGCGTGCTATGCCATCTAATGAACCGCCAGCTAACGGTAGTTCTTCTAAAATATGAATTGCCTCACCTTTCATTTGACCATCTCTAATCAAAAATACCGCAGCCGACAACCCAGCCAACCCAGAACCGACAATATAAGCTGACTTTTGATCGACCCCCTTTGGCTTTCGTGGTGTGGCAAATGCCTCATAATTACCATTACTATAATACATGCTGATCTCCTTTCAAATTGGAAACGCTTTCAATACACTTATATTTTATCGCTAATCGTATCACAATTGCAATTTTTTGGCGTTGAATACTTGGTTAAAAAAACCTTGATAGTTCTGCAAACTATCAAGGTCACTCAGGTATAAATATTTTTTATTGTGTCACTTCAGCAATTGCTGCGTTGACAGCATCTTTCTCAGCGGCAACAAGCGCTACACGACTTGTAATCACACTTGTATCCATTTTAATTTCACGCGTCAATCCCGGCGTATCTAATTTTGGTTCAAAGAAATCTTTAAATTCATCAAGGCGAGTTTGTGTCTTGAAAACATTTGCAATGACGGTGATATAGGTCGTAAATTCCATATCGCCACCCACTGTATCTTCTAGCCATTGCCACTCTTCACGTACCCAATCCCAAGCGGCTTGTTGTCCATCTTCGTTAGCCAAAAGCCCATAGAACCAACCACGTAAATCTTGTGGCTTAATTGTGTCAGCATCTTCAAATTTGCCAACTAGTTTTTCAATCAGCGCCTTATCAGTTGTGCTAGTGATAGCCGCACGCAAATCAGACTGATAGCTTGCATCAGAAGTAGCGTGATACTCAGCCAGTAACTGATTAAACAAATCAGCAGACCCAAACTGTTTCATTTCATTTGCCAAAATGAAGACACGTGTACCAGCAGAGAGACTTGCTAAATCATTTACATGGGTCATAAATATATCATGTGCCGCTGCAATTGCGGCTGGATTTTCAGCATACAAAGCTGCACTGATAATATATGGACGAGACAGTTGATCGTCATTTGACTCACCATCAGTATCTTGCCAGCCTAAACGTGCTAATTGATCTTGACTCAGTTGGTCATACAACCCCTTCAAAGCCTTTTCCTCATCAGAATGAGCGGTCACGAACTTTTTCAAATTCACTGCAACACGATAAAGTGCCGCTGTCACAACAGCTGAATGGCTATTGGCAAAACGACCTAGTAATGGCACTAATTGTGCATAAGAAATTTGTCGCCCTTCAGCTAATAATCTCAAATCTTGTAAAATTTGTAATTGTGAAATCGCATCTAGCTGATCTGATTGACTTAAAATATCTTGTAACAATGTCTCATCATATTTAACAATAAAATGAGAATTATTACCAACGTTCAAACGGAAGGGTGTACCAAACTGTTCTCTTAATGCTCCATAATTACCAATCGTCACTGACTGATCTTTGAAAATAGCGGGTACGGCATCGTAATTACTGTTCAATGGAATGTCCCATTGACGGCCAACCTCTTTGCCATCGCCAATAAAGAACTGTTGTTGTGAAAGTGTCAATTGCCCATCAACCACAGCAGCAGTAACAACCGGATAACCAGGCTGTTCCAACCAAGAAGTCATGATAGCACTCACATCAATGCCAGAGGCTTGCCCCAATGCAGCCCATAAGTCAGCTCCAGTAGCATTGCCAAATTGATGCGCAGCAAAATAAGCTTTCAAGCCAGAACGAAGCGCCTCATCCCCAATCAACGCACGCACCATGACGAGCATGCGCGCACCTTTAGCATAAACAATTGCCCCGTCAAACAGCGCATCAATTTCTGCAGGATGTTCAACTTGAACATGGACTGATTGCACGCCATCAGTCGCATCTCGTTGTAAAGCAGCTGGTGCATCAGCTGTTTGGAAACTTTCCCAAATGTGCCAATCAGGCTCTAAAGCATCGATGGCGACATACTCCATCATATTGGCAAAACTTTCATTTAGCCACAAATCATCCCACCACTTCATCGTCACCAAATCACCAAACCATTGGTGCGCCAACTCATGAGCAATCACAGTTGCTACTACCTGCTTGGTATCTAGCGCTGTGTTGTCGGGATCAAGCAATAAGTATGCCTCACGATAGGTTACTAAGCCCCAGTTTTCCATTGCACCCGCTGAAAAATCAGGCAACGCAAGCTGCCATGAATGTGGCAATGGATAAGGCGTTTGATAAAAGTCTTCATAAAACTCGATTGAGCGCTTCGCAATATCTAGTGCAAAATCAAGTTCCTTAGCCTGATGTGCTTTGGTTGCGAACACACCAATTTGAACACCGCTCGTCGTTTTGGTTTCTTTCTTTTGCAAGTCACCAAAAGCAAAGGCAACTAAATACGTTGACATACGCACTGTGGTATCAAAATAGTGTACACCATTTGCTTCACGCACTTCAGGCATATTCGCCAAGATAGTTTCGCCTGGTTGTTCATCAAACTTAATGGCTAAATCAAAGGTTGCTTTGGCTTCTGGTTCATCAATACTTGGAAAAGCCTGTCTGGCAAAATTGGTTTCAAATTGCGTGCCAATAATCTGCTTTTTCTCACCATCAACTTCATAATATGAAGGATAAATGCCCATCATCGTATCAGTCAAAACTGTTGTATAAGTAATGGTAACCTTTGTTTCACCTGACTTAGGTAATTCAATCCGAATAGCGTCTGCGTCACGATCTACCATAAACGTCACGTCTTGCTCGTCCGCTTGGACCGCACTAATCATCAAATCCTTTTGATGAATCGCAATCGTTTCCGATTTAGCAGTTCCAGTGATTGTGGTTTTACCACTGATTCGCTTCGATTCTCGATCAATATCCAAATAGATTTCATAATGTTTTGGTTGGAATGTATTATAAAATCGTGTCAATTCAGCCATAATATCTCCTATCAATTGTTAGAATAATTCCATTATACGCTTTTAAAATAAAAAACGTCCCACAAGCGGGACGTCAAAACAATGGTTATACCTCTAGATGGTTAACAGCTGCTTCTGGTTGTTCGCCTTTAAGCACCCGAACAATATCATTGGTAGCATCAACTGCCATACGTGCTTTTGTTTCAATTGTATTGGAAGCAATGTGTGGTGTCAGCAAAACATTTTCTAAGCTAACCAATGGATTGGTTACTGGCAAAGGCTCTTCTTCAAAGACATCTAATGCTGCACCAGCAATTTCATTATTTTTAAGTGCTGCAACAAGATCTGATTCGACGATAATGACGCCACGTGCCATGTTAATCAAGTACGCGTCATTTTTCATCATTTTGAACTCGGCTGCGCCAATTGAATGCTCTGTTTCTGGCAAAGCTGGTAGATGCACCATCACATAATCTGCTGTCTTGAAAATAGTATCACGATCAACAATTGATACGCTATCAGTTGATTTAGCAAATGGATCATAAGCAATAACTTTAACATCAAAGCCGCTTAACTTTTTTGCAACTTGTTGACCAATTCGACCAAAGCCTAAAATACCAACCGTCTTGCCTTCAATATCGCGGCCAGGATGTGACTTACGATAATTCCAATTATCATCGTGAATGGCTTTAGCATCTTGATAGAGGTTTTTACTGATAGCTAACAGCTCTGACACGGCTGTCTCAGCTACTGAACCTGACAGAGCTTTTGGCGTGTTGACCACATAAATGCCCCGCTTTGTAGCAGCATCAACGTCAACAGCGTCATAACCAACCCCATTACGCGCAATCACTTTTAAGTTTGGCATGGCATCCATAATGTCACCATCAAATGGTTGCGTACCAATCAAGACAGCACTTGCGTTAGCGCCTTCGATTTTCATCGTTTCACGGGCACGTCCAGTGCCAACAACCACTTCAAATCCAGCGTCAGTTAGTATTTTTTTACCTACTGCAGGAATATCATCTGGTAAATAAATTTGTTCTGTCATGTTTATGCCTCTTTCTGTTCTTTGGCTAAATAACTTGCCAATTGTTCTGGGGTTGGGTAGCCGTCATTGTCACCTGTTGTTTGAACTTGCAATGCACCAACGGCGTTACCACGTTCCACTGCTTGTGCCATTGTCAAACCTTCAATCAAGCCAGTAATGAGTCCCAATGCAAACCCATCGCCAGCGCCAACTGTATCCACTACTTTTTCAACTTTGAATCCCTGAACTGTGTAACTATCTCCCGCTTTATTTTTGACGTATGCGCCTTCAGGACCAAGTTTAACAACAACCGTTTGCGTGCGTTCACTATTTGCCAAATAGAAATCAGCAATTTTTTCTGGATCACGCGAGCCCATTAAAATTTCACCTTCGTTAATGCCTGGTAAAACAATTTCGCCATACTTTGCCAAATCGTTAATCGTTGTAATCATTTTTTCTTGTGATTCCCACAAAGCAGGTCTTAAATTAGGGTCAAATGTTGTCCGAATACCACGTTGAATTAATTGTTCGGCAAAGTAACGAAATGCTTCTCGCGCTTGATCAGAAATAGCAGGAAAAATGCCTGATAAATGTGCAATTTTAACACCATCAAAATCAATGTGATCAATGTTTGATTTGTCAAAGTGAGCAGCAGCAGAATTACGTCTAAAGTTAAAGGTTGAAGGATCACCTTTATCAACTAACTCTTTCAATTGGAAGGCAGTCCAGTTATGGTCATCTGTTGAAATATAATGATTACCTACATGATACTTGGCAATTTCTTTTACTGCAAATTGTCCCAACGGATCAGCACCCACTTGAGAAATATATTCAGTTGAATGTCCCAGACGCGTCGCACCAATCATCACGTTTAACTCAGCGCCACCCAAAAACTTATAATAGTTAATGCTATCAACTAACCCAGCATTCAAGTCAGTTGATGTAAAGGTTACAATTGGTTCACCTAATGTCAAAATTTCACTCATTATTTTACTCCTTAAACTGTTGTTTTTAGTGACCGAAGAAAGCAAATACTAGCAGTTCATTGACAATTGAAACTGCCCACATAACCGGAATGCCCATCTTCAAAAATTCTTTAGTTTCTAACTTTGAATATGTCAATGCCCATGTGTTCCATGATTGTGTTAAATCAATTGAAACCGCCATGATGCTTGCTGTATATAGCAATGGCAATAAGAAAATTGGTTGGAATGTGCCCGTAGCGGCCAAAACCGCAGCAGTTGCGGCACCGGCACCCCAAACATGCAAAGGCCCACGGAATAATGCCAATGGTGCTAGAATACCAACTGCAATCGCCAACACAAGTGGACTACTTGGCAAGATAACTTCGATGATACTTTTAAAGTGAGGCACATTCATTGTGGCAGCACCCGCAAACATCACCAGCGCCATCAAAAAGATAATCAGTCCTGAAATATCATTAATGGCTTGGGAAACAGTTTTGTTAATAAATTCAACCAGTCCTTTATAAGATTTCATCTGACCCGTCAAAAGCAACGCAATAATGGTTGCCAATAACAACGCAGGAATTGCATCCCAGTGGAAAAACATATTTAATGCAACTGGTAAGACTGGCACAATGAAAGTAATTGGATGAGTTTTTTTAAAATCAGCTTGATTATTGGCGGCAATCGTCTCAATTTTGCCATTTTTAATACTTTTACTATTAATCAAAATGAAGATGATCACACCAATCAATTGAACACTCATCGCTGCTAAACCAAATATCAGATACTTACCCGAGAAACTAACAGATGGGAAGAAAGCCTTAATTTGATTAAATAACACCACGTTAATGTACATTGGCGCACCGATTGCCATGGTAAATGCTGGTATAGCGACCTTTTTGGGAACGCCGATTGATAGCAAAATTGGAATTAAAATAACACCAATTGCGATTACTGATCCAACACCATAAGCAGATGAGAAAATCAACGCCGTGACCAATACCACCAAAATAGCAGCTAATATCGGTGCTTTTCGACCAACTTTTTCTGTCTGAGCCGAAATTGACCCGGCAATGCCTGAATCAACCAACACTCGCCCAAACCAAGAACCAAAAACAATATATATAATCGTTGGACCATAATTTAACGCTGGTGTTGCAATAACGTCTTGAATGACTTTATTGAATGGCACCAAACCAATAACTGACCAAAGTAATGCCATCACGAAGAAGCCAATCACAAGATTGCCACCCTTCACAATGTAATAAATGAACCCGACAAATGTCAGTAACAATAGGATACTAATAATAATGTTAGTCATGATTTGCCTCAGTTATACGCTTCTAGTGCCTGCACACCATCAATAATGACTTGCTCGCTAGCAGTCGGATACTCAACTGCGACTGGTACGTCTTGTGGCAAAATCGTCAAGATTGCTTGCCAATTGATATCCCCGTCATTTAAAGGCACTGTCACAAGATTATCCCCACTACCCTTATCATCTTTCACATGAATGTAGCGAACGTAAGGTGCAAGTGCTTTCGCTGCGACAACTTCATCTTCGCCGACATAACGCCAATTACCCATATCATAGACATAGCCTATGTCGAGCTTAGCTGCTTTGGCAGCAGTCATGAATGCCTTAATGGCATCAATTTTACCTGATACCTGTGTTTGGTCATTTTCAATATTGGTTTCAATACCACGGTCTAAGAAAGCATTGAGTTGTTGAATATCTTCAGGCAACAATGTATCAAAATCACCTGTATTAAATTTGATCACGCTAACGCCAAGTTGCGTAGCCTCATCATAATATTGTTCCAATTTTGGATTGATACGATGATTAACAAAGACTTCATCCGGCACCGAATAAAATAAACGTAATTGATGTGCTTTTGCGTAATCAGCAATAGCTGGCGTTTCAGCGGCAATGTCATCAAAATATTCACGACGTAATTCGGCTGACTGAACGCCCAATGCGACCACTTTTTTTAACATGTCTAATTGCTGCATGCCGTTGTCATGATCTTTAGCAAACACCAGATGGTTCAAGACGATTTGAGATTTTTTCATGATTAACTCCTTAATACTGGTTTAAATCTTTTACATGTTCTAATAATTCGTCAAATCCTAAATCAGACAAATTATTAGTATCGTTTTTATCAAAATTTTCACTTTCAATCCTATTGAATTTTTCAACAAGGAAGTACGCCGATAAGTAGGCAGCCAATTCTTTTTTGGCCATACTCTCTAATTCCTTTGCATTAAAATCGAAGTTGAACGATTCAATGAATCTCAAGGCAAATTTTTCTGGATCAATGTGCATTTGTTCTGTAGCCATCTTAGTGTCCTTTTTAGTTTATCGTTTTCGGAAACCGGTTTACAAAATATATTGTAAACGCTTTCAAACATTTGTCAACCCCTAATTTCAATTTGTCGTATAATGTTTTCATGGATAAAAAAGTCACAATTAATGATATTGCCACCCAAGCAGGGGTATCAAAAACCACCATTTCGCGTTATTTGAATGGTAAATTTGATAATATGTCGAGTAATACAAAAGCGCGTATCGAGGAAACAATTGATAAACTCGATTATCGGCCTAATCGTCAAGCGCAAGCCTTAAAAACGCATCACTCTTTTTTAATTGGCGTTTCAGTCGCTGATATTTCTAATATGTACACATCACGTTTGCTCAAAGGCATTGGCGAATATTTTCAAAAAACACATTATCAAGTCTTGATTATGGACGCCGATAATAGTGTTGCGCAAGAATTAAGTAACCTTGAAAAAATGATGACTGAACAAGTCGATGGCATCATTTTGCAACCACTTGTTCATCAACCTGAACATTATCAGTTGCTTGTCGCCGAAAACACACCAGTAGTCCAAGTAGATCGTTACACTGAGCCCTTCGCTTGGCCTGCTGTCGTGTCTGATAATTTTCAAAAATCAGTCGAATTAGCTAAAATTTTCAAAACAAAATCCTACGATGCTATTCTTGTTTTGGCCAACCACATCAATGGCGTATCTAGCCGAATGAATCGCTATAACGGTTTAGAAGCTGGCTTAACTGGTAGTGGTATCACCGTCAAACTAATTGAAATTGATGGCAGCGATTGGCAATCATTATTACATGCGGAAATCAAACAGCACCAACATCCAGCCATTTTTGCACTCAATGGGCAAGTGCTTTGGTCTGCCGTGCGTTTTGCCAAGGAACGCTCACTCAATATTCCTGAAGATGTCGGTTTAATTGGCTATGATGACGACCAATTTGCCGATATGATCACGCCGGCAATTTCATCAGTGTCACAAAATCCCCAAGAAATTGGCCGTGTCGCAGCAGAGCAATTATTATCAAGTGTTAACGGTCAAGCCACACCACCAAAAAATACTCGTATCCCATCCGAAATTCAAATGCGTGACTCTCTTTAATTTGTCAATCAGAATGACTTTACCATGAATTGTCAGATAACAGCCTATATTGGTAAATACGGCGAAAATAATCGACTAGTGTTAAAATTGAATCATGTGGTTTTAAGCATTGCACGCCACATACATTAATTTCATGATTACTAACAACCATTAATGAGGATTCAAATGGAAACACTCTATACCCTTTCGCTACTGCTCATTGGCGTTATTGCCACTAATATTATTAAAGACTTCATTCCAAAAATACCTGAAGCATTCATTCTAATCATTGTTGGTGTTGCTATGTCATTTACACCAATTTTTAACAATTTTGAATTAGAACCCGAATTTTTTATGTTAATGATTATTGCTCCGATTATGTTTATTGACGGTCAAAAACAATCATTTTCCAAAATTAAAAAGCGATTTGGTGGTATTTGGACGCTGTCGGTCGTTCTGGCCGTAGTAACGGCTTTAGTGGTTGGTATGATTACCAATCACGTTGAAGTAGCTTGGACACTGCCACTAGCCATTACATTAGCTGCCATCGTGACCCCTACTGACGCTGTTGCCGTCAAATCGCTAACTGCTGGTACCGACATGCCTGAGGGCGTCGGTGAAGCATTAGAATTGGAATCACTTTTTAACGACGCCACAGGCTTAGTCATGTTAGATTTATCCTTGTCCGTCCTCTCAAAAGGCACTTTTTCGGTGCTTAACGGTCTGGAACACTTCTTTTTTGTCGCTTTTGGCGGGGTTGTCATTGGCACTATTTCTGGGCTTCTAATTGTGGCATTGCGTGTCAATTTGCAACAACGCGCCTCCAATCCTGAAACGACCATCATCCCCATCAGCTTATTAACACCGTTTGCTGTCTATTTATTAGCTGAACACTTAGGCACATCTGGTATTTTAGCGGTCGTGGCCACTGGTATGGTCCACAACTGGGAATCAAGTCGTTTGCGACTAACTTCAACAAGTGTTCAGCTGACTTCAAGAACTATTTGGGGCACCATTGCTGATGTTTTAAACGATATTGTCTTTCTAATTTTAGGTATTTCCTTACCAACTGTTTGGTCAGCCATGACTAAGATTGGGGTGTCTGGTACACTCCAACTAGCTGCGCTAAGTCTCTTAATTTATGTCGTTATGCTTGTATTACGATACTTTTGGGCTTTACGTGACGATGATCGTAACAATCGTTCACGTCGTCATCGTCAGACACTTCCTTCATTCTTTGGTGATCGTAATGATCAAAATCATCGTTTTTATGCCCAAATTTTTGCTATCAGCGGTGTTCATGGTACTGTGACGCTAGCGATGGCTTTCTCATTACCTTATCAAATTGGCGGTCATGCCTTTCCGTATCGTGAAGAGCTCATCATTGTTGCCACCATCGTCATTTTACTCAGCATGCTGATCAGTGCAATTGTATTACCACTTAGTTTGCCAAAAAAAGTAGAAGCTTATTCCGATAGTGATTTAATTCATATCCGTGATAAGATGGTCGATTATGCCTCACTCAAAATTTTAGATACTGTCACCGACCATAACACACGTGAAGTGCTATCAGCACAACTACAATCACAAAAAAATAAACTGTTTATGATGGATGACAGGAAACGTCAATCATCTGAATTTATTGATTTAATTGCTGACACGCAGGATTTTATGATAGCTTATGTGCATGGTGATTATGCCTCTGCAACATATAGCTTGACTACCATCAACGCTTATACAAAAATACTGACTTATTCATTTAATAATGGTCAAAAAACAATGGGACATTTTAGTCATCATTTGAAGCATACTTTGAAGCGCTTTATGAGACAATCTGCTTGGCACTTAGCTAATGGTGCAATTACCAAAGCGCAACGTGACCGAATACGAAAAACAAAGCTTGCTAGTGACCCCAAATTTGCCGAAAGCGTTGAAAAATGGACTAATACAAGAAAAGAAATGTTGCGCTTAAATGAGGATGTGATCACTGCCACAGACAAACATTTAGATGATTTGTTAAGAGAACGCCTCGATAATAAACAAAGCGACAACGACTATATCTACATGACTCGCGAAACAATGAATCGCTTCTTCAGTGCCATTAAACGTGATTACCGCCAACAAACAACACAAGTTGACAACAGCTTATACATCCAAGCATTTCAATTTGAATATGATTTTGTGCAACAGGGTGTCACAGATGGCTTTATTCCAACGTCAATGGCGAGTGTCTTATACACTGAAATTAACCAAGCACAAACTTTACAGCTGCAAGAAAACAATCAGTTTGACGCCATTGGTGGCTAAAAAAAGAACTTCAGTGAAGTTCTTTTTTTAAACGAGTTGTTCATAAATTAGTTTTAATGTTCTTAGAGCATCGCTTAATGCCACCACTAGGCTTTCAGTGCCCACGCGTTGATCACCTCTTGGTATCACAACGCCAATCAACACCTCACTGTGTTTGACATCTTGATACCGTTTAACTAAGTGTGAATAGTCTGACAGGGGCACTGTTTCATTGACCATGTGGTCAGGACTAAGCCGATAACTGGCTGGTAAAGATAAAACCATATCAGTCACTGCTGTCATTTTATTGACAATGTCAGCAGTTTGTTTTGGCTTCATATTTTCTTCAATCGCCAAATAAAAATAAATATGATCAGCCCACATACCCAGCTCAAAGTGCGGCAACATTTTATACCCGCGTCGATTGGGTGCAAAAGCCACCCATGTATTATCCGGCGCATAGGTAGTTCGCCGCAAATGTTTTGCGACATGTGCATACCATTCTTGTCCATTTTCTTGCAAAATTGGTAAAGCTATGTCAGCAAATTCAACAAATTTTGGATCAATAATAGCCTTAATTTTAGCCATTCGCCCTGCTAACGTTTCATCATTAAAAATATCAAAATCACTGTCTTGAAACAAGATCTTTCCCCCATTTTATCTCAGCTATCCACTTTATAATTACATATCCCAATACTAAAATTGTTGCAATCAAATTTAACCAAATCAACAGTACAATCATAGAACTCACAGATTGATAGAAGTCATATTTCCCAATCGCAATCTTAGCATAGATGGTAAACCCTTTGTTCAAAGCATTTAGCATCAATAATTCTATGAAACTGCCAATCACGACAAATCGCAGAGGCGCTCTAGCATCTTTAGTGGGTAACAAAAAGTTCATCATGGTTAAAGCTAACCACATCCCCAACCAAATAAACCAACGTGTTTGGTGTTGCAAAAAGCTGGTCCATTGCGTATGCGGCAAGTGCTGCATAGCAATCGTTAGAACATTACTCCCAATCATCAATAAAGCGAACGCTGCAATAATCACAAGTAACCATAGAAATGAAAACAAACGTGTCAACATGTTATTAAAACGTTCATCAACATCAGCAATGGCATTGAAAGACTTACGGAATACAGCAATCACGCGAGAAATTGACCAAATGGTGAAGATAACAGTAAACGACAGTAATGAGGCACTTTTTGACGCCAAAACTGACTGCATAATTGGAATCACAATATTTTCAATATTTTTTGGTAGCATATTGCGCATGGCAGTCAATAAATCTGCTGTACTAAAGCTTGTAAAGGACACGATCATCGCTGCGCCCATCAATATTGGAAACACTGTTAACAAAGCATAATAAGCAAAAGTCGGACCAACGTAACCGATTTGTGATCGCGAAAAAAGCTCGCCTAAGGTGGATAATTTAAAACGCGCATCGATCACACGCCATGTTTGCTTAATTTTGTTATTCATGGTCCCATTATCTCAAATATCAAGCCCCATGAGCAAGTCTATCTCAAAACAATTTTCCAATACCAAAGTGAATGGCGACTGTTACAAGACCAATAATAATGTTTCGGATAACGGCACGCTTAACAAGACCGTTAGAAATTTTGGCACTCAAAAATCCAGTTAACGCGACAGCCACAACAGTCGCAACAATGGTAGCAACAAATTGATAGCGTCCTGTGACCAATATTAAGGCAGCTAATGGAAAAACGCCCCCAATCGCAGCACTAAATAGTGACGACCATGCTGCTGACCAAGGATTCATATAATGTCCCAACGTCAAATCGTATTTAACACTCAAAACTGTTTCGAGTGGTTTTTTAACTAATAGTTCATCTGCAATCGCTAGCGCTGTATTTTGAGATACCCCACGCTCAACATAAAAATCTGCCACGCTCCTTCGCTGTCCTTCAAAATCATCATGTAATAACTTTTTTTCACGTGCGACGACGACTTTTTCACTATCAGATTGCGAACTTACTGACGCATATTCCCCTGAAGCCATCGACAAAGCACACGCTAACAAATCTGCTAAACCAGCAATAAATATCGCAAAATGATTAGTCGTGGCGGCTGCAACCGAAAACAAGACACCAACAACAGTTAAAATGCCATCATTTGCCCCAAGAACACCTGCTCGAATCGCGTTTAGTCGCTCATCCATTGTCATACTTTTATTATTTCTTTGCTTTGACATTGTGTCCCCCTTTTATCGAAATAAACTACCAATGGCAAATGTCACAACCATCGTAAATATACCTGCTAACACATTTCGGATAGCAGCATGTTTTTTATCAGCACCATTCAAATGTGCAGCGACATAGCCTGTCAGTGCTAAGGCAATAGCAACGGCGAAAAAAGTCAACCATTCACGACTGCTTTTAGGTGACAAATACATTGCTAACATCGGCAAAATAGACCCAACTGGAAAACTAATTAACGAAGCTAATGCCGCATCTTTGGCACTCAATTCATTGTCTAATGAGAAACCAAATCGTTCACGAACTGTGGTTACAAGTGGTTCCTTAGTCATCATTTCACGAGTTGCTTGCATTGCAAGCTGCTCAGAAATACCATTATCTTCATATTTCTTTTGAACAAAGTTGAACTCACCTTCAAAATTTTGTTCCAACGCTAATGATTGTTCTCGTCGCACTTTTTCTTGTGCATCATGTTGTGAACTCACGGACACATATTCTCCCATTGCCATGGAAACCGTTCCGGCTAAAGTACCGGCAAAACCTGCTAAAAGAATTGTTCCAGTATGACTGGTGGCGCCAGCAACACCCAATATAATTCCTGATACTGACAAGATGCCATCATTGGCGCCCATCACTGCAGCACGAATGACATTGTTACGTTGCATCAAACTCTGCTTTTCCGACATTTTATTCCCCCCTCGATTTTAGAATCATTCTAATATAATAACATCATAACGCTCTTTTTATCACAATTCAAGTTTCTTGGTAGAATATTTTAGACGTGATATAATGAGGTCATATTAAATGGAGATGCTGATGCCTGATCAAAAATTGCGCAACATGTTGCAAGAACGTGGACTAAAAGCAACGTCTCAGCGTATGATTATTTTAGATTATCTGATGTCTCACAAAACCCATCCGACAGCTGAAATGATCCACGCTGACTTGCAATCAATTAGTTTAGCCACCGTTTATAATACGCTCGAAAAATTAATAGAAACTGGTTTAGTCGTTGTTATCGACGTGAACGATGATAAACGCCACTTTGATTATTATGGCAAACCACACTATCACATCATAAACCAAGAAACACACGAGATTATTGATGCTAATAATTTTGACGTGCAGCCATTAATTGACGCGGCTCGTAAGGCAAGCGGTCTCAATATTTCTGGTTATCACATTGAGTTATATGGTATTGACCCTAAAGATGCAAAATAAAAACACAACTGTTATGAACAACAGCTGTGTTTTTATTTGTCATACTGATTCAAAAAGTTGGTCACTTTTTGTCGATAAGCTACGGGATGATCTGGAAAACTTTGCACATGTTTTGAACCACTCGTCACCCACAATTTTTTTGGCCCCTTTGTTGCCGCGTAAAGCTGATAAACCATGCGTGTTGGTACAAACGTATCTTTGTCACCATGAATGAACAACATTGGTCGTTTATTTTTCGCAACCTGCTTCAACGGACTAGCCTCACCATATGAGTATCCAGCTCGTACTTTGGAAATACCGGAGACAATGTTAACAATAGGGAACCAAGGTAGCCCATACATATCCCCAGCCTCATGTTTCACTTCTGCCAAAACACTAGTGTATGACGAATCTTCGATAAACGCTTTCACTTGTTTTGGCAAATCATGTTCACCAGAAACATTAACAACAGTTGCTGCACCCATGCTCATTCCGTACATAACAATATCAGATTGTTGCCCATTTTTCTTTAGAACCTGATTAATCCAGCCCATATAATCACGACGATCTGTCCAACCGTATCCAATTAATTTACCCTGTGAATCACCATGTGCACGATTATCTGGAATTAACACATTATAGCCAAGATCGTGAAATAGTTCGCCGTAGATGGCCATCGTTGTTTTATTATTATGCCAACCATGTGCCAAAATTGCGGTTTTATTTGTTGGCCGACTAGCTGTCACATACCAAGCATCGAGTGTCAGCCCATCCAAAGTTTTTTGCGTCCAAGTCGCTTTATGACGTGCTAAAAACGTGTGCTCATAATCATAGACAGGACTGGATTTTGGTCTAAGTGCATCTGGTTTATTTGCAGCGGGATTGCGAACTTCTGCAACATGAAAAAAATACATCGCCGCTGATAATAATATCAGCATGACTACGGTTACCAGACCAATTAACCACTTATAGACACTTCTCATACTCACATTCTCCTCGAATTCAATCTTTTTATTTTACAACTTAATTGTATAGGGGGCAAATATGTTGATTCCCACTATTTTTAATCCTTTCAAAAATTGCCATGTTGTTCTCCTCATAATCTCATATATCCAATTTTTTCAAACAATGTTATCATAAGGTAACGATAAAAATAAATTGAGGTATTCAATCATGGCTTATTCACAAACTTGGGATTTGGAAAGTATTTTCCCGGGTGGCATCACATCACCACAACTCACTCAAAAATACGATCTCATCACTTCTCAAACACAAGACTTCGCGACAAAAGTTGACGCATACCGCGCATCTGATGATAAAGATTTTGACCAATTAGCTAACTTAGCTGATTTAGCACAAACAATTAGTGCTGGTATTGGCACAGCAGGTATTTTTGTTAATGGTTGGTCATCTGTTGATTATGGTAATAGTGTCTATGCACCTCATTTTGATAAATTAGGTAACTTGTGGGTTGCTTTTTCAACGCCACTCAACCGCTTCCAAAAGCTGTTATTACAATTAGATGATGCAACCTTTGCCACAGCCATTAAAACACAACGCTTATCACCGATTGCTTTCTATTTGACAGAGCTACGTACGGATGCCAAGCGTCTTTTGGATGACAGCACTGAGTCGTTGATCAATCAATTTGACCTTGATGGTCAGCAAGCATGGTCTCAACACTATGACACTATTTCGGCTTCACTCTCAATGAACTACACTGACGAAACGGGCAAAACACGACAAATTTCCGCTGGTCAAGCGCTTAATATGCTAGACGGTGAACCCAATAACGAGACGCGCGCCAATATTATGGCTAATTATGAGAAAATGTGGGGTAATGCAGAAAATCTCACTGCTGACACGCTGAATCATTTGGCTGGGTTCCGATTAACTAATCAGAAAGCACATCAACGTCAAAACTATTTAGAACAACCTTTGGAAATGAATCGCATGTCTGAAGAAACCTTAAAGGCGATGTGGCAAGTCGTTGATAACAACAAAGGCATGTTCAAACCTTACTTTGATCGTAAAAAAGCCTTGCTTGGTCTCTCGCAATTAGGTTGGCAAGATCAAGTTGCCCCGCTCACAAACATCGGTGACTACAGCCCTAAAGAAGTCTCTTACGATGAAGCAGCACAATTTATTATCACGCAATTTGGTAAGTTTTCACCTAAAATGGCTGATTTTGCCAAAACGGCATTTGAAAATAATTGGATTGAATCTGAAAACCGCCCTGGCAAACAACCGGGCGGCTATATGGAATCTGTCCCTGATTTACATGAATCACGCATTTTTCTAACTTATACTGGATCAGTCAATGATGCCGCAACGATTGCCCATGAGTTGGGACACGCTTTTCACTCTGCACAACTTAATGATTTGCCGTTCTGGCGTGATGCGTATGCCATGAATGTCGCTGAAACAGCTTCAACTTTCGCCGAACTTATTGTCAATGACGCTAACGTAAAAGCAGCAACGACTGACGCTGAAAAAGTGGTCTTATTAGACGCTAAAATGACTAATCCTATTGCCATGTTTTTGAATATTCATGCGCGTTTCTTATTTGAAGATGCTTTCTATACTGAACGTCAAAATGGCGTTGTCACACCGCAACGACTGAACGAATTGATGGATGAAGCACAAAAAAGTGCCTTTGATGGTATGCTAGATACACGTCACCCACATTTCTGGTCTTCAAAGTTGCACTTCTTTATTGATTCAGTCCCATTTTATAATTTCCCATACACTTTCGGCTATCTCTTTTCAGCCGGTATTTATGCACAAGCACAAAAAGATGGTGATAATTTCGAGGATAAATATATTGCGTTGCTTCGTGACACAGCAAATATGACATCAGAAGAATTAGCTCAAAAACATTTAGGTGTTGATCTGACTAAGCCAGATTTCTGGCAAGCTGGTGCTGATTTGGTTAAAAAAGATATTGATGAATTCTTGTCGCTATCTGAACAATTTATCAAGTAAAAATCATATTAAAGAGGCTCAACGTGTTAAACATGTTGAGCCTCTTTTAATCTTTATGAGTTTTGTTGCCAATTTATCACTGCGTCTGCGACATTATCAGCTGCACTAATCATGCTAATAACAGCAACGCCATTGATGCCAGTCGTATAAATATCATCAATATTTTGATTTGAAATACCACCAATAGCGACGATTGGCCAATCACTAATGCTTTTAATGTGTCTCAAGCCTTCAAGACCAATTGGTGGGTTAGCATCAGCCTTTGTCTGCGTCGCAAATATTGGTCCAACACCGATGTAATCAATTCCGGATAGACCTTCTAAACGATGAAAATCTGACTTTGTCGTCACGGACACACCAACAAACATACCATTGCAAGCGCGCACATTTTCAATAATACTACCATCTTTTTGACCAAAGTGTACACCATCAGCGTGAATTTGGTGAGCTAATGGTATATCATCATCGATGATTAAAGGCACATGATACTGGCGTGTTAAATCGCGTACACGCTCTGCCACACGATATTTTTCAGCGCCTTTTAATGCGCCATCACCTTTTTCACGATATTGAAAAGCAGTAATACCATATTTCAAAGCGATTGTTAAAATATCAAAAAATTGTGATTCGTTTTCCACATTTTGAGTGCCTAAAACAAAATAACGTCGTAATATTAACGGATTAAATGTCATGAAGTACCTCAATTGTATCTTCTGTCACCAATTTGGTCCCATGGTTAAGTGGTCCATGTCCGTGTCCAACAGCAATGCCATCACGAATTGTGGCGTCAACGTATCTTTTCCCATTCAAAATTGCCACATCTAAAGTTTTGCCAAGCGCTAATTGTGAAGTAATCGCTGCCGAAATAGTGTCTCCGGTGCCGTGGGTACGCTCAGTATGGACCCGCTGACTTGCCAACCAGAAATCTGTCCCATCAGCCAATAAGATGTAATCCTCAATACGTGATGACTGCCCATGACCTCCTTTCAATAAAACATTTTTGGCGCCTAATTTTTGAATCGTCCTAGCTGCACGTTGCATGTCTTGCCGATTATTAATCGCTTGACCACTTAAAATTTCAGCTTCTGGCATATTAGGCGTTACAAGTTCTGTCAGCGGTAACAATAAACTTTTCACGGCAGCCACTGCATCAGGATTAAGCAGCTTTGCGCCACCTTTCGCAACCATTACCGGATCTAACACATATTTACCAAAATCAAAATTTTGCAAGCCTTTGGCAACAAGCGCTACTGTCTCTGCGTTACCGAGCATGCCAGTTTTGATTGCTTTAATCGCTAAATCATCAGCGATTGATTTCATTTGTGACCAAATCATATCAGGTGGGGTCATCAAAACATCTTGAACACCCAATGTATTTTGCGCTGTTAAAGCGACAAATACATTAGCACCATAGACACCCTGTGCAGCAAATGTCTTTAAATCAGCACTAATACCGGCACCACCACTACTATCAGCACCAGCGATTGTTAATACTTGTGGTGTTTCATTGCTCATAAATATTGCACACTTTCAGTCATAAATGTCGCTACTTCCTCGCTTGTAATTGCAGCAAGCTCATCTAGCAATTGCATACTATAAAAACCTGGTGTCGTAATTTGACGGCTGGCTTTGAGCCCAGCTAACTTAAAAGTTGCCATCGCATACGTGACATTTTCCACAGTGAGTGATTCAGCTACAAAGGCACCAATAACAGACGATAATGCATCGCCAGTACCCACATTAGTTGATAATAATGGCACATCTGTCTCAATGACGGCAGTTTGATGGCCATCACTAATAACATCTTTGGCGCCACTTAATGCAATTATGGCACCAGTCTTTTCTGCTGCTAATTGTGCGATGGCAATCACATCCCCACTACCAGTGGCATCAATGCCTTGACTGTCAAAATCAATATCGGCAAACCACGCTATTTCCGCTGCGTTGCCTCGAATAATATCAACATGCCCTTCTTGCATCAAAGTCTGCACAGCCTTACTACGAAAAGGTACTGCAACAGCAACTGGATCCAAGATAACAGGTTTATCTAAATTAGTAGCGACCTTTGAAAGCGTTACAATATCAGACAGTTCATTGGCCTTAAGCGTACCAATATTGATGACAACGGCATCTGCAATTTGACATAAATCATTAAATTCACTAACTTCCCTACTCATAAGTGGCGAAGCACCAATAACATTCACGACATTGGCTACGAATTGTGGGGTAACAAAGTTAGCATAAGTCAGAACAAGCGGTGATTGTGTCCGTACATTTTTAATCGTCATTAGTATTGACTCCCTTTTTCATA
This sequence comes from Leuconostoc sp. UCMA20149, assembly GCF_030400235.1. Taxonomy (NCBI): domain Bacteria; kingdom Bacillati; phylum Bacillota; class Bacilli; order Lactobacillales; family Lactobacillaceae; genus Leuconostoc; species Leuconostoc sp. UCMA20149. Next base: position 166,660 of record NZ_VJYC01000002.1, read on the forward strand.
GGCATTCCGCCAAAATTTTAGTTCAAATTGATATGATTTTTCAAAAATAGCGACATCCAGTTGACCGTCTGAATGGTCAACAATCTGCCAGTAATAGGTTACCAAATCATGATATTGTTTACTGGCGTAATATTGCTGCCAACCATTGTTTGTTTGATGTGCCAGTGCTTTAGCTATAAAATAATAGGATTCTACACAAGGTAAGGTTGCCATAATTGCTGCCATAGCACCTTTTTGAGCTGCAGAACGCATGTGATTCACATAAGATTGCCCAACCAAATCTAAAGGCTTTGGGGCAACAGCATCCACTAGACTAAGATGTGCTTGTCCTTCATCGTCGCTTGTCGGTCTGGTTAAATGTAATGATTCATCAATTTGATTCACAATGGGCATAAATGCTTCAATGTAGCTTGCATCTTGTGCTGTATAATAATCAGCTTGCCGCTGAGTTAATGAATTACTGCCAATAGCTTTCACGAAAGGTTCAGCCATGATTTGAGGCATAAATTGTTCTCTAATGGTTTGTAATGAGGTCATGTTTTCTCCATAATAGGACACAAAAAGGCCGCGAACCCACTCCAAGAAGATGCGTTCACGGCCAGTAATCAACATTTAAAAAACACTAGCTTATGCAACATATCTCCCTGCGTACGTACTAACGTCATCAGGTTCAATGGGTATTTCTCAGCCAATCGGCACCCCAGATATTTTATTTAATTCAAGATAAGTGTAAATGAATGTCACCAGATAATCAACCCCACCATTCAGGATCAACATCTCTCATTTGATGTTTTAGTGACAATTGCGAATCACTTGTAACACGTTGATAAGTTGTTGTATAAGGATTTTTCATCAAATTAATCATTTGCTGATACTGCGTACTTTTCAAAAAATCAGCTAATTGACTGTGATTTTGCCAAAAAGTCCACAGCATATAATCTGCTTTACCATTATCATTTTGAGCCACAACACCGGCAACATTTACTAACTTACCAATTAGTTTATCATTATCATCTTTAGCCTGAAAGGTAATTTGATGAATCACACGACCAGTTAACTGACCATTAGTATAACGACTATCAAATCCTAATGGCCGTTGAAATTGTTGGACAATTTCTGGTGCATCCAAAATCAAAATATTCGAACCAGCCAATTGTGATACCTTCCCGAGGTAAAACACATTGTCTGGATTCGCTGTTTGAAGTGCTAATAATTCTGAAACTGACTGTTCTGGTGCAAGTACAAGATTAATTTTCATAAGAATGGCTCCTTTAACATTGTGACGACATCTGGTGAAAGCCGAACTGCATTACGCTGAATAAACTGTTGAACGCCTTTAAACGTTGTCAGATCAACTGTGGGTGTCATAGCGTCTGATGCAACTAATGCTTTTGCATAAACAATATCTGAACGCGTCATCATCGTCATGCCCCATGGCTCGCTCAGCAACAGTGATTCCCATTGATCGGTTAATAATGCTTCAGCTCTTTTGAACCGATTGTCTTTGGCAATAAAACTACTCAGATCTCTTGGATTTAATTTCATAGGGTCAACACCTTTCCAATTTGATTAGGCAAACTGAGTTGTTGCTGTTCTGGCAGTATCCAATAAACACGACGATACTGTGACATAATCGGTGATGTTTCACCGTCACCATCAGTTAGGATAATCACTGTTGTCGTCTCACGAGGTGTTTTTTGTTTATCTAGATAGTCAAAAATACTTTGAAATGCCGTCCCCCCGCCAGCACGGCGCTGCCAATGATTGATATTTTGAATCACTTCAACTGCTGTATCAAATGAAAACACGCGAACTTTAGCATCAAATTGTTGTGTTATTTGCATCACATTGGCTAGGAATTTACCCACTAGTTTATCACTAATAGAAGCCGAATTGTCGACAAATACCAAAATTTCATTTTCATACGTACTAATTTCACCAAATAAATCCATTCGGTAGGCTTGGCGTCGATTAAATCGTGCGCGTGATGGTTTCTTTTGATTAGGTACTTGGCTTACCCCTGTTTTGAGGATTTGATGCCAATTTTTTTTAGGCACCACCACCGCAGCAATCTGCTGCATGACAGCACTAGTCAAGTGACCTCGCCCAGATTTTTGTGCATCTTCATTGGCTTGGCGAATGACTTGTTCAAGTGCCGATTTAGCCTCATCAGCCTCATCGCCAACACTCGCCCAATCACCGTGGCCGTCGATGTCCCCATGAGCGGGCACATCATCTTCAAAACGACTGATTAAATCAATATAAGTTTGCGAATCTTGATAAGGCGCAAACCATTCGCCGTACACATCAAACAGCATTTGCAAAGTCACAGCCGTTGGTAACTCACCTAATTCCTTAGGTAAATATTGATTAATCGCCACATCAGTTCCTAGATCAACAACTGATTTTGCTTGGTGCGTTGTAGCATAGCGAACTGGGTGTTCCCAAATAACATGCAGTGCTTCATGTGCCAATGCAGCCGCAATCTGATTGTATGTGCTGAAATTTTCTGTTAAACGAGCTGGATTGATTACTAAGTACCAACGATGATTTTGCCATTTTAATGCCAATGGATGCGGTGCTAACAGGTTCATTTCACGGGTTAAATTCATGACAATGTTGCCATATAGCGGTGAAACATCTAGCAAGGTTTTAATACCACCTAATATTAAATTATCCGTTTCATCCTGCGTTGTCATCTGGTCGCAATATCCATAATTTGTTGATACAACACGTTTGCATAGTGTTCTTCTGAATTGTATAGATCATCTAAAATTGGAGCATTTGTCATTTGCTTAACCAGTGCATATTGACCATCTGGCGCCACCAATTGTAGTAATTCACTAAAACGTGCAGCGTTATTATCGTGTGTCATATCTGCCGTCAATAACAATGTTTTCATCACTGTCATTTTTTGAATTTCTGAATAACTTTCGAATTTAGAACGAATGTTTAAAGGTACTTTAGGGCCGTCTGGTTTTGAGTCAAAAACGTCTTCAGCTGTGAGACTTGGCGTTTGTTCCCGTACAAATCGAACAAATTGTGTAGCTACTACTTGACCTAAATCACCCGCCACAATATCAAATAATAAATCTTCTTGCTGACGACTAGACAGCCCAAGCAATTCAAAAAGATTATCCGACACACGTTGCCAAGCACGTGGCGTTGGATTCAAGTCAACTTCACGCACATCAGGATATAACAAACCAGCATTTTCAGCGATAAACCTGCGCACCAAATCATGAATATTGGGTCGTTGATCGCCTTTAGCAGCCCATGCTAGCCAATCTTTCACTGATACGCTCATCACTAATCTTGTTGTCCGATCCTTAATTGCGGCATCAGAAGTTTGAACCGCATATTCAGATGTCTCAAAACCATGCATACTATCATCTGGATTTTCTGCCAAGATAAGGAAAACATTTTTTGGCAAAACTAGATCATTAATCTGTCGTTGTAGCACTAAATTCATCAGTTCGGCCTGAACAGCTTGTGAGCCGCGATTAAATTCATCTAAAAACCAAATGATTGGTTGACGCGGCACCGATTCGGCATGCTGAATAATTTGAATCAGCGTGTGTGTGTAGCCAAATTTAACATCAGCAAGTTGCCCATAATGCTTAGTTTCTAAAAATGCGCTTTCAGTCAAGGGCGGTATTGGAATCGCCAAATCGCCTTTTTCTGACAGAGAAACCACCGTTGTAAACAATTGCGCGTTCATTTGGTTTGCCACATCGCTCACTAAAGCAGACTTGCCAATGCCTGCTTCTCCAACAATATTAGGGACATTACCGCCTCGTAATATCAGTGGGACTGCCGTTAATAGTTGTTGATAAGTTAAACTCATAATGAACCTCATTCCTATCTATATTTTACCGCAATCCAAACAATCATGCTAAAATGAAAGTATGACAAAAAAAATTCTAATTCTCGGTGCTAATGGTCAAATTGCCAAATTAGTGGTTAATATGTTAGCCAATACCGACACACAATTAAAGCTCACCTCTCTTCACGCCAAACCAGCCCAACACATTACCAAGCTAGACGCAGCAAATGAAGCTGATTTGGTGACAGCATTAAAAAATATTGACATCGTATATGCCAATGTTGGTGCCGAAGGTCGTCAAAAAAATGTGGCTAATGCGTTAGTCAACGCCATGCATACTGCCGGTGTGTCTCGACTGATTTGGATCGCGACAATTGGCATTTACAATGAGTTGCCACCACAGCAAGCTGATTTATGGCGCAATATTTTGGGTACTCCCGAAAACGAAAACAGCTACATTGGTGATCAAGCCGCTGCCGCACAACGTATTACAGCATCTCAACTTGATTACACCATTATCAGACCCAATGAACTCACTGATGACAATAAAATGCAGCAACTTAACGTTCAAACTGATCCAAACGAAGAAATTATTGGTGGGCCAATCACACGCACTAGTGTCGCAGAATTTGTCACACAACTCATCAACAATCCCGACCAATATATCGCTGAATCCGTTGCGATTTCGTCAACTCATTAATCTTGATAATCATAAAAAGGTCTCAGAATGAATTGCCTTGACTAAGCAAATTTTTCTGCCCTTTTTTATTAGCAAGTTGTTATTTTTTAGGAACACTCATTTATGAAACACACTTTAAAACGCTACACACTGTCACCATTAGCACTCAGCTTTTGGATCCCCCTACTGATTATGTTAGCTTATTTTGCCTATCGTCACATGGCACCATTTGGCACCAACTCAATTTTAACAGTAGACCTCGGTCAACAATACATTGATCAATTTGCAGCATTCAAGCATACCTTACTGCAGCATCCTAGTAGCTTTTTTTATTCATTTTCCAATGCCTTAGGCGGAGATATGCTGGGTGAATGGGCTTATTACTTAATGAGTCCTTTTAACCTTATTTTTTTAATGGTTCCTAACGCCTCACTCCCCAGCGCCATTCTACTCGTCACTGTGCTCAAATTTGGGGCAGCTGGCCTATCAATGGCTTATCTATTGCAAAAATTGCACCTGCAACAACATTACTATGTCACTTTGTTCGCCGTTAACTACGCACTATCTGGTTGGTTCATTGCAAACGACTTAAATTTGTTATGGCTCGACACCGTCATTTTACTGCCATTGGTAATTTTGGCACTTGAACGTTTGTTTTATCAACAATCTTGGTGGCAATATAGCCTTTTGCTTGGTGCCAGTATTATTTGTAACTATTATATTGGCTATATGGTCGCCATTTTTGTCGTATTGTATTTTTCTTGGCGCTTGACTTGGCCAAATATTAAACATCGTTGGCTAATTCTAAGACGCTTTATTGTTAGTTCAGCTATTGGTGGTGGCCTATCAGCTTGGCTAATTTTACCGACTTATTTTCAGCTTAAATTAGGCAAAACACAGTACAATTCTGATTTTTCTTTCAAGTTTGATAATAATCCTTTACATCTTTTGTTTAAATTAATTCCGGGTAGTTTTAATTTTGACCAGATGCAAAATGGACAAGCAAATTTTTATGTCAGTGCTTTCGTTTTAATCACATTAACAGCTTTTTTCACGACACGTGTTATTAAATTACGCGTCAAAATCGGGGCATTTTTACTGTTAGCCTTCTTAATATTAGCCACTACTTGGGCACCACTTACTTTATTATTCCACGGTTTTCAATACCCAGTTTGGTATCCATACCGTTTCAGTTTTTTGATTAGTTTCTTTGTCATTTATTTAGCTGCTATTAGTTGGCAGCCAACTTGGCGGCCACGCCTGATGACCATTACTACTTTGTTAGTCATATTTAGTGCCATTGCTATTTATGCCACACTCAGTGATGCTAAAATCAATTACATCAATCGTTCAAGTATTGCTTTATTTATTGGCTTAGCGCTGCTAACATTGGCGCAGTTCACTTTTAAAGTTCATGACAAATTTTGGCTACCCATTTTAGGTGGCTTAACGTTATTATCCCTCACAGCAAATGTTGTGTTCACGCTAGACAACTTTTCTTATTTAACAAATACAGAGTATCAAAATACGATCAAAGCGCTCACAGCGGATAAAAAGTTTCTAAAAAAAGATACCTCTTGGTATCGTGTAGCGCAAACATTTCAACGCACTCGTGGTGATGGCATGATGTTTGATTATTATGGCGGTGCCCATTTCAGCTCGGCTTTACCAAAATCTACGCCAACTTTTTTTGGCAATTTTGGACAACCGGACGGCGATAATTATGTTGTGTATAGCAATGGCAGTCTCTTATCTGATGCACTGCTGGGCATGAAATATATGATCACCCCAAATGGTCAAGACAATGGCGATGCTGGTCAACCTAGTCAACATTTAATTGGATATCGTCCGGACACCAGTAATTACAGTTTAAAAGCAACAACATCGACTACTAATATTTATCAGAATCAAAATGCCCTACCAATAGCGTTTGCAGCCAACTCCGGCGCACTTAATACCAAAATGCTCTATAATAATCCCTTGCAAAACCAGGGCAATCTCTGGCAAAGTTTGACTGGTGATTTGACATCGACAGTTGACACAGACAATTTTCAAAAAGCTATTGGTCATAATGTCAAAGCACCAACAACAATTACAAATGCGATCATAACACGTCAAAATGCGAGTCAACCTGCTAGTTTGGACTTGCAATTTACCCCAACAACTAATGATAGCTACTATTTGACCATTGGCAGCGGTCTGGATATTAAAAACTTTGACCTCCTAATTAACGGTAAGGTCATTACACAATTTAGCTCTTATCGCCACACTGTTATTGTTAATCTTAATTCAAATGCCAAAAATAAGTTGCAGACAATCACTTTTAGAATGAAAGATACCCAAACATTAGCCTTGTCTAACGTCACCCTCTATCATGTCGATAACAAGCGGATTGCAGATGATGCTAGCGGGTTAAAGCAAAATAGCCTTAAGATCACAAAACGTTCCGAACGACACATTAAGGGGACAATCACGACGACATCAACAAAGCCATTGATTATGACTACCATTCCATTTGTTGCTGGGTGGCATATAGCGGTTGATGGCAAAACCGTTCAAGCCGACAAAGTGGCTAACTATTTTATCGGTATTAAAACAAAACCAGGGCGGCACACAATATCTATGACCTATACCCCACCATTTTTATGGTCGGGTCTTGCTATTACAATCATTGCGACAGTTATATTAGTAATATTTAGCAATTTATCTATTGCAAAAAAGGTCACCACATGATATGCTTTTTTCGTTATATTTTGCGGAAAAACACGCAAATTGAAAGGAAAAACACTTATGTCAGAAGAAAAAACATATCCAATGACAACTGAAGGTCGTGATAAGCTACAAGCTGAATTAGACGACCTCATTGCTAACCAACGCCCAGAAATTACAAAACGTATCCAAATTGCGCGATCATACGGTGACTTGTCTGAAAATTCAGAATATCAATCAGCAAAAGATGAACAAGCCTTTGTTGAAGGTCGCATTCAAACAATCAAAAAGATGCTTGAAAACGTTGAAATCATTGATTCTAATGCAACTGCTGAGGATGAAGTTTCTCTCGGTAAAACCGTTACTTTTAAAGAATTACCTGATGAAGAACCTGAAACTTATACAATTGTTGGTTCTGTTGAGGCTGATCCACTAGCCGGTAAAATTTCAAACGAATCACCAATGGCAACCGCATTAATTGGTAAAAAGGTCAACGACACAGTCGCGGTACCACTTCCAAACGGCATCAACATTAATGTTCAAATTTTAGAAGTTAAAAAATAACCAAAAAAAAGAAAGCGCCGTGCTTTCTTTTTTTTGTTGATTAATTGTTTTTGCGATACACCATGAGAGACAATGGCATAAAAATCGCAATGATGATAATACCACTAATAATAACCAGAGTTGCTTCAGTATTCCAGTAACCTGTTTTCATGATTGCCCGAATAGCACTAATCGTTATGGTCACAGGATTCAATTGCACAATGCTTTGTAAAAATAATGGCAATGTCCTGATTGGAATAAAGGCATTTGATAGAAATGTCATCACCAATATAATGATCATGGAAAGGCTTCCTATCAATTCTGCATTTTTCACTAATAAACCAACCAAAACAAAGATCCAAGAAGTTGCCCATCCAATAAATATTGCTAAAATTAAGACACAAGCAATCATTATTAGATTGACAGAGGGCCGCCATCCAATTGCAAACGCTGTTCCTAAGGAAATCAAACCGGACAACAACAATCGAAGTGCGTCACCAATAAGTTGACCAGCTAGCGGAACAAATGCAGAAATTGGTAACGTTTTAAATCTATCAAAAATACCACTATTAATGTCCTCTCGCAATTGCTGACCCGATCCCGCTGCCGCATTTAGAATGCTTTGAATCAAGATACCAGACACAAGCATTGGCAAATACGCATGCACACTTCCAGCAATCACACCGCCGAAAAGAAATCCAAACAAAAGCGTGAAGATAATCGGTTGAATAATAACATCACTCAGATTATCTGGATTATGCCACGTCTTGAGCAAGTTCCGATGCGCCATTGCTAAAGTTGTGCTCATAGTACTGGCTTTTTTTTGATTTTTCATGATATGTCTCCTCAATTTTTACCCACTGTCATTGATAAAAATACCTCATCTAAAGATGGTGCATCAATTTTAAAACTGCTTAGCATGATTTTAGATGCTAGGATTTTGTCCAAAATTTCAGACACTTTGTTAAAAGCATTATTGTCTAATATAACGGTTAGATTTCTATTTTCAACATTAACCGTTTTTCCTAAAACTTTTTCAATGATACTTTGCGTTGGAATGACTGACTCATTCTGCTCAACAGTCACTTTCAGCTGCAATCCACCGACAAGCTTTTTCAATTCACTTGGTTTATCCTCAGCTATTAACCTACCGTGATCAATCAATGCAATTCTGTCCGCTAACTGATCAGCCTCTTCCAAATATTGAGTGGTCAAAAGAACCGTGGTGCCATTTTTTACTAATTTTTGAATTGCTACCCACATTTGTGTACGTGTTCTCGGATCTAGCCCCGTTGTGGGTTCATCCAAAAATAAAATACTGGGATTACCGATCAGACTAATGGCTAAGTCTAATCGTCGTAACATCCCACCAGAAAATGTTGAAACAGAATGATTTGCCGACTGAACTAAGTCAAAATCAACTAGTAATTCTTCTGAACGTTGATGTGCAGAATCACGATTTAATCCGTTTAATCTACCAAATAAAAACAAATTTTCTCGTGCACTGAGTTCTTTATCAATTGTTGCACTTTGCCCAGTAACACTAAACTGTGATCTCACCTGACGACTTTGAGAAATTGTATTCAAACCATTAATCACAATTTCACCTTGGTCTGGGTGCATAAGTGTGGTCATCATATTAATTAAAGTGGACTTACCAGCACCATTTGGACCAAGTAATCCAAAAATTTCACCTTTTTTCACATCAAAACTAATATCATTGACTGCAACATGTTGTCCAAATTTTTTTGAAATGTTTTTAACGCTTATCGCTACTTCATTTTCCATAACATATACCTCACTACATTTAATCAGGGACCCTTGATTATTATTGTAAGGTCCCCTGATTAATTTGTCAAGTAGAATAGTGTATACTAAAATAATTGAGCGGAGGTTAACATCAATTATGGAACGCAAAATCAAGTCAGAATTAATTGCCGGAAAATTAGCCGAATACGAACAATTAACAAAAATATATGACGATATCGTGCAAGACGTCAAACCAAGATTGACAGTAGAAGGTCAAGGAAAGGTATTACTTGCTTTAGCAGATGAAGATCATTTATCTCAAAGCCAAATTTCGTCACGACTTGAAATCTCACCACAATCTACGGGTGAATTTGTTTCAAAATTAGCCAAGCGTGATTTAGTATCATTGAGCAAATCTGAAAAAGATAGACGAATCAATCTTGTTAGCTTAACGACAAAAGGACGAGAAGACATTGAATCTTCTTTTCAAGAAGTACCAAAATTCATAACCGTCTTATCAAATGAAGAAATGGACCAATTCAATCGTTTAATGACCAAAATTATTGCTGCTATGTATGAAGATATTGATAAGGCTAATCCAACACTTGGCGTTAAATTCCATAAATTACTAGCAAACCGGTATTTAAAACAATATAAAAAGTAATTGCCGGCATGCCTCATTTTTATTAAGCGTATCAATAATGACTTAATTTACTGCTATGGTTTTTGTACTAAGCAAACGAAATACACATATTTTTGTACTAAAAAACGGGCAAACAATGTTTGCCCGTTCATTTTTTATGCAAAACTATTAATATTACCAATGATGATAGCGCCAATAACAACTAATATTGTACCAATTGCAATCATCTTCATTTGATAGCTTGACTTTTTCTCACCCAACAAATAGATGCCACCAAAAGTACCCACGATGATGCCTAATTGAGAAAAAGTTGTGGCAATTGTTTGTCCAATATCAGGATTTGCCGCAGAAATGAACATGAAAATATTACCGGTTGCCCAAACCAAACCTGTCAGAATGTTCTTCCAAGTTGACAGCTGGAACATAATTTCTGATTCTTTCAAGACAAACATCACAATTAAGAAAGCACCAACTACTTGTCCAATTGATTGTGGACCAACAATTGCTGTCATATAATCAACACCATTGCCACGCGCCTTGATAGCATCTGAAATATAGCCAATTTTGTTCAAAAAGTTAGGCAAAACAAAGTAAAACATGAATCCAGCCGTTGAGATTGCCAAGTAGATCAGTCCCTTGGTCAAGCTTTTGGTTCTCTCTTCTGCTTCAATGCCATTACTATTTTTAGCTTTATCACGAGCTGAAATTAATGTGGCGCCAATAACAACAGCAATGATTGAAACTGCACCAATCGCCCACATTTTGCCAGTCTTCCATTCACCCAGAACAGCTGCAGCCATCAACGCATTAGTCACAATTTGACCAGCTGTTGACAAAGGAATAGCTAAAGATACCCCTAAGTCTTTAATTGCCAAAAATTGACCGGCGGTTCCAACTGCCCAAACAAGTCCAGAAACAACGCCGACAACCCAAATGTGACTATTGAGTTCAATGTGACGTGGCATCACAAAGAAAAACATGGTGGCTAATCCAAATATTAAAGCACCAAAAGTCATGCCTAATGTTTGTTGCCCTGCGGTTCCGCCCATTTTTGTATTGACTAATCCAACCGATCCCCATGCCAATGCCGGCACCAAAGCCAGTAAAATTGCTGCGTTCATAACTGATAAAACTCCTTCTTATTTGTGATGCTTTAAATCATCATTTTTAACACTACTAATTGTACACTAGTGAAAACGTTTACACAAGCCTAAAATTTAATTTCTGTAAACGTTTTCATCGTTGATATTGTGCCTTTCATCACAATTAGTATTTGACCAAACAAAAAGACGCGTAATACCCCCGTTTTGAGGTAAAATTGCGCCTAATTGTTGTTTAGTCATATTACTCATTAATTAATGAGTTGGTACAAAAACTAATCTTTCAGAACTAGGAATTGTCCAATATTTTTCAATTTCTGATAGACCAACTGTTTTAACAGTGAAAGCGAATGGCTGACTCACTTCAGCTGCAATAATGTCATTAAAAGATTGAATCATATCTTTAACACCAACCGATCCTTGTCCCGAACCAATCAATTGTAGCTTAACAGCTCTAAATGCTGCGCCTGGGATGGGTGCAGCTTGACCAGCAATACTACCAATTTCAACCCATTTTAGTTCTTGCTCATCATGTGTTCTATTTGGAATAATAGCTTTCATTGCGTTGGCGGTAATGTCACCCCAAAGGTAATCCAAAACGACATCAACCTGCCGCCCAGCTGCTGCTAATTGATCTTGATAAGCTTTGACATCATCCGTGAGACGTATTGTTGCAGTAGCGCCTAAATCTAACAGTGCTTCGAGTTTATCTTGATTCCGTCCAACTGCGATGATTTCAGTTGCTCCCATACGTTTGGCAATTTGTACGGCCAGCATTCCTGCATTACCAGTTGCCCCTAAAATCATAACACTTTGTCCTTTTTGAAAATGAGCACGGTATTTCAAGGCCATCCATGACGACAAAGCAGGATTCATCATACCAGCGATTTTTTGATCATCTAGTTGTTTTGGTACGCCGACCCAATGTCCTTTTTTAATCGCAACCCTCTCAGCAAATCCCCCATTGCCAACAAAAAATACTTTCTCACCAGTCGGCAATAAACCAACGCCGTCAACACCTGGTACCATTGGCAAAATACCTTCGGCAGCATAATGAGTGCCTGTCGCGTCACCGCGAGCACGATTTGACAAAGCCGATGCCGTCACGTCAATCATCACTTGATTTTCATCAACGTTTGGTTCGGAAAAGTTTTTTTCATATTGTGGTCCTTGTTTAAAATCTCTTACAACTGCTGCTTTCATAGTAATTATCTCCATTTGTTTTTTGTTTACCGGTAATGTAAAATAAGTATATAACTTAAATACTTTAAAGTCAATATTTATTACAGGTAATTAAAATGGAAAAACAGCAACAATTCGAAAAAATAAAACAACTTTTACGAGACAGCCATAGTGAAAACGACTTAGAACAACAATGGTTTTTAAAGCACGCTCAATCTGCTGATGCGCGAACTATTATTGCAACACAAAAGCGTTTCACACATTCTGAATTACAAATTTTGAGTCAACTGGTAGTCAACGACAACGTCACCACTTTTAAAATCTTACAACAGACATCTAATTTGTCACAAGGTATGCTATCAAGATATGTTAATCATCTTGCTCAATTAACTTTAGTCGAGAAATTTCATCCTCAAGATAACAAAAAAGAAATTTCCTTGCGTTTAACTAATTTAGGAGAAGAATTAGGACGCTTACATTGTGAACTTCATCGACGTATCTCAGCAAACGAAAAACAAATACTTGGGGAGTATACGGAACAAGAAATCAATACTATGTTAGAGATTCTATCTAAACTAATTAATGCACGTCAACACATTTAAAAAAAACTGCCCAATTTTGGCAGTTTTTTTACTTATCAAAACGCTGTAAATTCCATGTTTCAATTAAATTAATAATCAACGTGGGATAATTCGTATCAGTTGCATAAGCGTCTTTATAAAGCGCTTTAGCAGCTGCTTTATAATTTTTGGCGTTCAAGACATCTTGGAATTGAGTAGGATTCCAGGTATTACCATTAACCAAAGTTTCGGCATGTTCTTTCATACTTTCTTTCCAATCGCTATAAACTGCGAATCGGGCTTTTTGTGTTTCTGGCTGTCCATCAACATATTCAGTTGTCTCTAATACAACAGATTTGCCGGCAGTTTCATCCTGAGTCTTCACACCGAAATAGTTGTTGTATTTAGAAGATAGTACTGAGTTATCCCAATTTGATTCATGCGCAGCCTGAGCAATTGAAATAGATGCTAAAATACCATATTTTTTACTCAAAGTCTGTGCATAGGGCGCAATTTTATTAACAAATGCCAATCGATGTTCAAATTCTTTTTTTCCTGTCGTTGCCATCAAAGTAATCACAGCAGTTTTGTTAATGCCATCGCTATTTAAATCCTTATAATAAGGTTTAAGCTGTTTATCAGAAGTAGCCAATAGTTGAGTAATCGCATCATTAATGGTGTTAACGCCATTCAAATCGTATGCAGCTGGATAAATATAGTCAGAAAGATTACCATCCGAGGCCATACCTTTTAACAAATCAGGGTATTTGATCTTCATTTTTGCAATTACAGTTTTGTCTGTAAAGGCGTTATTAACTTTAATGTTGGATAACTTAGTTTCATCAGCAACGTTTTTAGCAATTTGACTTTGGCTCTGCCCAGTGGCTACCAATATATAGCCCTTGCCTAACTGCGGTGCTACCCCTGGTCCCAAAGTCATTTGTTTATAAATCAACTGAACTGTTTGAGAGGGAGAAAATTTGTAAGTTCCAGCTTGAAGACTGGCAGCACCTTGTTTTTGGGCATATTTATTAAACGATTTTGCGCTTTTAATAATCTTTTTGTTTTGCAAAATATTTGCCATTTGGATTGAAGTTGATCCAGAAGCAATTTTCACTGTCTTAAACGTGGTATCCTTTGGATTCAAAGCAGCATACTGATCAGTAAACAACGCTTTTCCACCAAAGAAAACACCAACAACGATAATAATTAGCAACACAAAAGCAACAAAACGATTTCGTGTCCCACGTTTTATTTTTCGTGGTCCACCTTTACCATTTTGATAATCATCAGCAAACGGGTCTATACCAGCGTCTTGCGCTTCAGCGTTCTTAATTTCATGCTGATGTCGTTGTTTTCTCGACTCCATGCTTTTCACCTCGTAAACGTAATAAAGCGACTAGCGTTTCGAAACACCAGCCGTTTACCATTTTATCACACTATGCTTATCCTTTTAAAGATTCTACATCTCTCGCAATCATCAATTCTTCGTTGGTTGGAATCAACAATGCTTTAACTTTTGAATCTGATGTTGATATTTCGACTTCTTCGCCACGGACATTATTCTTTTCATTGTCTAACTTGATGCCAAAGTAGCTTAATTTATCCACAATCATTTTACGAACCGGTACTGAATTTTCCCCAATACCCGCGGTAAATACAATAGCATCAACGCCATTCATCTCTGCTACATACTGACCGACATATTTAATTACGCGATTAATAAAGATATTAATTGCTAACTTAGCATGTTCATTCGTATCTTGAACATCCAACAAATCACGCATATCACTGGAAATAGTTGAAATGCCAAGTAATCCTGACTTTTTATTTAAAACATTCAACATTTCATCATTTGTTAAGCCTTCACGTTCTTGAATATAATAAACTAGTGATGGATCAACATCACCTGCACGTGTTGCCATTGTGACACCAGCCAAAGGTGAAAATCCCATTGAGGTATCAAATGACTTACCATCTTTAATCGCAGTAATAGATGCACCTGCACCCAAATGTAACGTAATCAACTTAAGATCTTTTAAATCTTTTCCTAACATCGCTGCTGCTCGCGCCGAAACATAACGATGTGATGTTCCATGAGCGCCATATTTACGTGCACCATATCTTGTGTAATATTCATAAGGCATTGAGTAAAGATAATTAACATCAGGCATTGTTTGATGGAATGATGTGTCAAACACAGCTACCGACAATGCATCTGGTAACAATTTCTGGAATGCGCGAATGCCCATAGCATTTGCTGGATTGTGCAGTGGCGCATAATCAGCCAAACGATCAATCTTAGCTAATACCTCATCTGTAACAACAACTGAATGGTTAAACCACTCACCACCTGCAACAACACGATGGCCTACACCTGTAATTTCTTGGAAATCTTCAATGATACCCAAATCTGTTAATTTTTGTAACATGAAGTTGATTGCTTGTTGATGATCTTTGATAGGAACAACATTTTCATACTTTTTGCCCTTACCATCTTTTGTGATTGTGATGTGGTCTTCATCATCATCTGAATGGCCAACCAAGCGTTCAGCTACAATTTCAGCGCCGTATTTGATTGTAACGATTGCATCATCCATGCCAATTCGTTCAATAACACCTTGCGCGATAACTTGTTCTGCCGGCATTTCCAATAATTGAAACTTTAGTGATGAACTTCCAGCGTTAACAGCCATTGTTTTAGCCATGATTTTCCTTTTTACCTGTCTTTCTTGAACTTGTTACACTTACGAAAACTAATTTGATAATATAATCATACGACTATTACACTTCTTTATCCAGTTTAACCCACGCTTCAATATCTTGCAAAAATTCTTGAATTTTTTTGGGATTTTTCAAAGATGGATACTGCCCCATCAATACCTCTTTTTGGGTTTGGTCAGACTTTTTTTTCAATACTAAAATAGCTTTTGCTGCTCGTTCATCTTGGAAAAAATCATTTGGTAACTGTAAAAAAGCTTTTAGTTGTGTATGAGAAGTTACAAATTGTAACAATTGTTTAGCATTATCACCGCTTAATAGTGCAGCTGGGACAATTAAATAAACCCAACCCTCATCACTCACAAAAGACAATGATTTTTCGACAATCAAATTTTGTACCCACGCTTGCCCATTTGATGACTGAGTTTCAAATTGATTAGCATCATCAACCGAATAATAGCCGACCGGTACATCTGCGATAACGACTTTAGCTTTCGGTGTCTCATCTAAGGATAAGATATCTGCTTGATAAAATGTCGTTGGTGCATTTGGATTGATTAGTTCATCTCCTGCAGCAGCCAAAGCTAACTGGGTCTCATCATTATCAATGCCAATCTTATTTAAACGAAAATCTAAATTCTCTGAAACTGTCCATAGTAAATTTCCTGATCCAACCGTGATATCAATTATCGTATCATCATCGACTAAACTTGCTGTTTGGCTAATCAAACTAGCAAGTAAATAACCAATACCATCTGGGGTAATTTGATAGTTCGCCGGAGTTCTATCATCCCGGTTTGCTTGCAAAATAGCCAGTTGAACTGCTTTACGCTTATCAGTATCACTTGCTTGTGACCAATTCAAATGAATAGCTTGTTCAATTTTTTCAGCGACTGATTGACTGGGTCTTCCTAGTTCTCGGTGAACATCCCCAGCGTTAATATCATCAATCACCTCGATTAGGGCATCAACGTAACTCACATCGATTTCCTGAGATAATTCGTGTGTAGTACTGGATAAGGCGTCAAAATATTGTGCAACTTTTTCTTGTGTCATAAGTAACATTTTAGACGGTTTTCCAAGCATTTTCAATGATTATTTCACAAGCAGCGGAACCTTTAATTGGCGACCTTGAATTGACACACAAATTTCCTGATCATCAACTGTTGCCATGATACCATCAAACATCAATGATTTATCACCATTTGTCGCATATAACAAGCTCACCCGAGCCTGCAATACGTTAATTTTCGTCAGTTGTATCAACTTTGCTTGCGCCCTTAATTGCTCATTAAAGGCAATGTTTTGTAAGACAAATACTGTACTCAACGCACCCAATATAATGACTGTAGTAACCAAAACGTAGGCTTGTTTTTTTCTCATGAGGTTGCCACCTTCTGTAAATATAAAATACCATGAATGGTGCGATGATGAATTTTTATCGTCAGTTTAAAAAGACTACCACTGGCCGTAATGAGCAAATCATCAACATTTTCCATTAAAATAATTTGTCCACTACCTTTAGCACTCAACTGTAATTTATTGTTTCGCAACATTAACGTCATTTTTTTGCTGTCTGCACTCATCAAATTAATAACATGATTATTATTATCTTTTACACTATATTTTTGGATTTCTAATTGATGCAAAGCTGTTTGAAATGTTGTCCTGTCGTCTGGTTGAGTCACTTGATTTAAATGAGGTATCAAAAACTGAATTGTAACCATAACCAATGCTGCCAGGCTTAAAGCAATCAATGATTCTAATAGTGTAAACGCTCTATTTGCCAGCATATTCTTCCCACGATTCCAAGGCTTCAATCTTTTCTTTTTGCAAAGTAGTTAATTCCTTATTGAGTTGACGCTGTTGCTTTTGAAATTGATGAAATTGATCATATTCAAAAACCACAAACGTTCCTACTAAACTTAAAGACAACATTGCTTCTCCCAAAACAAATCCTTTTTGTTTATGGCTATTTTTTAGATACACGAAATTCACCACCTCCTAAACTAAAAATAATCTTGATGTTTGGCGAACCATTAAGTGTGATGGTAATTGGCGCAACATAACCTGTTGGCAAAACGCTTATTTGTTGGTGAACACATTTTGAATAATTTTTCGGATAAGGTATGTGCTCAGCATCTATTAACATCTCAGACCGATCAAAAATAACTGTCACCGAACGTCCTTGACTCTGAGCAGTTAGCCGCGCATTTTGCCACCTCGTTTTAAACGTTACCAACCATTGATCTGTATTTTTTCCTACTGTCTTTGGTGGTTGCGCGCCAACTACCAAGCATAAACTAACGATGAGTAATGTGATTACTGACTCAACCAACGTGAATCCGCTATTGGTGAGCTTCATTATTCACAATTGTAATTTTAAGGTCTTGCACTTTTTGTAGTTGCTTGTCAGTTAAATAAGCATTTGCTTTTAGTTTAGAAATGGTCACCTCACTGTCATCTGGGTGATCATTTTGATACAAATCAATTTGTGTTTGTACTGTTGTCACCATTGCGGCAGCATGAGTTGTCACAGCATGTTTACGTTGTGCATTTAAGTTAGGCAAAATAATTAACATTAGTAAGCTAACAATAAATAAAACAATTGCTGCTTCAATTAATGTAAATCCACTATATTTTTTTCTAAAAAGTTTCATTTATATAATCCTCCTATGGCATGATACATCGGTAGTAGCATGCTGAGATATAAACCAATAATCGCTATGCCAATGATGCCAAAAAAAATGGGCTGCAATGTACCGATTAACCGGTCGGCTTGCTGCATTAACAGTTTAAACTGTGTTTTTGCATAATAATCTAAATATCGCGCTAATGTTTTTGGGGTATAACCTCTCATAAAATACCCAGCCAATGATTGATTAAAAAATTGCTTAGACAAAATATAACGATCGATCTGTCCACCTGCTTTTAAAAATTTTTGTGCATCTTGGGCTAAATAAACTGAAGCTGAACGACTATTTTGGCATGCAATGGCGTTAATAATATCTGGTAGCGTTAAGCCACCCGATAGCATTGAAGCTATTTGTTGACTAGCTTGATACGACACAACCGTTTTAGTCATCAAACTAATGATTGGTATTTTAGACATAACATTAAGCCTTTTTATCCAGTTCATACGACGCCAAGATCGCCAAATGATTGTTATCAGTAGCAGTGCCATCATTAATATTGCAATGGCGCGACCATCATAAACCCCTGTTTCTTGAGACGAATTTTGCCATTGATTCAATATTGGATAAAGAAAAAATTTAAGTCCTAATAGCATGGCACCTAATATTGCTAACAAGATAATCGGATAATGCATCACTTGTTTCACTTTATTTTGTTGTTGTGCAATTTGAGATAAATTTTGTCCCATTTTCACCAAAGTAGTGCTTAAATCGCCATGTTCATGAGCTAAATTCAGCTGAACCAATATGTTTTGGTTCACATACATAGACATAACACTAGGAAAAGTCTGTCCCTCATGGAGTCCATCCTTAATCGCGCTTAATTGCTGCTGCCACTTCTGATGCGCATCTTTCATAATATCAATGCTTTCACTAATGCTATACCCGGAGGCTAGCAAATCACCAAGCTCTTGAAAAAATTGCACCTGATCACTTGATTTAAAGCGACTGAAATGTTGTTCGCGTTGCTGATGTAATTTTGCCTGCCAAAAATGCTTCATCAAGAACCTCCTGCCATTGTATTGTGAAACCAGTAGCCATCGTAATATCACTGCCACAAAGCACATCAACAATCGCTGCTTGATTGCCTGATGTCATTGGTACTAATCTTTGATAAACTACCATTGTTAGTGCTGCCAACAATTGATTACGATCCACACCTAACTCTAGCAAGCGCAACACAATTTCTCGCGCTGACATGGCGTGTATCGTGCTGATAACTAGATGACCACTTAAAGCAGCCTGTACGACTGCTTTAGCCGTTTGATAATCTCGAATTTCCCCAATTAATAAAATCTCTGGACGATGTCGCAAAGCAACTTTTATTAACGCTTCGTAACCAATACCAGCTGCTTCGTTAACTTGTAACTGAACAAAGTTAGGATTTCTAATTTCTACTGGATCTTCAATCGTTAAAACTAGCTTGTTGTCGGCAATATTTTGCAACAACTGATAAAGCGTCGTTGTTTTTCCTGAACCAGTCGGTCCAGAGATGAGAAATAAACCCGACTCCGGTAAACCAAGTTGCATTTGCTCAAATTGCTTTGAAGATAGCCAATGTTGCTTATGCTGCTCAGAATAGATAAGACGCAAGACCACAGTTTCACGATTCAAAAAATCACCAACGCTGGAAACACGAATCCATACATGTGCCCCACGAAAACGACCTAGTTGTGGTCGACGTCTTTCTGAGATATTCATCTTTGCACGATATTTAATTGCATATATTAATTTTTCTGCATCCTCATCAGAAATATTTGATTTGGACGCTAATCCACCATTCATGTGAAACTTGATGACATACTTGTTATCATCATTTGGCAAAATATAAATATCATTCACTCGTTGTTTTTTAGCTTTTTCCAACATATCATCAATCATTATGCCAAAATCTCCCCCTTCTATTTTTTTGAGCTCATAGTATCATACGTGAACAAACAATTTAACTCACAAAAAAACACTTAGTTCATGCTGCGCTAAATGTTTTTAACAAATTAATTTTTAAATTTAGAAAACCAATCATCCATGACTTTCAACCGCGCAATACGAAGATTTGGTCGACCATTTCTTGAAACACCGTGAAAACTCTCAGGCAATCTCACTAATTCAATCGGTGTATCTGTTTGTGTTTTAATCGCCATGAAATATTCTTCTGACTGGCCTAATGGCGTCCGTAGATCGTATTCACCATGAAGTAGTAAAATCGGTGTTCGTACATTTTTGGCATAAGCTAATGGTGATATTGCCCATAATTTTGAAATATTATTGTCCTGCAAATCCAATTTCAATTCAGCTTTTGAAAAATCATAACCGATGTCACTTGTACCAAACATGCTAATCCAATTAATGACCGGTCTTTGAGCAACAGCTGCTTTAAAACGTTGATCATGACCAATAATCCAAGTGGTCATATAACCACCATAGGAACCACCTGCCACAAATACATTACGCACATCAATCACATCAGAAAATTTGGATAGTGCCGCTTTAAAGCCGGTCATAACATCACGATAGTCTTGCTCTCCGTAATGTCCAATCACACTTTTCACAAAATCTTGACCGTAAGAAGTTGAGCCATGCGGATTGGTAAAAACGACATTATATCCAAGTGAAACCCACATTTGGAATTCCCAAAAGAAGGCATCAGCATAAGCCGCATGTGGTCCACCGTGAATGTACAATAATGTTGGCGCTGGTTGTCGTTGCGCATGCATAAACCAGCCATCAACCATCGAACCATCTTCCGAAGCAAATTGATATTTTTGAGCCACTACAAACGCCTCTTGTGAATCCGGTCGATACAAAATATCACCGTGCCTAGTTTCAATTTGTGAAGGTATATTGGTATAAGAAGTGATCAGCGCTTCTGACGTAAAAGACAAAATAGCGCGTTGCGTATCATCTAGTAACGTCAAAATACCATCTGTTGTCAAACGGTATAGACGGTTGTGACCATGATAAGTCGCAACGAATTCAATTTCCGTGTCATTTCGCCAAAACAATTGATGCATACTCTTTAAAAAGACTACATCACTCATCGTATCTTGCAAAGCATCAACATCAGAATCAAATATAGGCGTGAGAGTAGATCGTTTAATGTCATATAGATACACACCAAAAATTCTTGCATTAGTATACTGCCCATCATGAGCGATCAATGCAATTTTTTCACCCTTTGGATCAAAAATTCCATCCGCAGTAAGTCCATGTGGCAAATTTTGACTCACTTCAATCATTTGACCATTGACCAACAAAAATGTTCTATTACTCTCCCCAAGCCCAGCAATGTTATCAGTTTGTGTCAATAATAATTTATGATCAAATTGGTCTAATAAAGTTGTACGCGTTGTAGTATTTAGAACAACTTTTGTCAGATCTTTAGAAATATCTAAATAGGTAATACGATATTGAGTTGATTCATCAATGAGACCATATCCGTCAGCTTTATAATTTTTTTCAGTAATGCGACGTGGTATTGGTCGCTCTGATAATACTGGTATTGGCGACTGATGGCTCGTTATGGTGAGATAATAAACATGATTATTATCCGCTGTTGCTGTGTATTGGTGTACACCTGCAGCTTCGAATGTTTTTTGTTCACCAGCAACAAACAATTGCGCAACTCCATCAATTTTTTGTAGATAGGCTAATTGTCCATTCACATTTTGTGGTAGCCATGCATCTTCAGCAATCACATTCACTTGTCCATCAACCAATTGACAAACACGATGTTGTGTATCGTTTTCAACTTCACGCAACTGTGTTTGTGTAAAATAATAACGTTCACTAATCTTAATCAATTGACTTAAACTTTTAATGTTAAACAACGATTTATCTAATTTTTTCATCATTTACCTCACTTATAATTTCAAGTCTATCATAAATCGTGAACAAAAAAGAGGTTATAACGCATTTCAGTGCCATAACCTCTCATTAAATTATTGATTTAATTCCGCTAATGTCACTGTGTTTTCCAATAAAGTAGCGATTGTCATTGGCCCTACACCACCGGGCACTGGCGTAATAAAATCTGCAATACCTTGTGCTGAATCAAAGTCAACATCTCCAGTGGCTTTGCCATCAACGACGTTCATCCCCACATCAATCACGGTGGCACCTTGTTTCAAATCTTCCCCTTTAATAAAATTAGGAATACCCACACCAACGGCTACAATATCAGCAAATTTAAGCAAACGTTTCAAAACCGCGGGTTCTGTGTAGCGATGTGCAACCGTCACCGTTGCATCAGCATTATTTAATAAAGCTGACATTGGTCGCCCAAATAGTTGAGATCTACCAACAACTAAAGCCACTTTGCCTTTTATAGGAATATGATAGTAATTCAATAACGACATCACACCTTGTGGCGTCGCTGCGACAGTATACGGCTCCAAAGCATCCCCAAACAGCATACCTTGAACAGTTGCACCTAAACCGTCAGCATCTTTCTGAGGCGCAACTGCAGAAAATACCTGTCGTTCCTTGATGCCTTTAGCCAATGGACTTTGAACTAAAATTCCTGTCACATCATCATCCGCGTTTAACGATTCAACCAAAGCGATAACACTGTCCGTTGTTTCATCTGCGCCAACAGGAATATCACGTGTTTGAATACCAAGCTTGGCTGCTTTCCGAGACTTCATGCCAACATACAATTGACTACCTTCATTGTCTGGGTCGTAAATCACAGCAAGCGTGACTGGCTTATCTAGTTTTGTCACACGTTGAGCCGTTTTGTCGTTAATTATTTTGGCAACTTTGGCACCGTCAAGTAGCTCTGTCATTCAAAAATCTCCTTCAATCTTCACAATATTTTGTTATACTCATTCTATCAGATTCAAAAACAAAACGAGGCACATTATATGGATACACGTATTAGTTGGGACCAATATTTTATTGCACAGGCAGCCATTCTGTCCACACGATCAACATGCACAAGATTACACGTAGGCGCTATTATCGTGCGAGATCATCGCATAATAGCAAGTGGTTATAACGGTAGTGTTGCAGGTACACCCCATTGCACTGAGGTTGGTGATCTCATTGTCGATGGTCATTGTGTACGAGCCGTTCATGCTGAACAAAATGCGCTCATGCAAGCAGCGCAAATGGGCATTAGCGTTGACGGTGCAGAAGTTTACGTTACAGATGTACCATGCGTGCAATGTACTAAGCTCTTGCTCCAAGCAGGCATTCGTAACATTAACTTTATGCGCAATTATCATAATGATCCATTTGCTGAAGAACTATTACGTCAAAAACATGTTTCACTTAAGCAAGTACCATTTTCATCACAAACAGCCCATCAAATTGATTTAAACCAATTTATCGCGCATGAATGATAACTTTTAGTTCGTCAGAAAACCCATGCAATTCACGAACTATTTTTAAGTTTACCATATTTTTTACTTTTAGAAAACGAATAGCATTTAAAAGTATTTTTTGTTATTATTATTCAATAAAAAACCAATAACGACAAGCACTCAAGAGTTTATTACAATTTTGTAACACGTCAATACAAGCGTCAGAACAACGTTTTAAAAAGCGTACAAATTTGCTATTAAATCGCGTTTTCGTTAATATTTAAGTAATGATTTTTGAAAGGAATCACGCGTGTCAAACTATCCAAAATAGCTAAAGCGCGTACAATAAAAAACATGTCTCAAAATGAACAGCAATACTTAGATCTAGCACAAAAAATTCTCGATGAGGGTACTTTAAAAGGTGACCGTACCGGAACCGGCACACATTCACTGTTTGGCACACAAATGCGTTTTAATTTACAGGAAGGGTTTCCACTCTTAACCACAAAAAAGGTCTTTTTCGGCTTAATTAAAAGTGAACTTTTATGGTTTTTACGTGGTGACAATAACATTCGTTTTTTGCTCGAACACAATAACCATATTTGGGATGAATGGGCTTTTAAAAACTGGGTTGAATCTGATGCCTATGATGGCCCTGATATGAGCGGCTTTGGCCAACGCTCACAGCATGATGCTGAATTCAACAAAGCCTATCAGGAACAAAAAGCTATTTTTGTCGACAAAATCCTTCATGATGACGATTTTAAGGAAACGTACGGCTACATTGGTGATGTTTATGGTAAATTATGGCGTGGTTGGAAAACAAACAGCTTAACTGCCGGTGAAGACACGATTGATCAAGTCAATCGTCTTATCAATCAAATCAAAACAACCCCTGATTCTCGGCGATTAATCTTGACGGCATGGAACGCTGAAACCACACCTCAAGCACCTCTACCTTCTTGCCACGTTTTAAGTCAATTCTATGTTGCTGATGGTAAGCTTAGTTTACAACTATATCAACGCTCCGGTGACTTTTTCCTTGGTGTGCCGTTTAACATTGCTTCATACTCCCTATTGCTTCATATGGTTGCTGCCCAAACTGGCTATGAAGTCGGCGATTTTATTCATACAATTGGCGATACACATATTTATAACAACCATATTGATCAAATTAACGAGCAACTCTCACGACCAATGCACAAACTACCAAAACTCTGGCTAAATCCAGAAGTAAAGTCACTCTTTGACTACACGATGGATGACATCAAAGTTTTGGATTACGATAGCGAACCAGCTATCAAAGCACCTGTTGCCGTTTAAAAAAGCTATCCCTGATTACTGCGGGATAGCTTTTTTAATTGCTTCTTTTCAGACATACTCCAATAATCACTGTGCGTCACAACAAATGAATCAAACAAATGAATATCCATTTGTTGGCCAAGTGTTGCTAGTCGCTGACTAAAAACAATATCTGCTTTAGATGGCATGACATAACCACTCGGATGATTATGAACAATCATAAATCCCACAGCATTTGCTTTCAAAACACGTTGAAAAATTTCTCTAGGTGACGCTTGCACATGACTCACAGTACCCACAAAAACCGTTTCCCAACCAATAACGTTTAGCTGTGCATCTAAAAGCGCCAAGCACAGCTGTTCCTGAGGTAAATGCCCGATTTTTTTTTGCGCAAATGTCCCCATTTTAGTCGAATATTTTGCGTTCAGTAAAACCTGTCTTTTTTGAAAAGCAACTGCTTTTCCTATTTCAACACCGATCAATAACGCTTGATTCGCAACTTCATTATGTGAGACAAAGTCCTCAGCTGTATCATGTGTTATTTCATTTAATGTATAAGGTTCAGGAAAGTAACGTTGAAAATTACGTAGTGCATGGTTTTCATCTTGGCCAAATAGTCTGTAAAATTGTTTAATTTTATTAGTAATCATGTTGTTTGCCTCTACAACATAATACGTTAGTACAGTCTCTTTCTCCCAAAATGTAATGCACTTAATGACAAAATGGCAGACAACACAATCAACACAACATCAACCCTAAACGTCCAAATCGTGCCTGAATGCGTTGCTACGACCAAGTCGCGAGCATCGTCCGCGTGCTTTTGAAAAGTTGCAATAATGCCGGCAGCTAAGGCAATACCAATGGCCGCAGAGTAATTATTAGTTGCTGAAAAAATTGAATTACCGGCACTCTGGAAATTCACTGGCACCTGACTAATTGTGAAAGTCATGTTATTTCCAAACCAAAAACCAGCACCAATTTGAATGACCATAAAGCCAAGTGTTAACCAAGTCAAACTAATCGGCAAGAATGCCATCAAAACAGTCCCTATCAACATTAATATCAAGCCGGTAATGATTGGCACACGCGCACCAAAGCGATCATATAGCCTACCTGACAAAATAGCCATCAGCGCATATCCCAGTGCCCCAGGTAGTAATGCCAATCCTGCTACTTGCGAGTTTTGCAATAATACAATCTGTAAAACCATTGGCACCGCATAATTAAACGTTAAATTAACAACCTGCGTTGTAAATGAAGCTGCCATACCAAAACGAAAAGTTTTATATTTAAAAATTGCCGGATTAATCAGTGGGTTAGCAATTCGCTTTGCGTGAAATAGATACCCCACTAACCCAACTATCATCGCCACAATCATGCTCAAACTCAAAGTATTGATCAATCCATGAGTGCTCGTTCGTTCGATAACAGAAATACCCGCCACAAAAAAAATACTCAGGAGTAGCCAACCGATTAAATCTAGCTTCTCTTTTTTTAATGGTGCAACCTGTTGAATGGTCCACCAACCTAATACGAGTGAAAAAAGTTGAATCGGTAGCACTACCCAAAATACCATATGCCAACCGTAATTTTGTGTTAAAAACCCACCAAATGCTGGTCCAATGGCTGGGGCAAACGAGATAATCAATGACCCCAATCCAACCATCGTTCCGCGCTTTTTCTCTGGTACTTGTTCAAAAATCACGTTATACATTAAAGGAAAACCAACGCCACCGCCAATGCCTTGTAACAGACGCCCAAATAATGTCCAGCCAAAATCGCCACTAATAGCATTAATTAACACACCAATTAAAGAAATAATAGTTGCAGTGATAAATTGACTGCGGTTAGTAAAATTTTTCTTTAACCATGGTGATAAGATAACCACCATGCTGGTCAGTAAAATAACACCAGACGTCAACCACTGCACGACATTAGACGTGACATTAAATTCTGTCATTAATATCGGGAAACTAACATTTAATGCTGTTTCTAACATAATATCAGTAAACCCTAAAATTCCAATTGCCAAAACGCTAAAAACTAAGCGTAATGATAATTTTTCACTTTGCATACTCTTCTCTCACTTTACTTACAAAATACAACGAACCCGTTAATACTGTTAAATCAGCGTCAGATTGTCTGAGGGCTGTTTGCCAGTTTACTGCCGTGCCCACTGGATATTTTTTGGCAGTTGCTTCAATATTCAAACTATGTCTACCATTTGGTCCAGTAAACGGCACTAAGGTAATGGCAAAACGATTCTGCGCTAAAATTTCAGAAAAAGAATCAGTCACATTTTTATCCATTAAACTACCAATAATTAAGTGAATCTTACCCGTTGGATAAGAATTGATTAGTGCTTTGTACAAGGCATGTAGCCCTTGCGCATTATGAGCACCGTCAATCATTAGGCTTTTATTCAGCAACTCAAACCGTGCGGGAAATCGCGTTGACGCCAAACCATGAATGATGGCAGAATTTGGAATACGTTTATCAAAAGCACGTACAGCCGCGACCGCAGTAGCTGTATTCACAATTTGATACTCTCCGGGTAATCCAGGTTTAAACTCGCCCAATTGGCCGACTATAACATTCGTAGCATGTTCTTTAATAACAGATAGCGCTTCACTAGAAATTTGACCAATAACCACAGGCATGTTCTTGTGAATAATACCTGCCTTTTGACGGGCAATATCAGCAATAGTCGGACCCAATAGGGCTTGATGATCTAAACCAACGCTTGTAATGACAGCCACACGGGCATTTGGCATTACATTGGTCGAGTCAAGCAAACCACCGATACCAACTTCAATCACTAGCGCATCAAGGTCTTGTCGCGCAAAAAAAGTAAACATAATAGCTGTCAAAACTTCGAATTCAGTCGGAATATCCGGTGCCAACTCACAATCTAGGTCAATTAAAATGTCCGCGACATCTTGAGTGACCGATAACAAATCCTCTGATGCAATCATTTTATTATCAATTTGAATTCGCTCCCGAAAATCGGTGATGAACGGTGAAATAAACAAACCCGTATGAAGTCCGGCAGATTGTAATATGTTGCTGGACATCGTAGCAACTGAACCTTTTCCGTTAGTTCCTGTAACATGAATCGCTGGTGGCAGAATCTTTTCTGGATTGCCCAAACGATCAAGTAAGGCGTGCATGCGTTCTAGTGACTCCTTTTGCCCGCCTTTTGGGCGACTATGAATATAGGCAATGGCTTCTGCAACTGTTCTCATGTCTTCCTCCATCAAAGATATTCTTACACCCATTATAATCTCATATCATTTTAAAAAATAAAAGCCGTCCATTTTGTTTGGACGGTTTCATCGTGTTTATTTCTCTTACTATTTACTCGAGCAACGGCATTTTAGCCTTTTTCACGAACGGTAAATTCTCGGCGATTCCCGCCGCTATTACGGCGGCTCTCATTTGAACGACCATCACGACGCTTGTAATCACCAAAGCGACGTTCACTTGTACCACGGCGATCATTACTACGATCACCATTGCCACGTCGATTGCGATTACCACGATAGCCACCACCACGATTACCATCACGGCGACCGCCACCATTGCGTGAACCACCGCCCTTACGTCGTGGTAATGGACGTTCGCGTGTGATTTCTACTGGTGTGTTTTGCTTTTCTAAGTCAGCTGCACTAGATAACAAGGCTGCCGCTAATTGTTCAGCAGAATATTGTGCAGTCAAAGCATTAACTTGATCTTGAATTTCTGCGACATCAGTTGACTGAATTAACTTTGCGACTTCTCCAGCGGCATTATTAATTTTACCAACACGAGCCTGTTGTAATGTTGCAGGCTCGAGAGGCGTCATACGTTTTTTAGTCAAATCTTCAACTGCACGTAGATAATCCATTTCATTTGGTGCTACAAATGTCACTGATACACCCTTAGCACCCGCGCGGCCCGTACGGCCAATGCGGTGCACATAACTTTCAGGATCTTGTGGAATATCGAAGTTATAGACGTGAGAAACATCCTTAACATCAAGGCCACGAGCTGCGACATCTGTTGCCACCAAAATATTGATTTCATGTGATTTAAACTGAGCCAAAACACGTGAACGCATTTGTTGCGTTAAATCACCATGTAAGCCAGCAGCATGATAACCACGAGCTTCTAAACCACGAGCTAATTCTTCCACGCGACGCTTTGTGCGACCAAACACAATGGCCAATTTTGGTGCTTGCACATCAAAAATACGAGTCATCGTATCAAATTTTTCATTTTCACGCATCCGTACAAAGTATTGATCAACCAAATCAGTTGTCAATTCTTTAGCTTCAATTTGAATATGCTCTGGGTTAGTCATGAACTTAACACCAATACGCTTAATAGCAGGTGGCATTGTAGCTGAGAATAACAACGTCTGACGCTCGGCTGGTGTCTTATCAATAATTGAT
Organism: Leuconostoc sp. UCMA20149; assembly: GCF_030400235.1. NCBI lineage: Bacteria > Bacillati > Bacillota > Bacilli > Lactobacillales > Lactobacillaceae > Leuconostoc > Leuconostoc sp. UCMA20149. The sequence continues at coordinate 196,103 of NZ_VJYC01000002.1, forward strand.
TCAATATCATCCAAGAATCCCATGTTCAACATTTCATCGGCTTCGTCTAGAACAAGTGTACGAACGTGATCCAATCTAACTGTTTTGCGGTTAATGTGGTCTAGCAAACGACCCGGTGTACCAACAAGTATTTGTGGATGTGACTTCAAATTTTGAATTTGACGGCGAATGTCAGCGCCACCAAACACAACTTGTACATCAACATGCTTATCATGTCCAAGCTTTTTTAATTCTTCTGCCGTTTGGATTGCCAATTCACGTGTTGGTGAAACAATCAAAGCTTGAATGTTTTTATTCTCTAAATCAATATGTTCCAAAATTGGCAAACCAAAAGCAGCTGTTTTACCAGTTCCCGTTTGCGCTTGTCCAATGACATCACGTCCTGATAATGTCAACGGAATTGTTTTTTCTTGGATTGGTGTCGCTTCGACATAACCATGTGTTTTAATGGCATCTAAAATATCTTGTGACAAACCTAATTCGCTAAATTTCAAAATTTTTCTCCTTGCACCTATTGTGCGTAAGCCATTCACTTTACAGGAATGGCAGTCATTTGTGTAAATATTTTTTTGGCTAGTGGCTGGAAACTATGTGATTTGTAATACTGATTACTCAATAGCACAACAGCATTCTGTCCATTTTTTGACAAAATTACAGTTGGTTCATAACCTGGTAATATGCCATGTGCGGTCATATATTTTGGAAAATGATACATCCCCGCAGCATAACTTTCACCAAGCTTAGTTCGCCATAACTGTGCCGGACTGTCTATCAGCTTTTTGTTAATCATCAAATAATAATAGCGATACAGGTTACCTGTTGTCATTGCAACGTTACCAGTTCCTGTTTCACGATGATAGGCAACATTGTCATCACTATACGGCTTATCATATGAATCATCATAACCAATCGCACGATTAGCGGACGTTTTGAACATATCATATTGCACTGCATTTAAATGGTAGTGACGATCAAACATTTGTTCAAACAATTCCGTATAAGTTTTATGTGTCACCTTCATCAATATGCCAGCCAACAAGCGATAGTTAACCGCCTGATATGACCAGCCATAACCAACACCCGGCTCACCAATAACAACCGCATGATCCGCAGAAAAATCAATATTATCCGCTTCTGATTCAAAAGTTACTGGCTGTATATGTTGACTTAACCCGCTAGTCATTGTTATCAAATCACTTATTGTAATTCTATCCGAATTAGCAACATTAGGGTAAAACTGACTCAGCTTTGTATCAAAAGATAGCTTACCTGCTTCAATTTCTTTCATAACTAGTGTTGCTGTTAATCCTTTTTGAACTGATGCAATTTGAAACAATGTTTTGGCGTCATTAACACGTTTCGTTTTAGCATCGGCGTAACCATAGCCTTTTTGTAAAATAATTTTATTGTTATGCACAATTAATGCAGTTCCAATATAGTGCGCCTGCTTTAACTGGTTATCAGCATCTTTAGCCAACGCAACTTTAGGCACGACGTTGGTACTTAACATGGCGACATTGTTAACGCTGAAGTCATCATTTTTAATTGGCTTCAATTTAACAGATGATTCTTTGAGTTTTAAGGGCCAAAAAGTACCTAATAACAAGCTCAGTAAAAAAATTACAAGCACCCATTTCCTTCGCTTAATGTTTCGACTTTGCTTTCGTTGCATAAGTGTGTCCCCGACACATTAAATTATTTTACTAATGCGTTAACAACGTTTTCAAGATGAATACCGTGACTTGCTTTGAGCAAAATCACGTCCCCGTTTTCACCTAACGTCTGTAAATCTGTGATTAATTCGGCTAACTGATCTGTTTCATATTGGTGCAAGTGCGTTGAATCAAAGCGCTGTTGCAAAATGGGATAAAGATACATCCCCATAAATTTTCCAACCAAGTAAACGCCATCAACATCCGCCTCTATCACCGTTTTTGCCAGACCAGCGTGCAATTTTTGCGTTTGCTCGCCTAATTCTAACATGTCTCCTAGCACAATGTACCGATGTGTACTAGGAATCATTTTCAGTGTTGCCAAAACGGCAGCTACAGCAGTTGGATTTGAATTATAAACATCGCTAATCAAAGTCACGCCGTGAGCTGTCGTGAGCGTTTCAGTACGATTTTTAGTCAAATCAAAATGTTTTAGTGCCTTTGCGGCGTCTTTTGTGTCAATATGTAATAAGATACCCGCTGAAATCGCTGCGAGCGCATTCATTATATTATACCGACCTCTCAGCGGAATAGCAAATCGAGTATCATCGAATGTGAAAGAAGTTTCAGCTTTATTTTCATCGATATCACTGATTTTCTTTCCAAAATGAACAACCGATTGATTAATAGCAGCTGTTGTCAACAAAGGTTCATCAAAAGGTATAATTAATGTGCCGTCAGCTTTTAGTCCTTGGGTGATTTCCAATTTTGCCTTAGCAATATTGGCACGCGTTTTGAAAAATTCAATATGCGCCTCGCCAATCATCGTGATAATCGCGACATCTGGCAATGTCAATTCCGACAAAACAGACAGTTGCCCAAACCGATCCATACCCAATTCAACAACGAGCACTTCAGTGTCTTCTGGCATCGTCAAAAGTGTTAGCGGTACACCGATTTCATTATTGAAGTTTTCGGGTGTTTTGAAAGTTTTATACCTCGTGGCAAAAACTGCAGCAGCCATATCTTTGGTGGTCGTTTTACCATTAGAGCCTGTGATTGCTACAACCTTGGGGTTAATATCTTGTCGTCGATATCGCGCCAACTTTTGCAGAGCCGTTAAAGTATCAGGCACTATCACGGCAGCAATAGTTGATGGTATTTGGTGTTGATTGTCAGCAAGTACAGCTACTGCGCCATGATTTAATGCTTGTTCGATGTAATCATGTCCATCGTTTTGTGCTACTAATGCCACAAATAAATCACCAGGTTTAACTTGACGCGAGTCAAAAGAAACACCGCTAACAACCACATCTCCAAATTGAACAGGTGCTTGTAAAATTTGTCCTATTTTTGATACCGAATAATTCATGCTAATCCTTTCGAAATACAGTTATGCTTTCCACATGGGACGTTTGTGGAAATTGGTCAACTGGTAGTATGGAGCCATCAATGTGATAACCTCGTCGAATGATTTCAACAGCATCTCTCGCAAGTGTTACAGGATTGCAACTAATATATACAAATCGATTTGGTCCCATATCAACTGTTGCTTCAATTAATTCAGCAGTTAACCCACGCCGAGGCGGATCAACAAATACAACATCCGGTTTTAATCTTTCTTGTTGCCAGCGTTTAAACTGCTCAGGCGCATCAGCTAAAATGTATGTCGCGTTGGTAATCTGATTATTAACCAAATTCAACTGTGCATCAGCAACCGCACCAGGCACAACCTCAACACCAATCACCTTTTTAACACGATTAGCCACACTAATACCAATAGTGCCAATGCCCGAATACGCATCAATAACAATATCATTCGCTTGTAATTCAGCTTTTTGAGCTGCTAAATCGTATAATATTTCAGTCATTTGCGGGTTAACTTGATAGAAAGAATTAGGACCAATAATAAAATCATACCCTAACAACGTATCATGAATGGCATCTTCGCCCCATAGAGTCCTGTTATTAGGACTCAACAACACATACTCACGTTTTGGACTATAATTTAATCGCAAGCTTTTTAATTCAGGTAATTGTGTGTGTATTTCATTAACAATTTCCGATTCATTAGGCAAAGTTGGCACGTCAGAAACTAAAACCACCATTAATTCATGTGAATAATAACCTCTCCGAACCATAATATAACGGATTGCACCTTGCTGCGTATCTGGATCAAAGGCTGAAATTTGATATTTTTCCAAAATATCTCTAACGATTACAATTGCTTGATCAATTGCTTGGTCATTGACAAAATAATCTGTCATGGGCACTAATTCATGACTACCACGGCGATAAAATCCACTGGTTAATTTTTCATTTTGCCACTTCACCGGTACAATCGTCTTATTACGGTAATACGTTGGCTTTCGCATTCCAACAGTTGGTGCAACAGTCACTGTTAGACCTTGTTTGGCAAATAATTTTTGAATTTGCTTTTGTTTCAAAACCAATTGTGCTTCATATTTTAAATTGACCAGAGGTGCTGTACCAGCTTCAATCAAGTATTGACGGTGATTATTTTGTCTGGCATCGGAAGATACTATCCGCTCAATGACTTTTGCATAACCCGAAAATTTATCCACCTGTGTGACACATAGACGAATTTTCTCATTGGGAATAGCATCAGCAATATATAAAGGATAGTGTTCGGTTACGTGAACAATACCCATGCCATCAATACGAATGTCATCCACAACTGCCGTTATTTCCTGCCCTAATTTAACCGGTAAAATTGTACGTGCGATAGTTCTGCCCTCATACATAAAAAACGCTCACCAAGGTGAACGTTTTTGAATGAACAATTACTTGTCTTCGTTGTTCTTGAAACCAAATCCAGCAAACTTTTTGTTGAACTTGTCGACTGCACCATCGGCTTGAGTAAACTTTTGCTTACCAGTATAAAATGGGTGTGAGTCTGATGTAATATCCATACGGATTGATGGATACTCTTTACCTTCAAATTCAGTTGTTGTATCAGATGTCACAGTAGAAGCTGACAAGAACTTCTTACCTGTTGAAGCATCGACGAACACAACTGCGTGATAATCTGGGTGAATTTCTGCTTGCATGATTCGTTTCTCCTTAGCGCCCTAAGTCTCGTGACCTAGAGTCAGTTATTAACTAGATAATTGTATCAAAATTTCTATTAACATGCAACTGTTTAAGGCATCAAATTAATCAAATCAATCCCTTCAATTGTCACATCAGCGCCCAAATGGCTTAACTTTTCTTGAATGCGATCATAACCACGCAAAATATGATCCGCATCATTAATGACAGTTTCGCCTTCTGCCATAATAGCAGCAATAACAAGTGCTGCCCCTGCTCGAATTTCTGCTGCCTGAACGCTCGTTCCTAATAGACGTGGTGATTGATTGATTTTGATTTGTCCAGGAACAGCTGAATCAATATCGCCACCCATTCGACGTAGTTCAGCGATATGCTTCACTCGTTTGGGGTAAATCGTATCGACAATTGTACTTTCGCCTTTGGCTAACAATAGCAACGGTGTAATTGGCTGTTGCAGGTCAGTCGCAAAACCAGGATAAGGCATTGTCTTAATAGCCACAGGCTTTAATTCATCAGACTTATAAACATGAATGGCATCTTCACCAATATCTAAGTTAACGCCCATTTCAATCAGTTTAGACGTATATGATTCTAAATGTTCTGGAATGACGTTTTTAATCGTTACGCCGTCACCGAATGCAGCAGCCATACTCATATACGTGCCAGCCTCAATCCGATCCGGAATAACCGTATGTGTGTTTCGCGCTTTCAAACTAGGTACGCCAGCAATACGAATTGTATCGGTTCCAGCACCACGAATACTAGCACCCATGTTATTTAAGAATGTTACGATATCGATAATTTCAGGCTCACGTGCAGCATTTTCAATGATCGTCTGCCCTTTAGCACGCACGGCTGCCAAGATAATATTAATTGTTGCACCCACAGAAACTGTATCCAGAGCGACACGCGCACCAATCAAGCCATGGCTGGTAGCGTCTATGTGAATAATATCGTTGACTTCAGTCACCGTCGCTCCCAACGCCTCAAATCCTTTGATGTGTTGGTCAATTGGACGTCGTCCTAAATTATCACCACCAGGGAAAGTTACTGTCGCACGACCAAAACGGCCTAGTAAGGCGCCCATAAAATAGTATGAGGCCCGCAACGACTTAATTGCACCGCTTGGTAAATCACTTTCAGTAATATGTGTTGGGTCAATTGTCAATTCACCATTTTCAAACGTTGAACTGACATTCATTGCTTGCAAAATTAGCTGCAAATTCTTGACATCCAAAATTTGTGGCACTGTATCAAATTTAACTGGTGTATCAGCTAAAATTGCCGCTGGAATCAGTGCTACTGTTGAATTTTTAGCGCCACCAATAGTGACTTCACCACGTAAACGATGGCCGCCTTGTACGATTATTTTTGCCATGAAATTATCCTGTAACTTTATAGTCTGCATTCAATTATAACGTGTTTTCAAGCACAACTCAAATTAAATTAGAAAAATAATCAACGAATCGTCACATTAAATTGCGATTGTAATCCGCTTATAACGCTTTCAAAATCAGCATTAACCTCAGCCTCAACAAGCGTTTCATCATTATCTTGATACGTCAGAGTATAAGCCAAAGACTTCTTGTTTTCTGGTAAATTATTACCTGTATATTCATCAAATAATGTCACATCAACTAAATGATGCCCAGCAGTTTTGTGAATGGTATCTTCAATTTCAGCTGATGAAACCTGGCTGTCTACTAGCAGCGCTATGTCTCGGCTCATTTGAGGAAAGCGTGAAATAGGCCGATAAGAGACACTCGAATGGACATTTTTCAACACAGCAAAAATATTCAACTCGAAACCGAACACTGGTGACAATTTTTGCGCTTTCGTCAAACGCGGATGAATTTGTCCTACAAATCCCAAGTATTCTGTGCCCGCATAGACATCGGCTGTTTGGCCAGGATGCATATTAAGATGGCGACTTGTTGCTTGATAACTGACGTCACTTACACCAATCTGTTGTAAGTAACTTTCAACCACACCCTTCATATCATAGAAATCAACTGCTTTTGCCTGTTTACCCTTTTGCCAAGTTGATTCAAGACGACTACCCGTTAATACCCCAGCCACATGTTCAATTTCTGCTGGCTGCTGATCTTCTTGTTTGGCAATAAAAACACGTCCTTGCTCATATAGCGCAATATCATGAACAGCGTGTGCTGCATTATAAACAACATCATCTAAAAGACCAGCCAATAAATTTTGTCGTGCAGTTGTTCGATCCGAGCTCATTGGATAGTCAAGTGTCACGACGCTGTCTGCCGAATTTTCAGCAAATAGTTGTGCCTTGTTGGGTGTCGTTAAGACATAGGAAATGGCCTGATTTAATCCCAATGATTCCAAAATACGTCGAGTCCCTCTGATTTGACGTTGCAGCAAGCTCAACTTACCTGGCGTTGTTGGACCATACGGTAATGTCAATGGCAAATTATCATAACCAAATAGTCTTGCCACTTCTTCAATCAAATCTGCTTCGATACTGATATCTGGTCTCCGCGCAGGAACATCAACTAAAATCTGATCACCATTAATCTGATATGTGAATGCTAATTGATCAAAATAACCTGCAATTGCAGCCACATCAAGAGATGTGCCCAATATTTGATTAACCCGTTTAGCAGTTAATGAAAGATGCACGGCTTCACGTTGCTGATTAGCCGCTTCGATACGACCACGTGCCACCTGACCATCAGCTAAATCATCTGCCAAACTTGCAGCATGATCTAAAGCAGTGAACGTATTGTCCCAGTTAACACCACGTTCAAATCGTGCCGAAGCTTCTGAATGCAAATTATGTCGACGTGCTGTGGCGCGAATAAGACTTGGATTAAAAATAGCACCTTCAATCACAATATTTTTGGTGTTGGCATCAACTTCTGAACTAGTGCCACCCATAACACCGGCTAACATTAAACCATCTTGTCCGCTGGCAATGACAATATCTTTTCCAGATCGAAGTGCCCGATTTTGACCGTCTAATGTGACCAAAGACTCATTATCATTGGCAAGACGAACATGAATATCTTTGTGTGATAACTTGTCCAAATCAAAGGCATGTAGGGGTTGTCCATACATTAACATCATATAGTTGGTAATATCAACTATATTATTGATTGGCCTCATGCCTGCGTTCCACAACTTTTTTTGTAACCACAGCGGTGAATCCTTCACCGTAACTTGATTTACAACCCGCAATGCGTATTTTGGTGCCAAAGACGGGTCATCAATCTGAATCGATATCTGGCTATCGGCCGGTGTTTCATATTCAATTAATTCAAAGTCGGGTTCTTGAACCTTCACCTGTCGCATTGCGCCAAACTCATATGCTGTTCCGATCATTGAAAGCATATCAGAGCGATTTGGTGTTAGGTCCGTATCTAAGACTGGTTCATTCATCCCCAAAGCCGCAATTGCGTCATCGCCAGGTTTTACACCATCATCTGGTCCAAAAACATAAATACCGGCCTCAAAATCTTTAGGTGCAATCTTGTTATCAAATCCTATTTCTTGTAACGCAACCAACATGCCATAAGACATTTGTCCTCGTAATGACACTGCAGAAAGCGTCACTAATTCGCCACTACCATGATTGATAATATGGGCACCAACTTTGGCCAAAATAACAAATTGACCGGCAGCGACATTGGGCGCTCCAGTAACAATTTGAATCGGTTCAGATTCACCAGCATCAATCTGTGTAATAACCATATGATCTGAATCTGGATGTGGGTTAACGCTCAAAACCTTTGCCACAACCAAACCATCTTGTTGTCGCGCAATAGTGGTATAGCTATCAATTTCAACACTTGTACGCGCAACTTGCTCAGCCAGTTGATTAACAGCAACCTCATCCAAAGCAAGCGGCTCATCCAAATATTCATTTAACCAAGCTAAACTCGTTTTCATGATTAATTCCCCTTCCGATTAAATTGTGACAAAAACCGAACATCATTCAGATAGAATTGTCGAATATCATCTACACCATACTTCAACATTGCAAGTCGATCCGGTCCCAATCCAAAGGCAAACCCTGAATATTTTTCAGGATCAACACCGTCCATGCGTAATACATTGGGATGCGTCATACCCGCTCCCAAAACTTCAATCCATTTAATATCTTCTGGTTTTGTATCAGGTGTCACCTCATCCCAGGAAACATCGACTTCAACAGACGGTTCCGTAAATGGAAAGTATGATGGGCGCATCCGAATTTGATGCTTTTCGCCGAACAATTCCTGCATAACGGATAATAAAGTGCCCTTTAAGTCTGCCATAGTAATATTTTCACCAACAACCATGCCTTCAACTTGATGGAATTGGTGCGAATGTGTGGCATCATCAGTATCACGACGGTAAACTTTTCCCGGTGCAATCATTTTAAGAGGCCCCTTAGAAAAATCATGTTTCTCTAATGAACGTGACTGAACAGGTGAGGTCTGCGTGCGAAGCAAAATTTCTGGCGTAATATAAAATGTATCCTGCATGTCACGGGCTGGATGATCTTTAGGCAAGTTTTCTCTTTCGAAATTATACTCATCCGTCTCAACTTCTGGTGAATCAACTGTATCATCAATTACTTGAAAGCCAAGACCCAAAAAATGTTGCTCAATTTCATCAATAATCTGTTGTAATACGTGCGGTTGACCAATTAGTGCTTTGGTGCCTGGCATTGTGACGTCAATTTTTTCTGCTTCCAACTGCTTGGACAAAGCTGCTTCTGCCTCAGCAGCTTTTTTTTCGGCCAATAATTCAGTAATCGTTTGCCGAACATCATTGCCAATTTCACCGACTGCTTTACGATTTTCAGCAGCGACATCCTTCATGCCCTTCAATAAAGCAGTCAACTCACCTTTTTTGCCCAATAATTTAACACGCAATTGTTCAATATCGGCATCTTGTGAATTAATACGTGAAACAGCAGATTGTTTCAGCTGTTTTAAATCATCAATTAAACTCATCATTTTTCCTTTCTAACAAAAAATCCCATGTTATCTCAAAAAAGATAACATGGGACGTCAAATAAACGCGGTACCACCCAAATTTCTGAACATCGCCAGCTTTGGTGTCCGTAACGTGGACTAGCGTTGGCGATTAAGCCATTACTCCTGACTGAAATTCATCATTAGCTACCCACGGTCTTCCACTATTCACCGCTCGCTATTGGCGCTTAATCATTACTAGGTCATTCATCGCAATCTTACTATGTCTATTGTATCAAACTTCTGTCATGCTGTCAGGCACTTCGAGTTTTGCAACATTATTGAATTTATCAGCCCATTCGTGAACTGCTTTCATCATTGGTCGCATCGCTTCGCCAGCCTCAGTCAATTTGTATTCAATCAAATTAGAATCTTCATAAGTTTGACGAATCACTAAATGCGCTGCTTCTAGTTCTTTTAAACGCTCGACCAAAACGCGGTCTGAGCAAGCTGGAATAGCACGTGAAATTTCTAAAAACCGCTTTGGACCACTGACCAGTAACGTTTCAATAATCATTCCGTTCCATTTACGACCAAGAATTTCGAATGTTTTTGTAAAATTTTGACATAAAAGATTTTCTGTATGTTCTGCCAACTTTGCCATAATTATTCCTCCAGGCTCTTGTGTTCATTCTAACACAATCTTATACTATTGACAAAAAGTAAGCTAATTAACAGGGAAACGTGGTTGCCCCCCTGATAAGACTCTGACAATATCTTCCGCTGCTTTAATGGCAACATTATCCATTGCTTCTTGCGAAATCATGGCGACATGTGGCGTCACAAATGCATTGGGTAATTGTAGTAATGGATTATCAGCACTAATTGGTTCATGTTCGACAACGTCCAAACCAGCGCCAGCAATCACATCATTTTTCAGGGCATCAATCAATGCTGCTTCGTCAATCAATGCACCCCGCCCAATATTAACTAGCACCGCTGAAGATTTCATCTTTGAAAAAACATCTGCGTTAATCATGTGCGTCGTTTCTGGTGTTGCTGGTAACGCGGTCACAATAAAGTCAGATTGTTCATAAATTTCGTCTAGCGTGGCCATCCGACCGTTCACTACCTCATGTGAATGTCTTGCGTAAGCTAAAACATTCACATCAAAACCAGTTAACAATCGATCGATATTTTGACCAATGTGCCCAAAACCAATAATTCCTACTGTTTTGCCTGATATTTCCTGGCCATTATGCGCTGATAAGTATGCGGCATTTGTTGCATCTGTGAGTAATTCACGACGCTGGTAATACAGGCGACCAGCCATCAACATGTGCATGATAGCCGTCTCGGCAACAGCGGTAGCATTTGCACCAGGTGTATTTGTCACGACAATATCATGCTTGGCGGCAGCAGCCAAATCAACGTTATCATAACCGACACCGTGTCGTGCAATCACTTTCAAATTAGGCATCTTAGCCATCAATGATTCACCAAAAGGGTGCATCATTATCAGAATACCATCAACGTCTGTGTGCGACAAAAAGTCATCGTCACTCGCCTGATCGCTAATAATAACCTCGAAACCCTTTTCTTCCAAATATTTAACCGCTTTTTTTGCTGTTAAATTCGCAACCAAAACTTTTTTCATTAGAATAATTCTCCTGTAAATGGTATTTTCGGTGTTTGCTCAAAATTATATGTTTTTAAAGTTTCTGCTGCTGTCACATAAGCCGTTAAAGACTCAGATAACATCAAATTAACAGGAAACTGTAGCTCATTGACGACCACTATTGGCTTTTTAGCAACCCAAGCCATTCCTTGTTCAAAGGCCGTACCGGAATCAGCATCATTATCTCGATAATCAATCACTGATACAATAATATCAGCTGCCATGACATTGGTAACGTCTCTTTGAAACACTTCCGCCGCCCAAGGGGCACTAAATTCCGGATTTTCGGTTTTTTGATTCTGTCGTGGTGAGTAATAATCTTTAACCGTTGGATTAGCATCTAACGCAGATTCAATACGTTTGGCACGGTCAATTTGTTCGTCTGAAAAAAAAGGTGCTGCAAGATAAATCTGAGGCATGGGTAAACTCCTTAGTGTAAATTATTAAATGCGCCTGGCATTAATTGTGCAATGTTAGTTTCAATTTCTTGCCCTTGATCATTAATTAGCCAAATTGGCATGTCGGGTTCAAAAAACTCTACCATTACCTGCCTGCAAGCGCCGCATGGTGCAATTGGTTCGTCTGTCTTTCCAGAAATGACAAGACCATGAAAATGACGATGACCAGCTGCAATAGCTGTGAATATGGCAGTTCTTTCAGCGCAGTTAGTTAAGCCAAATGACACGTTCTCAATATTAACACCTTTGAAAATTTCACCATTTTCACCCAACAAAGCAGCGCCAACTGGAAAATGTGAATATGGGGTATAAGTATCATTTAACGCCGCATTGGCAACATCAGCAAGTGTGCTTGGTACAGTCATAATTTTTCTCTCCTAACTGTTATTTTAACAAAAAAACAGCCCGTTGGACCGTTTATTTTCACTTGGATAGCAGTGTTTCTAATTCAGATAGTCGTGTCTCAAAGACTGCAAAAGCTTGCTTCAAGTATTCAGCTTGACTCATGTCGACACCTGCTTTTTGAATAATATTCAACGCATAATCTGAATTACCCGACTTTAAATAGTTTTTATAATCTTGAGCACCGTTGCCATTCAAAATACGTTCTGCCAGTGTGGTTGCAGCAGCTTCGCCAGTAGCATACTGATAAACGTAGAAATTATAATAAAAATGAGGAATACGAGACCATTCATAAGCAATAGCTTCATCAGGAAAAAGATCTGGTCCATAGAACTTTTGATTCAACTCAGCATAATAATCACTCATAACTTCAGCTGTTAAAGCAGTCCCATTAGCACTTTGTTCGTGGATCCACTGTTCAAATTCCGCAAACTGAGTTTGGCGAAATACCGTTCCCTTAAAGCCGTCTAAGTATTGGTTTAAAACATACGCACGAAACTTAGGATCACTGTTTGTTTCCAGCAAATAGTCCGTCAACAATCCTTCATTAGTTGTTGAGGCAATTTCTGCCAAAAAAATAGGATAATCGCCATAATGATACTCTTGGTTATGCCGTGTTAAATAAGAGTGAACGGAATGTCCCATTTCATGAACCAAGGTATAAACATTATTCAAATTATTTTGCCAATTCAACAAAATGAATGGTTTAGTGTCATAAGCACCACTTGAATAGGCACCAGTACGCTTACCTTTATTCTCGACAACATCAATCCATCGCTCATCAAACGCCTTTTGAACAATCGCGACATAATCTTCCCCCAACGGCGCCAATGCTGATAAGACAATCTGTTGCGCCTTTTCATAGGTGACATCAAAATCGATTTCATCAACCAAAGGCACGTACAAGTCATAAGAATGTACATCATCAACACCCAGTATTTTCTTACGCAACGCAACAAATCGATGTAATAATGGTAAGTTTTCATCCACAGTTGTCGTTAGTGTTTGAAAAACACTTTCAGGAATATTGTTTCCTGAAACAGCAGCTTGGCGGGCTGAATCATAGTGGCGAGCCTTAGCCAAAAAATTGTGCCCCTTTACATGAGCAGATAAGGTTGAGGCAAACGTATTTTGTAATCCAATATAACTATCATATAGGGTTGTAAAAGCTTCTTGACGTAAATTCCGGTTCTGTGATTCCAACAGAAGTGAGTATAAACCATTTGTCAGTGGCACCACTTCTCCAGTTTCAGTATGAACATTGCCGAATGTAATATCAGAATTGTCAAGTGCACCAAATGTTTGCTCGGACGCACCAAAAATGTCACTCGCACCTGCTAAGAGCGCTTCTTGATCGGCAGGCAACGTATGAGGCTTTTGAGCAAGTAAAACATCAAAAAAATGCTGATACTTGGTTAACTTATCTGTGGCAAGATATTTTGCCAATGTCTCATCAGGAATAGCTAAGACTTCTGGTTGAAAGAATGACGTTGCTGCACTCAACTCCGCATATAAACTCTGAACCTGCGCATTATAAGCCGCATATTTAGGATTAGTAGTGTCTTGATCAAAAATCTGATGTGCATACACATAGACTTTTTCAAATTCTCGTTCAGCTGCAAGATCTGCTTCTAATGCAGCCAACAATGCAGTGGCAGATTCACCAACATGACCAATATATTGGCTTAATTGTTTTGCTGCAGATTGAACTGACTTGAATGCCACTTCAAACGCATCATCTGACTCAAAAATGGTGGTGAGATCCCATGTTAAATTTTCAGGAACTTCGGAACGTAATATTTGTTGTGCCATAATTATAAACGTGCGGAACGCCGCACTCTCCTTATCATTCAATACTAATCATTTTATCATATTCGCAGTAAATGATGTTACTTTGCGTTCAACCATTTGGGTAATCGCCGAATTAAAATATAACCACCTTGCTGTAAAATAAAATTTTGCTTTTCCAAGCTGGAGAATATTTGCTGTAACTGAACTATTTTGAAATCATCATCACCCAAGAAGTACTGAAGTAATATTTGGCTTAATTTCTGTTTTTTGATGACATGTTGTAAACCAATTTTTTCTAACAATAACACGACCAATAATCTGAAATGCCAATTCGCAATATTCAAACCAAACGTGCACCCTTGAAATATCCATTCGGGCGCATCAGGTAGTCGTCGATTATGTTGATATAAGTGATTAATTAAAAATTTATCAACACGCTGTTGCATAAGTAGACTGTGGACTTTGTAACGTTGCTTATTCACATCAAGTTGATAAGTCGGTAATTGCAGTGATTTTATAAACAGGTCACGATGCCTTTTCTCAGTGTATTTTACACGTGAAAAATCAGCTTTGATAAAATGATGACGGTGGACAAACGTTTTGTCATTAGACAAATAAAAAACAAGCTGTCGTGCAGTCATAAACTTTAGAATGGTTTTTTGACTTAGATTACGATTATAATAAGTCTCACCTAAAATCCAAAGAACTTTGATTTGACAGGATTGGTAGCCTGCATTGCGTTGCATTAACCTTTTTTGAGATATTGGGCTGCATTGATATTCGATTGCTAATTTTTGCTTTCCACGGGTCAGCAAAATATCAGGACGTTGCTGTATACTTGCAATTACAGCTTCAATTTCAACATGTCCGAATTGTTGCAAATACTGTGCTAACTGCATTTTGCCCGACAAATGGGCTGTCGTTTCATTTTCAGTTAGTGTTTGGCAAAGCGTGCCTGAATAATGGGCAAAATGTTTTTGCTTAACATCACCAACTTTTAACATCACAGGCTCACGACAACCAGGACAAAAATACGATTGATCTTTTTGTCCATCTTTAGCCAAAATGTATTTTTGACGCTGGTTATAGGCTACAATCATAAAAAAGCACCTCCAATCATATCATACGATTTGGAAGTGTTTTTGTTTTATTGCAATTTTTTTTGCGCCCAGTTGCTGAACCAAGTCAGTAATGTAATGATGATCAGGTACATGATAGCCACAATTGCCCATACACGGAAACCTTGTGAATTACGTGCAACAATTAGGGAACCGGTTTGGGTCAATTCTAACAAGCCAATCGCTGACAAAATTGAAGTATCCTTCAATGTAATAATGAATTGATTAATGAAACTTGGCACCATAATTTTTAAGCCTTGTGGCATAATTACTCGCCGCATCGCTGTTCGATAAGGTAGTCCCAACGATCGTGCTGCCTCCATTTGACCAGCTTCCACCGCTTCAAAGCCACCACGGACAAAAGCACCCGTATAAGCGCCTTCGTTGAGAACTAATGTCAACACACCGGCAGTGAAAGCAGGAATTTTGGCGCCAATCACACCAGGCAAACCGATATAAATAAAGAATGCCAACACCATGAGTGGTAAGCCACGGAAAATATATATAATCATCGTCGACACACCACGCACAAATTTATTTTGACTAACACCCATTACACCTAATACAACACCCCAAATTGAAGCTAAAATAATGCCAAGGAATGTGAGCGTAATCGTTTGCCATAAACCTTTCAAAAAGGCACTTTTATTTGCCTTTAATATGCCCCAAATAGAAAAATTATCCTTTTTTGCCCCTGTAAAGGTAGATTGGTTGGCACCTAAATATTTTGCAACGATTTTGTCATACGTGCCATCTTTCTTAATAGCTGCAAATCCACGGTTGAATGCCGATAACAGCGCTTGGTTCTCACCCTTTTTAACAAAAAATCCATACCAACCAGCGTTTCCTGGATGGTCGGCGTTCATAACTTTCAGCTTAACCCCGTTTTTGATAGCATACTGAATGACCGGCATGTCCTCAAATGTTGCAGCAGAATTGCCTACCGCAACATCATTGTACATTGTGTCTGTATCATTAAAGTATTTAACATTAAACCCATACTTAGTTTGCAACGATTTACCATATTCCGAAGCCGCCGTACCGGTTTTTAACGCAACCGTTTTGCCTTTTAAGTCCTTTAACGACTTAATTTTGCTACCTTTTTTAACAATCCAAGCCACACCCGTTTTGTAGTACGGCGTTGAATGATCATAAACAGCCTTTCGCTCTTCCGTAATCGCCATGCCAGCAATGATGCCGTCAGCCTGCTCATTTGCAACAAGTTGTGCTGCCGAAGTAAAGCTCATTAGTTTTAACGTATAAGTGAAATGTTCTCGTTTAGCAATTTCTTTCAAAATATCTTGATCGATACCCACATACTGATTATTTTTATCCTGAAAATCAAACGGTGGATAAGTTGCATCAGTTGAAATTGTATAATCAGGCTCATCCGCATAAACCAAATGATTTCCAGCTGTAAAGCCAAACATAATAATTATTGACAGTATTGTCAACAAACCGACAAGTATACCTTTTTTAAACATTTTTTCTCCCCAAAAAAGGTGGCGCTATGGCCACCTGTCATTCATACATCACGCTTAAGCATGCGTGACTTTACTCAAAAATTCTTGTAGACGTTCATTCTTTGGTGCATCAAATACTTGATCCGGCGTTCCTGATTCTTGAATTTTACCTGATTCAAAGAAAACAACACGATCAGCTACTTGCTTAGCAAATCCCATTTCATGGGTCACAATAATCATTGTCATTCCTGACTCTGCCAAATTCTTCATAACATCAAGTACATCGCCAACCATTTCAGGATCAAGCGCAGAAGTTGGTTCATCAAACAGCATAATATCAGGTGTCATTGCTAATGCGCGTGCAATCGCGATACGTTGCTTTTGACCACCGGATAAAGAGCTAACTGGCATGTCCGCTTTATCCGATAAACCAACAGTTTCAAGTAACTCACGTGCCTTTTTTTCGGCTGCAACTTTGTCTAATTTTTTGAGTTCAACAGGTGCTAACATGATATTTTCTAGCACAGTGTAATTATTAAACAAGTTGAAGTTTTGAAATACCATGCCAATGTTTTCGCGAACCTTGTTGATATCCGTATTTTTGTCTGAAATATCATAGCCATCAACAATGATTGTCCCATTATCAGGCGTTTCTAACTGATTCAACATGCGCAAAAACGTTGATTTTCCTGATCCTGATGGTCCAATCATAACAACAACTTCGTTTTCAGCAATATCTAATGAAATATCGCGTAAAACATGATTTTCTCCATAGGATTTATTAACTTTATCAACATGCACTTTTACTTGTGCTTCGCTCATGAACGCGTCCTCTTTTCTACCCAATTACTAAACCATGTCAGTAATGTAATTACAACCAAGTATATCACAGCAATAATCGCCCATACACGAAATCCCTGTGAATTACGAGAGACAATTAAAGTCCCTGTTTGTGTTAATTCCAAAATACCGATTGCCGACAAAATCGATGTATCTTTCAATGTGATGATAAATTGATTAATAAAACTCGGTACCATAATTTTGAGACCTTGTGGCATAATCACTTTATACATTGACTTACCATAAGTAAATCCGAGACTTCGTGCTGCCTCCATTTGTCCCTTGTCAACAGCTTCAAAACCACCTCGCACAAAAGCACCTGTATAAGCACCCTCATTTAAAATCAGTGTAATGACACCAGCCGTAAACGCAGGGATTTTAGTGCCGATTACGCCCGGCAGTCCAATATAAATAAAGAATGCCAACACCATTAACGGCATACCACGGAAGATGTAAATAATTGTAGTAGAGACACCCCTAATGACACTGTTTTGACTAACGCCCATGATACCAAGTAAAACACCCCAAAGCGAAGCAAAAATAATACCAAACAAGGTTAACAGGATTGTTTGCCACAATCCTTTCATAAAGGCGTTTTCATTAGACTTTAAAAATACCAAACACTGAGCTATTATCTGATTTACTGCCAGTGAACTCTGAAGCTGGGGCACCTAAATATTTGTTGACAATTTTTTGATAAGTGCCATCTTTCTTAATTGCAGCGAATCCTTTGTTAAAGGCAGCCAACAATTGTGCATTATCACCCTTTTTGACCGCAAAACCGTACCATCCAGCCTCGTAAGGGTTCGTTGGGTTCATAACTTTTAGCTTCGTACCATTTTTAATGGTATACTGCAAAACCGGCAAATCTCCAAAAGTAGCTTGTGAGTTGCCATTAATCACATCATTATAAAGCGTATCAGAATCACTAAAATAAGTGACCTTAAAGCCATATTTTTTCTGGATTGATAGCGCATAATCAGCACCAGCTGTTCCGGTTTTAATCGCAACAGTTTTACCTTTCAAATCTTTTAACGACTTGATAGTTGAGCCTTTTTTAACTGCCCAAGCAATCCCAGACTTATAGTAAGGGGTTCCAAAATCAAAAACCTGTTTACGCTCGTCGGTAATTGACATACCCGCAATCACTGCATCTGCTTGTCCAGATGTTACTGATTGCGTAGCAGCATTAAAACTCATTGGCTTAAGCGTGTAAGTAAATCCCTCACGTTTGGCAATTGTTTTCAAAATTTCTTGATCAATACCTGTATATTGATTATTTTTATCTTGAAAATCAAACGGCGGGTATGTCGCATCGGTTGTGATAATGTAGTTCGGCTGTGCGGCATCAACCTTTGTAATACCCATCATCATTGTGACAGTTGCTAAAAAAGCAACACAAAACATCCATATCTTTTTCATAATACTCCAGTATAGCAAAAAAGCTGACGAGCGTACAATATCATGTCAGTTTTCTTAACATATTTCATTTATTATTAATAACTGTCACCATTACTAATTGAATTTTTAACAATGACATAGTCAACACGTTTAAGATCTGCTAATTCACGACCACCAGCATACGAAATTGATGATTGCAAATCTTCTTTCATTTCGCGTAGCGTGGTATCAACACTACCACGATAAGGGACTAGCAATTTTTTACCTTCAACATGCTTGTATTCACCCTTCTGAAATTGTGAAGCAGAACCGAAATACATCTTAAATTTATCACCATTCATTTCGACTACTTCACCAGGTGTTTCGTCATGACCAGCAAATAGTGAACCAATCATGCACATTGTCGCACCAAATCGAATGGATTTAGCTATGTCACCATTATGACGAATACCACCATCGGTGATAATTGGCTTTTTTGCTGCCTTAGCGCATAAACGCAGCGCCGCTAACTGCCAACCGCCAGTCCCAAAGCCAGTTTTCAACTTGGTAATACAAGCTTTTCCAGGTCCTACGCCAACTTTAGTGGCATCAGCACCGGCATTTTCCAGATCTCGAACAGCTTCAGGTGTTGCCAAATTACCAGCAATCACAAAACTATCTGGCAAAGTTTTTTTGATATACTTCACCATGTCGATAACCGGTGCAGCGTGCCCGTGCGCAACATCAACTGTGATAAACTCAGGGACTAAACCGGCTGATTTAAGATCATCAATAAATTGGTACTCTTCCGGTTTTATGCCAACTGAAATAGAGGCAATTAACTGATCAGATTGCATATTTTTAACAAAATCTAATCGCTTAGCTGGTTCAAAACGATGCATCACATAAAAATAGCCATTGACTGCTAGATGTCTTGCTAACGGTTCATCAATAACCGTTTGCATATTAGCAGGCACAACTGGTAATTTAAAGGTATATCGTCCCAATTTAACCGATGTGTCTGCCTGGGAACGTGATTCAAGTATGCCCAAATTGGGAATTAGCTGCACATCTTCATAATCAAAAACTGTATTAAAATCCATTATAGTTATCCTTTTCCTAAACTCCAATGACTATTATACAGGCTTTCAAGCCGGAATCGTGACTAATCTATGAACAAAAGACGAAATAAAATGTAAAATAAATAAAATTGTTCGTCTTTAGATTGTTTCACCACAAATTCCTGCAAAAAAAAATCGCATTGTTGCGATCGATTTTTGAAGCCATATTTATGGGTGAATTGGCACTTTAATATCACCAGCAATAATTTTCTTTTGTGCTGACTGAACTGCTGACCAAACACTGCTAGAAGCAGAATCTTTGGATAGGCTGACACCCTTTTCTTTCAACCCATAGGTAATTGTTTTTCCCCCAGGGAACTTGTCATTTTTGGCTTTCGTTGCAACGTCTTCAACCGCACTATCAACACGCTTTACTGCTGACACTAATGTGAAGTTAGATGACTTACCATCTTTATCCTTGTAGTTACCATCGGTCTTTTGATCACGATCAACACCGATGACCCAGATTTTTTTGTCCGAACTTGCACTCTCTTTTTGGTTTTCTGCCTTAGCTTCTGCAAAAACACCATTTCCAGCGCCACCAGCTGCTTGGAAAATAACATCAGCACCATTAGCAGTCATTGACGCCGCAATTGTCTTGCCTTTAGCAGCATCAGTAAATGAATCAGTATACTGTGTTAATACTTTGATATTAGCGTTTGTTGCCTTAACACCAGCTTTAAAGCCGGCCTCAAATGTGTCGATAACATCACCATGAATACCACCGACAAAACCAACTGTGCCACTCTTTGATTGCTTGGCTGCGGCAACGCCGGCCAAGTATGATGATTGTTCAGTTTTGAATGTCAATGAAGCAACATTTTTCTTAGCAATCACTGCGTCAATGATTGCAAAATTTGTTTTAGGATTAGCCTTGGCAACACTTGTTACAGCCGGTGCAGCCGCGAACCCGACACCATAAACTAACTTATAGCCACCTTTAACGGCTGTTTGCAAATTAGTCTTGATATCTGAGGTATCCGTACTCTGAAAATAATTGTAGCCGCCTTTTCCTTGCTTCAAATCATTGGCTTTTCCATACGCTTGCAACCCTTCCCAAGCTGACTGGTTAAATGATCGATCATCTATACCACCACCATCTGTGACCAAAGCCACAGCATAGCCAGAGCTTTTCTTTGTTGAGTGTTGAGTTGCTGCGTAGATACCACCCGCAATAACGACGACTGCCGCCGCACCAATACCAATTTTTGCTGAACGTTGCATGTTTTTCTTCTCCCAAAAGTTAATACCTACATTATCCGACTTTACGCCGGATTTTAGGTTAAAATTTGGTTAAAAATGTATATAATTACCGAATAATGCCATCTTTTTTATAATAAAGTTCGTATTTTAGCCAGCTTTCAGAAAAATGGTTCGGATTTTGGTATAATATCGCTATGACTTACTTCATCACGCACACAATTGAACCCTGGATGCCACTAGGTGCTTTAAAAGCAAAATCAGATTATGCTCAGATTGCTCAGACACAAGGCTGGACAATTTTACCTATTGCCCGTTATAACGATGTTCGTTTTGACGATGAAACGCGACAGAACCATATTAAAAATTGGCTTAACACTGTCAAAGCAGATGATACTGTGATTCATCAATTTCCTAGCTACATGAGTTGTCACTTTGAACAACAATGGGTACAAGAAATCAATAAACGTTCCGCACGCAGTATTGTTTTAATCCACGATATTGAACCACTGCGTTTGGTCAAAACCGATGCTTGGGAATTGTCTGTTTTAAAGCAGTACAATACTATTATCGTTCATTCAGAGGCCATGGCTAACGCCCTTAGACGTATGAGCGTCAACTCAACCTTCATTATTCAACCTTTATTTGATTATCTTGGGGAAGTCCACAATTTAGCTTCATATAGCCACCTCATTAATTTTGCTGGTACTTTTCAAAAATCACCTTGGCTAAAAGATTACGACGGGCCAGAAATCAACTTATTTGGTTCTGTGCCTAAAAAATGGCGTGATTTTGTTTTCCCTAATCAGGTTAGTTACCATGGTAATTTTGACCCGGATGATATTTTAAACCAGCTCACATCCGGATTTGGTTTGATATGGGATAATGATTTTGAAGATAAGACATATCAAAGCTACACTAAATACAACGCACCACACAAAGCAAGTCTTTATCTCAGAGCAGGATTGCCATTGATTGCTTGGCAACAAAGTGCGCTTGCAGCTATTATCAAACAATATGATATTGGCTTGACCATCAATAAATTAACTGATCTGAAGAAAATTGATGACATATCTCTTGATCAATACCACACATGGCAAAAGAACATTTATCCCATCGCTTCTCAACTGGCTCAAGGTTTTTTTACCAAACAAACATTGATGATGATTCAAAATAAAAGCTTTAATCAAAAATTTGATTAAAGCTTTTATACTATCCAACAACAGCGTCGCTATCAGCTTGCTTTTCTTCATCCAAAAGCGCCTTATCAAACACTTTGAAGAATGGAATCCAAATTAATAGATCCAAAAGAATCAAAACGATTTGCAGCACCGCCCCAGAAATACTTGAGGTTGCCAAGAAACCAGAAATCACTGGTGGCATTGTCCATGGTACAGGTGTACCTGTTGTACGTGCGACTAATCCTGATGACATCGCAAAATATGAAATCAAGACATTCATCACTGGCACAATCAGGAACGGTACGATTAAGTAAACGTTCAATACAACTGGCAAACCAAACATTGTCGGCTCGTTAATGTTAAAGATACCCGGCACTAACGTCAGTGGTCGCATTGCTTTGTTTTGCTTTGATTTTGCAAAAATAGCGAGTGCGATAATCAAACCTAATGTCGCACCACCACCACCAATGTAGACAAAATTATCCATAAATGGTTGTGTAATAACTTCTGGTAGTGCTTTACCTGCTTTGGCTGCATCAACGTTTTCTTGCATCAATTGCAAGAAGATAGGTGACATAATAGCACCAACTAAGTTACCACCGTGAATACCGATAAACCAGAATAGTGAGACAAGTACTGCTACTACGATCGCACCAATTAATGAACCACCGAACGCTTTTAGCGGATCTCCCAAAATCATTTGTAAGATATTATGAATAGAGACCAAGCCAGTTGCTTGGAATAGCGCATAAAGCAACGCCCAGAGCAAAATAATCACAAATCCAGGAATTAATGCCGCAAATGAGTGTCCGACGGCTGGTGGTACTGAATCAGGCATTTTGATGGTAATGTTATGATTTAAGAACCAAGCATAAATGGCTGCTGACACCAGTCCAATAATAATCGCTGCAAACATACCGTTAGCGTTTGTTGCCGAATATGCAATTCCTTGATCGGCAATTGCGACTTTAGCACCCCACGCTTGGTTGCCGTTAGCACCATTTAAATATGGTGTCGAAACGAAATAACCACCTAGGGCTAATACACCTGCTGAAATACCATCAGCCTTTGGTGATAACAACTTGGCATAATTGGAAGCGATACCAACGACTGAAACGATACCGACTAAGTAAAACGTACCGTAAATGATTTTCACCAACCAATTTAAGACACCATTAGCAGTAATCCATGTCACCCACATATCATTAGGGGTTGGAAAATTACGAATAATCATCGCCAAAGATCCAACCAAAATGAGTGGCATTGCCAAAGCGATACCATCACGAATAGCATTCAGTGCCTTAATAGACGATAGTTTCGCGCCAATCGGCACCAAATTTTTCTGTAACCAATCTGTTATTCTCTGCATGAAAGTCTCCTCCACTTCATGTTGGATGCAATGAAAGAATCTGTGAAGCGTCATTTTTTACTTCATGAGTGGCATCCATTTAAGTTGTGCTTCGTCTTTATCTTATCATGTAAACGCTTTCATGTCACGGTTTAAATCACTTTTGTGATGAAATTCTTTGAAAAAATAACTAGACCAAAAAGAGGATAAGCACCATTCAATGTGGTGTTTATCCTCTTTTTGGTCTAGACCGATTTACATTTGTGAAGTCATTATTTTTGATACATTTGTCTGTACTTTGTTCAAATATTGGGCTTGATCGGCCTCAGATTGTTCATATTTAACGTCATCAATTGTTTGATCGGCTACATTTAGTGAGTCGCTCATCAACGCTGTTGCTTGAGCGTATAATTCATAATTCTTTGCTAATGACTTATGCACACCCAAAATACGAATTGGGGCTTGTGCTGCGTTCAAACGAGCAGCATTCTCGTGATAACTCGTCACTGCGTCTTCAAACTCGGCTTTAATTTCAGCGAATTCTGCTGCAGGAATGTCAGTTACCTTGTTCTCTTGTTTCGCATCATCCAATTTAGTAAAAAATGGTGCCACGCGATCAGCTGTTTCCTGAGTTGCTGTTAAAACTTGTTGCAAAGTTTGTACATAAACTTGTGCTTGTTTGGGATTAAATTTTGCCAATGTTCTCTTATCCTTTTTTGAAAATTGTTCGTTGAACCAATTTTACCAGTTCCACAATCACAATGATACTAATTCCCGCAACTAACACAATTGCCCATTGATAAGTGTCCAAATGCGAAACATGGAACAAGGGGTTCAAAGGTGGAATCACAACAACAGCTGCCATGACTACAAGTGATCCTAATAATGCCCAGTTGAACATCTTATTTCTAAAGGCCTGTGGTCCAAACATTGAACCATAAACTGATTTAACGTTAATCGCGTTAAACATTTGCATCAATCCGAGTGTCATAAATGCCATAGTCAAAGCATCTTGGTGAGCCAGATGGCTCTCCGCATGAACGGGTGCTGCCAAAGCAAAACCATACACACTCAACACAATAACCGCTTGCAAAATACCTTGCCAAATAATAGCAGGACCAACGCCACCAGACAAGAAACTAGCACCACGACCACGAGGACTGCGTTTCATCACACCCTTTTCTGCTGGTTCAATACCTAAGGCAATCGCTGGCAAAGTATCGGTTACCAAGTTAATCCACAGAATCATAATTGGTGCTAAAATATTCCAACCCAAAAGCGTCATCACAAAAATTGAAATCACTTCCGCTAAGTTAGAAGCTAACAAATACTGTAATGCTTTTTGAATGTTAGCAAAGACCTTACGACCTTCCTCAACAGCATGTACAATCGTTGCAAAGTTGTCATCGGCCAAAACCATATCAGAAGCACCTTTAGAAACTTCTGTTCCAGTAATACCCATTGCAATACCGATATCAGCAGCTTTCAAAGCCGGCGCATCATTAACACCATCACCAGTCATCGCGACAACTTTGCCTTTTTTCTGCCAAGCATTGACAATTTTAACTTTGTGTTCTGGCGCAACACGAGCATAGACATTATAACGAGTGACATTTTCTGCAAATTCAGCTTCACTCATCGCGTCAATATCAGAACCGGAAATGACGGCAGTATCAATGTCTTTCTCATCCAAAATACCTAAACGAATCGCAATCGCTGCAGCTGTATCACGATGGTCACCCGTGATCATCATTGGTCGAATACCAGCAGCTTTTGCTTCGGCAACAGCCTGTGCAACTTCTGGTCTCTCTGGGTCAATCATGCCTACAAAACCAGTAAATACCAAATCATTTTCAACAACTTGTGTCGTCATCTCAGTAGGCATTTCATCAACTAATTTGTAAGCAAATCCTAACACACGTAACGCTTGCGTTGCTAGCTCAGAATTAATTCCCAGCAGCTTAGCACGAATATCATCACTCAAATCAACAATTTGACCGGACATTTCAATTCGTGTGGCACGCTTTAATAATTCATCAGGCGCACCTTTGACCGTAATAATATAACCATTCGGAGCCGGATGAACCGTTGACATCAACTTACGTTCTGAATCAAAGGGTAATTCTGCAACACGTGGCATCTCGTTAAATAACTTGTCAATATCACGATCATGCTTTTCATTAAAGGCAATTAACGCCGTTTCAGTTGGATCACCAACTAAACCGTTTTCTGTACGCTTTGTATCGTTGTTTAATGCCAAAATATCAGCTAATCTGGCATACGTATCAGTCAATTCTCCGGTATTGTCAGCGTCCGAAATTTCAGCATCAACCACCAGCTTTTCGACTGTCATTTTGTTCTGAGTTAACGTTCCTGTTTTATCAGAACCAATAATATCAGTTGAGCCCAACGTTTCAACGGCTGGCAACTTACGAACGAGGGCATGACGTGAGGCCATGCGTGTGGTACCTAATGCTAATGTGATTGTCACAATAGCTGGCAAACCTTCTGGAATAGCGGCAACCGCCAAAGAAATGGATGTTAACAGCATGTCAATGATCGTCTCTCGACCGCGCAACAAACCAACAATAAACGTTACCACAGCAATGCCTAAAATCAAGTATGTCAAAACTTGACCTAGCTTGACCAAATTCGCTTGCAATGGTGTTTTGGTTTCATCAGCCGCCTCTAACATGCCGGCAATATGCCCAATTTCAGTTTGCATTCCCGTACCTGTTACAACACCAACACCACGACCGTAGGTCACGTTAGTATTCATGAATCCAAGGTTGGTACGATCACCCAACGGCAAATCACTATCTGCTAGTGTATCTGCAATTTTATCAACCGGTACTGATTCACCCGTCAATGAGGCTTCTTCAATTTGAAGAGAGGCAGATTCAATCAAACGTAAATCAGCTGGCACAATGTCACCAGCCTCCAGACGGACAACATCACCCACAACCAAATCTGTTGATTTCACAGACATTTCCTTGCCATCACGAATGACGTTTGCATTAGGTGTCGACATTTCTTTCAACGCATTGATGGCATCTTCGGCCTTGGCTTCTTGGAAAACACCAAAAACAGCGTTGATAATGACAATGGCCAAAATGAAGATGGCGTCAACCAGTTCACCAGTAAACGCCGCCACAATTGCAGCGGCCAACAAGATAGCAATCATCAAATCCTTAAATTGGTTGATGAATTTCTGAACTAAACTGGTTGATTTTGCTTCGTTCAACTGGTTAGGACCGTTTTTTTCAAAACGTGCCTTGGCCTCTTGACCTGTCAAACCGACTTTTGCATCAGTTTTTAATGCTACCAAAACATCCGTACTGTCTTGGTTATATAACGGCTTATCTGCCATCGAAATTCTCCTTATACGCTTGAGGTTAAGCTAAGACTAACAAAATGAAAAGACCCATGCAAACGCAAATAAACGTTTACATGAGTCTCACTGTTTAATGCTGAACCGGCGCATAGCGCGATATAAAACATTGCTGTTTTGCTTTGACGATTCAGCCACGAACATTTCGTCAGTTACTCCCTCAGAAATTAACTTATACATATAGTATAACAAATTTTTTGGAAAAATGTTGTTTAATTTATGCCCACTCGATGCTAAAAAGCACCACCGCCGCCACCACCAGCACCACCTGATGAACCGCCAGAGAAACTGCCACCGCCACCACTCACGTTACTACTTGATTGGAAGGCACCATCTTGATTGATACTAGTGACAAAACCATCACTCCAGTCGCTACCATACAAATAATACGGTACAAATAACAATGTATTATCAGTATTCCAATCCATGTCTTTAGCCCAGATTTTCATTTGATTAGCAACATTCTTAGCTTCCCCAAAGATGACTGCATAAGCTAAAATTTTATCCCACAATTGAACGTCTAGCACCTGCTTGTCTTGTAAGTGAGCAATATCATGTAACATCTTTTTAAATCCTTGCCACTGCCATTGTTCCTGCATACCGTCTGGTACAGTGAAGAAAATCGTTTTTTGAGTAGCTGTCAATAATAACGTTACAAGCGCTACGACGCTCTCAATCACAATAATGGCCCAGATACTCGACACTTGTGTTTGGTCAGCAATAATGCCTAACACAACTGCTGAAATCACTGATAATACAATTAAGCCACCCAACGCCATCGTTTTGGTATCAGTCGCTTTTTGCGTAGCAATTTTGTCAATAATACGTGTCTGTTGCTCTGCTTTGGCTAATGCTTGCTTGAAAGCGCCAATTCGTTTTCTAATACTTTTTGAAACTGGTGATTGTTTCTTTTTAAAATCACCGTGACGGACTAAATCACGATTTTGGCCAAAAATCATTCTCACAAAAGATAATTCAAATGGTTGCAAGCCATTTTCATCAGTCACTTGATAAGTAATCTCATCTGGTCGCTTCATGTCTTGATAAGTCATTGTTATTTTATGACGGGCCACTAAATCCAGCAACGTTGCCACGACAATTTTGGCATCATCAGTTTTTTCTGCTAATCGCTCAGAAATTAATGCCGGCCCAAGATCATTTGGTAAATCAAAGATATGGACCGGTTCACCAGTAGTACCGCTTTTTTGATTTGCCAAATTTTGTTGATAACGCACTTTTTTGCTTTGCCAAAATACGATAAACAGAACTATCACAAACAGAATTGGTGAAACCAAGAAAGCAATAATCATCATCCAAAAAACAAATCGGTTATGTTTAACCACAATCGCTGCTTCTTGCTGGCTAATCAGTTTCGCACGTTTGCCAGAGCGACGTAATTGATTAAGCGGTGTCTGATCGCTGTCAAAATACATGTGAATTTCTAATGATTCATCTGCTGGAACAGTATCACTCATCGCAATCACTTCACCTTGTGACTTATCCAGCTTAACATCCCCTTTTGCCCGGCTGTGTACCCAAGCTTTTAGCTGCTTAGGTGATTTTTTAGGCAATTTAACAATCAATTTTGCCTTATCTAAATCAACATCCCAGTCAGAAATTGGTCGCCAATTAATTTCAGCGACGTCATCCCAATTTGTGATCAACCCTTTTAAAACATACTGATAAGTGACCACTAACTTATCATTCTCTCGAACTGGATAATACACTTTTTCTTTAACTGCGTTTGACGTTTTTGTTTCAACATAACCGGTTTGCGCCGCACCTTGTCTTGGCTGAATGACTGTCGGCGCTTGACCGTTCACCGCAACTTTGATCGATTTTAAGCCACCCCAGGTCAGTGCTGACGCTTTTTTACCTGCTGCCAAACCCTCTCGCATAACCACGCCATGCATATCATCATCAAACGAATAACTCACCTGCTTAGTCACATTAGCGTCACCATTAGGCTGAATTGCAACCGTTTGCTGCCAATTAGTTATCTCATAATCATCATCTGCTGAAACCTGTTGTATGCCAATCATAGCAAACAACACCGTCAGTATTAAAAATCGCCACTTCATCTCATTCTCCCCTAATTCTTTGTTCCCATTATATCAAAAAAGGCATTCACCATTAGGAAAATTAGATAATTAAAGGTTTTATTGCCTAAAATAATGTCAAAGTGCTAAAGTGGAAAGATACGCAACGATTATTTAGGGAGACAATAATGCTTACAACAAAACACCCCATTCACGAACGATTGCCGATTGGCTTACTACTAGCAATGAATTCTGGATTTGTTGACGCTTACACATTTCAATATCATGAGTCACGTTTTGCTAGTTTACAAACAGGTAACCTCATTCAGGCTGGATTCAATTTATCCCATGGACGTTTTGGCGCCAGCATGATTTTTATTTGGCCAATTCTTTTTTTCACTATTGGTGCCGCTTGCAATACAATTCTGAAAAAGCAATGGCCTGAAGGACGTTTGTCCCTCCAACAGCACAGTATTTTACTTGAATTTATTGGTATTACGGCCATCGTTGCCATGCACCAGTACTTGAGCAGTACATTTTTCATTGCTTTTTTGTCTTTCTTTCTAGCCATTCAACTTGATTCTTTTCCTAAATTGCAAGGTCTTCCGTTCACAAGCGTCATGTCAACAGGCAATTTGCGTAGTGTTGGTACTAACATCACTAATTTTTTCTACACTAGGGACAAACAATTTTTGAGCAATACTTTTCATTTTCTTTGGCTCGTTCTAGCGTTTCTGTTTGGCGCTTTCATTTCAGGGCTATTGGCTCAGGCACTAGGCACTTACGCCCTATTTGGTGCCAGTTTAATCGTATTGATTGTCTTTGGCTTACTATTCAAAAAATAAAAACTGTTGACATTAGTTTGAATGGGATGTAATATTATCTATAACGATTTTTAGAATGAAACGAATTGAACAGGAAAGTAACAGTTTATCAAAGCCAAGAAAGCTAACGGGTGATGTAAGTTAGCGTGCGTGCGATTGTGAAAATGACCTGTGATTGGTGCAGACGAATCGGTTTACCGTTTAGTTTGCAACGATTTGGCCCCCGTTAACGGGCACACCATTCGGCTAGGATCATTTCCCGATGCCCGATGGTTAGTGAGCAACTATTTGGTAATAAATAGTCCAAACTCAGAATGGTATCGCGCTTATGATAAGCCGCTTCTGTATTTTAAAGTACAGAAGCGGCTTTTTTGATTGAAAAAAACTTGCCTATTCATCGCCATTCTAAAAATCAAGTATTATCATTTAGAGAAAACAGGGAGAAATACGTATCATGAGTAAAACAACTAAATGGCTTGTTGGTGGTGTGGCTGTCGTCGCTATCGCTGGTATTGCCTACGCTAGCTTTGGTCAAAAAGCCAAAACAACTTCAAAAACCGTCACCATCGGTATTATGTCAGGTTCAAAACAAGATGCCAAAATCTGGGATACGGTTAAAAAAACCGCTAAGGATAAGTATGGTATCACGCTAAAATTCAAAGAATTTACTGATTACTCACAACCTAACAAAGCACTTGCATCTGGTGACATTGATTTGAATGCCTTCCAACACTACGCCTTCCTAGCACAGTCAAACAAATCAACAGGAGACAAAATCGTGTCAATTGGTGATACTGTCATTTCACCAATCCGGTTGTACTCAAAGACATATACAAAAGTCTCACAGTATAAGTCAGGTGACACCATTTCTGTTCCTAACGATCCCAGTAATGAAAGTCGCGCGCTTTATGTTTTAAAAGCAGCAGGATTAATTGATCTCAAATCTGGTTTAACCTTAGCAACGGTTAAAGATATTACCAAAAATCCAAAAAATCTCAAAATTAAAGAGCTAGCCGCTGATCAGACAGCTCGCTCACTCTCAGATGTACAAGGCGCCGTGGTCAATGGTACTTATGCCGATTCTGCTGGTTTAGATTATAAAAAAGCTATCTTTGTTGAACCCTTAAACAAAAATTCTCACCAATGGGTCAACATTATCGCTGCTAACAAAAAGGACAAGAACAACGCTACGTACAAGAAGGTTGTTAAAGCCTACCAAACAGAAGCCACTAAGAAAGCCATTAACAAGCAATATGATGGTGTTGAATTAGCTGCTTGGGACGCTGATTTTAGTAAATAAGGATGTGATTTGAGTTTAACTCATCACCATTATGAGGAAAATATTATGAGTAAAAAAGCAAATTGGATTATTGGCGGTATCGCCGTTGTCATTGTTGCTGGTGCTATTTATACGTTTGGTCATGGTAGCAAAAGTCAATCAAAGACCGTAACAATCGGCGTTATGGCTGGATCAAAGGAAGAAGATCAAATCTGGGATGCCGCAATCAAGACCGCAAAAGACAAATATGG
The DNA here is from genome assembly GCF_030400235.1 of Leuconostoc sp. UCMA20149. Lineage (NCBI taxonomy): Bacteria > Bacillati > Bacillota > Bacilli > Lactobacillales > Lactobacillaceae > Leuconostoc > Leuconostoc sp. UCMA20149. Next base: position 227,519 of record NZ_VJYC01000002.1, read on the forward strand.
CATCACTTTAAAAACAAAAAAATTCACTGACTATTCACAGCCTAACAAAGCATTAGCCGATGGTGACATTGATCTGAATGCTTTCCAAAACTATCCATTTTTAGCCAACTGGAACAAAACATACAAAACTAATATTATTTCAATCGGTGATACTTGGACGACACCCCTACGCTTATATTCTAAATCATATAAGAAGACATCTGAATTTAAAACAGGTGATCAAATCGTTGTGCCAAACGATGTCACTAACGAAAACCGTGGCATTCATTTATTAGCTGAAGCTGGTTTAATTAAAATCAAAGATACTAATACGGCAACGCCAAAGGATATTACATCAAATCCTAAAAAGCTACAAATCACACCAATTGACGCGTCACAGACAGCCAAATCGTTAGATGATCCCAAAATCGCTGGCGCAGTCATTAACACTAACTATGCTATTTCTGCCAAGTTAGACATTAATTCAGCAATTTATGTTGAAGGACTTAACAAAGATAGTGAACAATACTTCAACTTTATTGCCGCTAACAAGAAAGATAAGAACAACGAGACCTATAAAAAAGTCGTGAAATCATTACAAACTGCCGAAACAAAGCGTTTGGTAAAGAAGTTCTATGGCACAGCTGAAATCACTGTTTGGGATTATAAGAAATAATACATGCGCTTTTGCGCGTACATAGTTGTTGCGGGAGGATTGATAATACATGAGTATCAGAACACAATATTTAACGCTTTTACATGATTTGGTTGCATTACCTAGTGTTTCAGCAAAACATGAATCACTACCAGAAACTGCTAAATTAATTGCGGACGCACTGCGTGGTTTAGGGGCTGAGGTGTTATATGACGATACCTACTTTGCACCATTCATCATTGGCAAATTGACCAGCAATGTTCCCCAAGCGCCAACAGTTATTATTTATAATCATTACGATGTTCAACCAGCAGAACCACTTGATTTGTGGGACAGTGATCCTTGGCAGCTGACAGAAAAAGATGGCAAGTTGTATGGTCGTGGCGTCGATGATGACAAAGGTAACTTGACCGCAAGACTTACTGCCGTGGCTGAGTATTTATCTGAACATAACAATCAGCTACCGATTAATATTACCTTTATTATAGAAGGTTCTGAAGAAACCTCCTCTCAACATCTTGACGATTATTTGGCTAAGTATCAACAGCATTTATCTGGTGACCTCGTTATCTGGGAATCGGGTGGTAAAAATGCCAACGAAGAAGTGGAAATATTTGGCGGTAACAAAGGCATTGTGACTTTTGATGTCAGCGCAACAACAGCTGGTCATGATTTACATTCGTCTTTAGCTGCTGTTGTCGATTCAGCTGCGTGGCGTTTGACACAAGCACTAGCCACATTGTACGATGAAAACGGTCATATTACGGTAGCAGGATTCTATGATGATGTGACGCCACCAAACAGCCGTGAAATACAGCTAGTGTCTGCATTACCTCTGACACATGATGCACTAGTTGCACAACATGAAATCACCGCGCCCCTTATAACTGACAAAACTGGGGATGATTTGAAGTCAATTTTATATTTTTCACCGACACTCAACATTGAGGGTATTGAAAGCGGCTACGTTGGTGAAGGCGTGAAGACTGTCTTGCCTGCCAAAGCATCAGCCAAACTTGAAGCACGTTTAGTTCCAGGAATGGATCCTGAAAAAACACTACTTCAAATCAAGCAACACTTTCAAAACCGTGGTTTTTCTGATATTCTGGTGACTAAGACATTGGGGCAGCCTGGTTATCGTAGTGACATGTCAGACCCACAAATTTTACGCGTTATTGATGTCACAGCCCATTACTACAAAGCACAACCTGTTGTTATCCCAACATCCCCCGGTACTGGTCCTATGTATTATATTCATGAAGCATTGGGTGCCCCCATTGCCAGTTTAGGAATTGGCTATGCCAATACAAACGACCACGCACCAAATGAAAATATTCGCCTAGATGACTACAATCAGCACATTGATGTCATTAAAGCACTAATTAGGAGTTATGAAAAATGACAGAAGAACCAATTATTAAACTAGACAATATCAATGTCACTTTCCATCAAAAAAAGCGGACGATTACAGCTGTTAATAATGTTACTGTTCACGTTAATCGTGGGGATGTATACGGAATTGTTGGCTATTCCGGCGCTGGTAAATCAACCCTTGTTCGCGTCATTAATTTATTACAAGAACCAACTAGTGGCTCTGTGATTGTGAATAACGAAACGTTTTTTCAAGCAACAGATGAAAATGCCAAAAAAACAATCATTGGTGGTAACGCTTTACGTGACAGACGCCGCAAAATCGGCATGATTTTTCAACACTTTAATTTGCTAAATGAGCGGACAGTCACTGAAAACGTTGCGTTTGCCTTGCAACACAGTCCATTAAAAGACGAAGAAAAAAAGGCAAAAGTAGCAGAATTACTTGAATTAGTTGATTTATCTGATCGCGCTGATCAATTTCCCGCCCAACTCTCAGGTGGACAAAAACAGCGTGTCGCCATTGCCCGCGCTTTGGCAAACGATCCTGAAATTTTAATTTCTGATGAAGCTACTTCAGCTTTGGATCCTAAAACAACCAATCAAATTTTGGCATTACTCAAGAAACTCAATCAAGAATTTGGTTTGACAATTGTTTTAATTACGCACGAAATGCAGGCTGTTAAAGAAATTGCCAACAAAGTTTCCGTCATGCAAGACGGTGAAATTATCGAAAGCGGTTCGCTATTAGAAATATTTGCACAACCAAAAGAACAACTCACACGTGAATTTATTGAAACGGCTACCAATATTGATAAAGCAATCGAAACAATTAGCCATGAAGCACTGGTTCACAACTTAAAAGATAACGAAGTCTTTGCTCGCCTTTCTTATGTTGGGGACACAACCGACGAACCGCTGATTACTGGATTATTCCGTGATTTCAATGTTACTGCTAATATTTTGTACGGCAACATTGAGATTTTGCAAGAAACGCCTGTTGGCTCATTGTTGGTTATTTTATCAGGCGAATCAGCACAACTAAAAGCTGCACTTGGTACCTTGCGTGACCACCATGTGACAGTTGAACTTATTAAAGGAGGCCAATCATTATGAACCAATGGTTTGCACATACTTTCCCTAATGTAATATATCAAGGCTGGGGTGGCGACACTGGTTGGTGGACTGCAATTGTACAAACACTGTACATGACATTTTGGTCAGCTATTTTTGGTGGTCTTTTGGGTTTGATTTTCGGTATTGGTCTTATTATTACCGCGCCAAATGGTATTGCACCAAGTAAAACTTGGTTTTGGATTTTTGATAAAATCGTGTCCTTCTTCCGTGCCTTACCATTCATCATTTTGTTGGCGGCTATTGCACCTGTCACCAAAATTATTGTTGGTACCCAAATTGGCACAACTGCAGCGCTTGTGCCATTATCTCTTGGCGTCTTTCCATTCTACGCACGACAAGTTCAAGTTGCTTTATCAGAAGTTAGTGGCGGCATCGTTGAAGCCGCACAATCAGTTGGTGCATCTTTTTGGGATATTGTGTTTGGCGTTTACTTACGCGAAGGACGGTCCGAACTGGTTCGCGTTTCAACCGTCACTTTAATTAGTTTGATTGGCTTGACTGCCATGGCAGGTGCTATTGGCGCCGGCGGTCTAGGAAATATGGCCATTTCGTATGGTTATAATCGTTTCGCCACTGATACAACGCTAGTCGCAACATTGTTAGTTTTGATTCTAGTCTTAGTAGTACAAGTCATTGGTGATATTCTTGTTAAACGACTCAATCATAAATAATAAAAAGCTGATATCAATCAAGATATCAGCTTTTTTAACGTGTAATTGTCATTTCAAAGCGTTCACCAACATAAAATGAACGTGAATACTCAAATGGCATATCATTTTGATCATATGAAACTTGACGTACTGACAGAATTGGATCGCCACGCTTAATATGGAGTAATTCTGACAAGCGTTCGTTGGCTAAACTCGCCGTGATTGTTTGCTCAGCGCGACCCGGATTAATGCCTGCCTGCTCCAGTGTTGCATACAACGATTGCGTTAATTGACTACGTGTAAATGCTTCAACTAATTTAACCGGCAAAGTTGTTTGTTCTAACAGAATAGGTTCATCATCACCCAAACGCAACCGTTCCATCACCAATACTTCATCAGTCTCTGATAGTTGTAAGTGCTCCATTTCCGAAGCAGAAGGTGTCGTTGTTTTATAACTGACAGTTACCGTGCGTGCTTGTCTTCCTGTGGCAGCCATTAATTCCGTAAAACTTGTGACACCGAGCGCACGTTCAGACACTTTCTTTTCAGCAACATAGGTTCCTGAACCAACCTTGCGTTCCAAAATGCCTTCGTCTACCAACGTCTGAATTGCTTGACGCAAAGTCATCCGCGACACATCAAATTCCAGTGCCAAATCACGCTCAGCGGGCAAACGTTTTTGAGCTTCCCACTCACCAGCTTCAATTCGTGACAATATTTGATTGTGAATTTCGATGTAACGCGGTTTAGCCATTAATTCTCCCTTGCGAAGCGACGACCAAGTGAGTATGTCGCTTGTAATTGCATGTCTTGATTAAAAATATTAAAATCAGCGTCTTTACTTGCTGACAAATCACCTTTTTGTGTCAAACCAAACTCACGCGCTTGATTGACCGAACTCATTTGTACAGCATCGCTAATATCAGCACTTGTAAAGCGTTGAATATTAGCAAAAGCATCATCATAGGCTAAAACAGAACCGGCTAAATGTCCATTTTCTAAGCGTGCTTGTTTGTCTTTAACAATTACTTTTTGCCCACCCAATTCTGATTCGCCATTACCTAATCCTTCGGCGCGCATTGAGTCGGTAACCAAATCAAGACGCTGAGCCCCTTTGACCTTGAAAGCTAATTGTAGCATATCAGGAACAACGTGGAAACCATCAGCGATTAATTCGCCTGTAATTGATTCTTCAAGCATGCCATGACCTGTAACACCGGGTTCACGATGATGTAGTGGCCGTTGTGCGTTATACAAATGTGTTATGTGAGTGGCACGGGAATGTCGTAACTGTTCACGAGTAGCATTGGAATGACCAATTGATGGCACAATATGATGTTGCAACATGAATGCCTCAAAGTCAGGTAACCCACCATTTTCAGGCGCATAAGTGACTAAGCGTATGCGTTCGCCAGAAAGTGCATACCATTTTTTGAGTAATTCAGTGTTTGGATCAATAATATATTTTTCAGGCTGTGCACCCATAAAAACTTTGTTAATAAAAGGGCCTTCCAAGTGAATTCCTTGAATCACTGGATTTGTCTTAGCAACTTGATCGATTGTCTTCAACGCACGTTCAATATTTTCAGGTGATTGCGTCATGGTCGTTGGAAATAGTGAGGTAATCCCTTCTGTCACCATCTTGTTGACCATCTCGTTAAGCTTATCGGGATCGCCGTCCATAGTGTCTAAACCGTAACCACCATGTTTATGAACATCAATGAATCCTGGTACGACCAGTTGACCAGTTGCCTCGTCAATGACTTCATCATCAGCTCGCGCTGTGAAATCAGCCATGTAGCCAACTTCCTCAATTGTGTCGGTGAAGCGCATGTAGGCGTCTGGCATATGCTTATAGCCTGTATACAAGTCAATATTCTTAATTAATTTTGCCATATCATCACGTGGTACGGCGTTTTGGACGCCGCAGCACTTTCCTCCTCTAGCTTTTATACTTTAAGTATAATTGGTCTAGACCTATTTTGCAAATGTTTTCTATCCTTGATGATGACAATAAAAAAACACCTCAGTGTTAGTTTTTGATTCCTGATTCGTTTTCAACCATTCCTGCCGCAAATTTGTGGGCTACCTTAGAAGCAGCAGCTGCAGCTAGAGCACCCACAATATCATCAGCAAATGTCGTCACTGCTTCGCTTGTTTTTCCCTTGCGATCAAGTTCGCCGACCAGTCCAACTTTTAGTTTGTCGATGTAGCCATAATTGGTCACACCAATCGTGTCAAAAGACATTGCAATGGCGGTTCCAATTGTCTCATCAACGCCAAACAAACCATCATCATGTTCAACTAAATCTTGCAGTGGTGCTTCTAATAAATGTTCTTCAGCCAAGCGATCTAATTCAAGTCCAACCCATACTTGGTGCTGAACAACGCGCTTATGTAAAATACTTTCCACCGCTTCTGCCACTTGTTCAAGTGTCAAACCCGCCACGTATGATTGTTCATTATCAAAAGCAATTTGGGCGATATCTTTTACCGTAATATGGTGCTGTGCTAATTTTTTAATTGTGTTGTCGTAAGTTGCGTACTGCATGTGTTACCCCCTTCTATGTTTTTCTAGTATATCGAACTTTGATTTTGAAAGCTATCATGAAGACAAATGCTGTCACAACAACATTTTGATATTATCAAACTCCGCTAATTAATGTCACAAATGAAACGATTATTTTTTCATTATTCTAACTGAAAGGTTAATTTGCTGTGATTGGCGCCTATGATATTTTCAAAACCAGGACATGAAATTTTCATTTTTTTAATCACAATCGAATGCTTGAACAAAATCGCAATCGTTTCAAAAATACTGCTTGCAAAAGAGAGACATTTTCTGTAAAATATATAGAGTAATTGCCCCTTGGCCAAGCGGTAAGGCGGTGGCTTCTGGTGCCACTACGCGCTGGTTCGAATCCAGCAGGGGCAATTTCTAATAGGCAATCAACTTTTAGTTGGTTGCCCTTTTCATTGACTCGTCATGCGTTGATAACACCATTGTTGTGACGTTCATTCAGTAAACTCAAAATCATGGTGACAGCTATTTCACCAAAAAATAAGATATAATAAGCCATAGGAGGTGTTCAAATTCATGCCAGAAATTATTTCGCGGCCAATTGTCACAGTAACCAACGTCATTTGGAGTTATAATTTTACAACTGAAGAAGTTGTGGTACTCTTAGCAAAAAAATCAGATGAGCCCTTTAAACATTTTTGGAGCCTTCCTGAAACATTTCTAAGGTCAACTGAAGATGCCGATTCAGCGGCGCTAAGACTAATTTCAGACAAAATTGGTATTCAATTAGATAGTTTCCATACTGAACAGCTTGCGACTTTTTCATCAGTGCTTCGCACTAAATCAGACCGTCAGCTTGCACTAGCGTATATGAGTTTTTTGCCAAAAATGCCAGATTTGACACCAGGTGTCGGCGCTGTCAATGTTGCTTGGGTACCAGTCAAATCACTACACAGTCGCTTTTATTTAGTTCACCCTGAGTTCAGTATTAAATTACCAACCGCCTCACCAGACATTTTTTATCAGAACTTAACCGTTAATAGTAACCAATCACAATTAGCTTTTGATCATGAATTGATTATTCAAACCGCCATCACTCGTGTTCGCAATAAACTTGATTATGCACCGTCAATTCTAAGGGTTCTTGGCGACACCTTTACACTCAAAAATGCACGTAAAATCTATGCTAATTTCCTCGGCATCTCAGAAGTAGCAATTGATAATTCCAATTTTCGAAAAACACACGATCATCTTTTTTCTGAAACTGGTACTGTTACCACAGTAGGAAAAGGTCGTCCAGCAAAGCTTTACCAATTAAAGTAAAATTGACTTTTAATCAATAGCGTGATATTCTTAACTCCAATAAAAGTATTTAATACTTAAAAGGGAGTTTTTTTTATGTGGTCATCTTTTACGCGCAAAACATTATTAATTATCGGTACTGCTTGGCTCTTTGATGCACTAGATGTGGCGTTGCTGTCATTTATCATGCCAATGGTAAAAGCGCAGTGGCATCTAGAAGCCACTCAAACGGGTCTATTGTCTTCTGTCACAGCTATCGGTATGGCATTTGGTGCCATATTGTTTGGTAAGGCTGCTGACCAATTTGGTCGAAAAAACGTTTTAACAGCCAGTCTTGTCTTATTCTCTTTGGGCAATTTAGCATTAGCATTTTCACCCAATTATCACTGGTTTTTAGTTATTCGTTTCATAGTTGGACTCGGCCTGGGCGGTGAATTACCTGTAGCCGCAACTTATTTGGCTGACCATTTTAAAGGCACACTACAATCGCGCCTATTAATTCTAGCAGACAGTTTTTGGGCAGTGGGTTGGCTCATTGCGTCCGTATTAGCATTCTTTTTTGCTAATAACCTTGGCTGGCGTGGGTTATTAATACTAACCGCCATTCCGGTCTTGTTTGCTCTGATCTTGCGCAGTAAGCTCACTGATGCACCAAAGATAACCACAAAATCACCCACTTTAAAAACAAGTTTGATTGCTAATTTTAATTATCAAACTATTCTACTATGGTTAACTTGGCTAATGGTGATGTTCAGTTATTATGGCATGTTTATGTGGCTGCCAACAATTTTGGCTAGTCGTGGCAACACTTTAGTGACGGGATTTGGCTATACTGTTCTCATTACAATTGCACAATTGCCTGGTTATTTTGTTGCAGCGTGGTTAATGGGAAAAATACAAGTTCGTTGGGTCTTCATCATTTACATGTTAGGCACAGCGTTGAGTGCTTTTGCCTTTGGTCAAGCTGACGGCATACCTGCAACCATAGTATTCGGCAGCTTACTCTCATTTTTTAATCTTGGTGCTTACGGCACAATTATTGCACTGACTCCTGTTCAATATTTGCCGGAATATCGTGGTACTATGACCGGTATTGCCCAAGGAATTGGCCGTTTAGGCGCCGTAATTGGTCCTTTGCTGGTTGGCTGGTTATTAGATTACCACGTGTCTGTTAATCATATTTTTACTATTTTCATGATGTCACTCTTTATTGGCGCACTAGCAGCAGTCTTTTTGCCAGATCGCCTGAATGCGTAAAAGGATGTTACAAGCATGTTGAAAGATTATTATACATTTAAAAGCCCAAAATTGACGATACAAGTGCTGACCATCGCAGCATTGATGTTAGCACTTGATATTATATTATGGAAAATTAGTATTGGTCCTAGCTATTTTCAAATAGCGTTAGGCTTTATTTCTATGTGTCTGATGGGCTATTTTCTTGGTCCGTGGTTGGCCGGCACAGTTGAATTGATGTCCGATTTTTTAAATAGCACCGTTTTCGGTGGTTCATCCACCTTCGCTTGGCAATTCTTAATAGGTGCTTTCTTAGGTGGCATGGTATATAGTGTGCTACTACATGGTCGCAAATGGTCATGGCTTAATATCGTTGTCGCCCACTTAATTATTCTTGGTCCCATTAGTCTTTTACTTGATACTACTATCGTTTCTTTTGTTTACCATATAGACTGGCACGTAGTGTTTATGACACGTGCTGTGCGTAACTTTTTTACATTTTTCATTGAAACATTTGTATTAATCAGTATACTCAAGGGCATTGAAGCCAATAAATTTTTAAGAGAAATCAAGCAGAATTTGTAATACCACGGTCAATGATTTTTGCTATCAGCCTGAAAAACGTCACATTCCCAATTAGTTGATATTATTGTTTATCTTGATAGCTGGTGCCGTATTTTTTACCCATGACTATTGTCTACTGCTTACCATGATTATGGCACGATGATGCGTTGCAAACGTGGCGCAAAATTATTCATCAGCGCAACAATACTAGCATCTGAATACTGAGCCAAATCAGACAAACTCACTGATTGAACACCAACCTTGCCAATTAATGTCACTTGAACACCAACGTTCACTGGCTTATCGACAAAAATCATCGTCTGGTCCATCGCCACACCACCAGCAATATGTCCGACTTGTCCATCAGCTATTAAAACGCGCATACCATCAGCATTAAATGGATAACCGTCTGAGTGCCCAATCGGAATCGTTAATAACCACCCGTCGCGTGACACGCGATAATCTGCACCATACCCCACCGCTTCCCCAGCTTTAATCGGTTTGCTAAAAATAACTTCAGCCGTTAGTTCGAGTACCGGTTCCAGTTCAAACGGCATCGGCATGGTTGGTTCAGAAGAATCAATGCCAAATAAACCCACACCTAAACGAATAATATCGGTATCGACTTTATCAGCGTACCAAGTGGCTATACCAGTATTAGCGAAGTGTTGTTCCTTTGGTTGTGAAGGTAAATTCTGCGTTAAACGTTGCCATTCTGATATTTGAAAATCAACATATGTCTCATTAGGTGTATCTGCCGTAGCAAAATGTGTCCAGAGGCTTTGAAATTCTAACTGTTTCGAATCAACTACTTCTTGGATTGCTAGCACCAATTGGTCACGTTCTTTGAAACCAATACGATTAAGTCCTGTGTCAACTGGCAACGATACTTTCAGGTGTAATGATGTATCAGCTAAAACTTTGGCTGCTTGTTGAATAGTCGCTAGTGAACTAAATGCCAACGTAATATCTCTTTGTGCGGCTAGTCGGACGAACTGCGGATCCGTCAGACCTAATACATCAATGGGCTGTTGATAGCCTAAATCACGTAATGTTAGTGCTTCATCCAGCATCGCCACACCAAAACGATTTGCACCAGATTGGCTACTCAACATCGCCATTTCTGGTAAACCGTGTGAGAATGCATTGGCTTTTAAGACAGCCATTACTTGTTGTGCATGAGCATGATCTTTGATTACCTCTAAATTATGCGCAACAGCTGAGCGAGATAAGCTCACTTGTGCATGACGATGCAATGCTACGTAATTCATATTGTCACACTTTCGTTAATAAAACGCGCCAAACTCGGAACCTAGTGATGGATAAGCATAAATATTTGCTTGTGTATCTGCTAAGGTTCTTTTGCCGTTGATAGCGGTCACAAAATAGTTGATTAATTCTTCTGCTTCCATGGCAATGACACTGGCGCCAACAACCCGCCCATTTTGATCCAGTACCGTACGAATTCTGGCGTTGTCATGATAGCGATAGAAAGTAATGACTTGGCTCATATCAACATCAGTGACACGATAACCTAGTTCCTCTGCTTCCTTAACTGATATACCTGTTTGCGCAATACGTGGTGATCCAAACACTACTGCAGGCATAGTCGGAAATGCAATTGGGTCAGCTATTTTTTGAGCTATAAGTTGTGCAACATAGCGTCCTTCATAATTACCTGTAGGCACTAACTTGGGCGCCGGACTACCACCCACATCGCCAACTGCGTATACATGCGGATTGCTTGTCCGTAAATAGTCATCAACTGGAATATCAGCTTCATTATAGGTAATGCCGGCCGTTTCAAGTCCTAACTTATCAGCATTTCCGACACGTCCAGCTGTTACAAAAACACGGTCTGTTTGGAATTGTGTCCCATCATCAAGCGACACTAATAACTTTTTTGTGTCAGTTTTTTCAATTTTAACTACTGTCGCATCAAAATACCAATCAAAACCAGCTTCTTGCGTTTCAGTAATCCATTGTTGTACCAGTGTTTGATCGAAGTCACGCAACGCACTATGGCCATGCGTGACAACGCGGGTATGTGCACCTGCGGCATTTGTGATTGTGGCAAATTCGACACCAACATACCCCGCCCCAATAAAGGTCACATCATCTGGTAAATCAGGCAAATTCAAAAAGTCTTCACTGTCTTGTGTCAATTCAGAACCTGGAAAATCAAGTTTTTTAGGGCGCTGACCAACCGCAATAACCCAATCAGTAGCTTTAATCGTGTCATCGTTATCTGTTATGGATACTGTGTCAGTGTTTATAAATTCACTATGACCATATAACCGCGTTATCCCTGCTTCAGCCAATCCACGAACTTTGCGTGGTTCGACAGCATCAACATATCCTTGCTTGTAGGTCATCAAGTCTGACCAATTAATTTTTGAGTATCCTTGTAAGCCACGTCCTTGCATGGCGGATTGACGCCTAATACCTTCAACGGCAGAAAGTAATATTTTTTTAGGATCACAGCCATAGTTTGGACACGTACCACCCCATAAATATTGCTCGATAATAACGACTGATTTTCCTAGTGCTTTAGCGGCAAATGCTGCTGCTAGACCAGCTGGTCCGGCGCCAATCACGCCGACGTCATATTGATATTGTGCCATTTTTGCCTCACTTAATTTTTTTATTATTATACAATACAGTCGTTATTTTTTTGGTTTTGGATTAAGCTTAAAACCATAAAATGTATTACCTTTAAATGTTTGCTTGGCTAATTTGCCAACTGCTGTGTACGGCTTACCACGTTTAGATTTAGCAGGAAAACTCACTTCTGCCCCAGATAACAACTTTTGCAGTTCATCATCAGTAAATACATGGCCACTCCATTCTCGAGCAAATGTAATTTCTTGTCCCTGCCAAGTGCCAGTCATTTTTTCTGACACTTTTCTTGGCTTTCGAACCTTTGGTTTGGGTTTTCCTAACAAATCTTCTAAAGACTGCGCATTGTTGACCATAATTGGCAGATCATGTTCAACCACTTTAGTCGCTGAATCAAGCACTTGCGTCATCGTCATCTCAAATTGACCCACTTGATCCATCATTTCAAATAATCGCTTAGTAATTTTGGGTGAAGCAATCCAAGTATCTTTAACCATAATAGCGGAGACGTTACCTGTCTCTGTTAAGTCTAACTTCCCTCTTTTTTCAGATAGCATGGCTTTAGTGCCACGCGCCATTTCAGATAGTGTCGCGACACGTGTCGCACCAGTACCGACGTTATGCTTTTCTAAGAATGCCATAATCCACTTCGTTGTTGGTACTTGTGGTTTTGGATTAGCGCCTTCGTGCAAATAAGGCGTCGCGTCAGGTCCTAATTTCCCTTTAGTGGCGTTGTTCTCATCCTCTTCCCCATCATCAACTTTAATGGCTTTTTGAGCATCATAGACTAGTTTAAAGTTAAGCCTAATTGGCACATTAAATGCCGTTTTAAAGTCAGGATAATCTTGTAAATTAGCCGTAACATGATCATAGACATAATCTTCTGCTAACATTGCCAAGTAGTTTTTGGCCAATACGTCATATATGGCTGGTCCGCTAGCACCGTACTTTGATAATGACTCGGTTGTGTTGGGGACATTTTCACCTGGCCGATTGGCACCGTGCGCTCCTTGTGCTTTGACATGAGTTGGGCGTGGTGTCCGATGTGTTAACAGTGAGAGGTCAACACCAACAACTGCCGCAATACGGTCTACTAAAGGCAACAAATCATTAAATTGATCTGGCGTCACTGTTTTATCTTCGGTTCTTGGGTATGAGACGACTTGCGCCTCATACATTTTTTGATAAGTACTCAAAACTTCTTTAGAAGAGAAACCACGCGGGGCTAAAATTGACGCCAAGTCAGCTAAATCAAGTAACTTCCCTGGCGCTTGCGTACGGGTTTGGTGTTTTTCATTAACAACGGCGCTGTTATGATATTGCGCAATATCTTGCTCTGCTTGTACTTTCGTCGAAAAGCGCCATGGCACCACATCGCCTTGTGGTGTCACACGTCCAAAAATATGTCCTGCCGGATCTTTGAACTTCACCTCAAAGAATGGCGTTTTAACATTGTTTTTAATGGCTTCAAGTTGCTGATAAATACGCCAAACAATGACTGATTTCAGGCGTCCTTCACGGGCAACAACTTGAAAACCAGCCTTTTTGGCAGAAGTGGTAGCAATACGGGTAAGTTGCATGGACGCAAAGTCCCAGCGATTGCGACTTTCACCTTTGATGTATTCACCATCAGCCATTTTGTCAGACACATCACGTAACTGACGCATCGCTTTTTGAATGCCGGTCGTTGACTCATCCATAAAATTAGCTCGAAGCGCTTGCCCACGCCAACTGATTGCGTCTAAAGCCTCCCACGCAAGTAATTCGCCCTCTCCTGACGGATCAGTATCAGTGGCAATTATAATCGCGTCAAAGCCCGCTTTAGATTCTTTTTTTAGGTCGTCAATGAGCTTTTTCGTCGATTCTATTTTGCCGGTTCGCAAATTGCGCTGTTTGATGTACGTACGTGCCCACGAAAAATCTCCTAATCGCCAAGGTAAATGTTTAATGAGCCATGATTTGTATTGTTTTTGGAGGTCTTCTGCCACCATTTGTTCTGGATCTTTGAGTGTCATCACATGACCACGCAAATTAGTAATGGTATAAGTAAAGTTGTCAAACGATCCTGATTTGCCGCCCAGTGCTTTGCCAAAATTTGCGGCTGCGGATGGTTTTTCAGTTAGGATGAGATAATTAGGCATAATATTGTGTGCGCAATCTTTCTAAGGTTGATTGACTCTATTTTAACAGATTGCGCAAGTCGTTGCCCTCTGCCTGAACTAACGCCTACTCTATTGTACGATTTGAATTTAGATAACGCTTATGCGTATGAAACAAAAAATAACACTTACTTTTAGTAAGTGTTATACTAAAGACAAATCAAGAAAGTAGGTTAAAAAAATGTCAGAAATTCTATTAGTTGATGCCGCAGGCATGTCAATTTCAATGTTGTCGAATAAAATGGATCAATATAGCGCAGCCCATGATTTAGGTTATCATGTTGAAGGCATCGATGCCGCTGCTGAAGAACATATTGCTCACGTCAAGCCCGCCATTATCATGATTGCACCTCAAGTAAGCTACTTGTTTGATAAATATAATGATAAATATGGCGCCGACATTCCGGTTGTTAACATTGAAATGATGGCTTATGGCACGATGAATGCTGAAACAATTATAAGTGCAGCAATTGAGAAAATTGGCTAACAACCTCTGGAAGCGGCACGTCTAAAATAGTTTCCCTTTCACTCCCCCAACCCATCAAACTTCGCCTTCATCGTTGGATTACCTCTCGTCAGCTTCTTGACGCTGACATCTTCCAACTTGTTATTTGCCAAACGCAGTTGGTTTTCGGAGGTTGTGAGTGAGCGCTTGACGGCTTCCATGCGGGCGATGGCTTTGTCGATTTCGTCAATGGCACTTTTGAAGTTTTTTGAGGCGCTTTGGTAATTTTTGCCAAAGGCATTCTTGAAATTCGTTAAATCGCTTTCAAAATGAGTGATATCAATATTTTGTTCACGAACTTGTTCGAGTTCTTGCTTATATGCCACCGAATTCAACGCGGCGTTGCGCAACACACCAATAAACTGGATAAAGAATTGCGGACGAATCACGTACATTTTGTCGTAGTCATTAACCTGCACAATACCCGTGTTATACAAGTCACTATCGGCTTCTAGCATTGATACTAGCACGGCGTATTCTGTGTTTTTCTCGCGGCGATCTTTGTCTAATTCTTTGAAAAAATCAGTATTTTTGTGCTTGGAAGCTGTTGTGTCGGCTTCATTTTTCATATCAAACATAATGCTGACAAATTCTGTCCCATCTTGGTAATCACGGAAAATAAAATCACCTTTTGAATTGGTCTCAGATAATGCGTTGTCTTTTTCAAAATAGGCGTTTGGGAACGCGTAAGGTCGTATTTTATTAAATTCAGTCATCGCGTATTGTTCCAAGCTTTCACCAATTTCCTTGGTAGATTGGCGTGCCTTGAAATCCTTATAAAACTCAACCTGTTCGTTAGCAGACTTCAACTGAGCTTCATATTGATCTTTCACATTAGCAATTTGGAGTTCTTTTTCTTTGTCCTTGAGCTGTAATTGTGATGTCAATTCGGACACTTTTTGGTCGCGCTGCGACAGTTCACTTTGCGCCGTTGCGTCTTTTTTAAGTAATTGTGTTTCCAATTCAGCTTGGTGTTGTTGCTTAATCGTTTCAATTTGCGACTCAAGCACTGTGATTTTGGCCTGTTTATCAGCCAACGTATCTTTCAAGTCCAAATCTTTTTGTGTCAGCTGTGCCTTGAGTTCAACGTTATTTTGCTCAGTGATACTTTTTAATTGTGTCTCAAGGGCGACAATTTTGTTTTCTTTATCATTGATATTTTCTTGTAGCGTCGCTTTTTGTTGTTGGAGTTGGTTCTCCAGTTCAGCTTTTGCTTGTGCTTGCTGTTGGACTTCCCATTCCGTCTTGGCTTGCACCAATTTGTCATCTAACATTTCGGCAATCGTTCCATTGATGACGCTCGTGTCAATGTTTTGTTCGTCATTCAAATCAACGATGTCACCTGCTTTGGCATCTTCATCCAAAACCAATTCCGTTTGTGACGCAATGTGAAATTTTACCTTTGCCATGTGAGAATGTCCTCTTTAATTCATGAATTCTAGTCAATATAATCATTCTCATTATAGCAAAAATTGGGTTTTGCTATTATGTTTTATCATATCAATTTAATAAAACTTGTGTATCGTTTTAGTCAATAGAAAAAGCACACCAGAACGGCGTGCTTTATTTGTTACGATTGGTGCTATCAATGACTTCTGATGTGTTAAAGAATGGGTTGAGCACTGAATTTGTGCCATTCAAGTCATCTGTCATGCGAATGCCGTCAACATTGATACGGGCTTGGCGATAATACTTCGTCGTCATCTCACCCCACGACGTGTGCGACGCATCAACGTTCTCAAAGATTTCAAAACCTTTTTGTCGCAGGTAGGCAAACTTCTCGTTATTATCTTGATACCCCTGCCAATCGCCAATGTCTGCGCCAAATGGGAAAATCAAAATGTTCGTCTTGCCGACAATGGGTTGCACTTCCTTTTCCCAACGGTCAGTATCTAGCTTGACATCTGCCACCGAAGAAGTCTTCATATTTAAATGTCCCCATGAATGTGAAGCAAAATTCCAGCCGTCTGCTTTCAAGGCGGCGACGACCTCGCGAGCCTTTGTCGTTTCGCGTTTAGTCTTGGCCGTGTCGCCGTATTGTGACACGGATGTTCGGTAGCCAAGGACACCATTATAACCTGTCACCGCCAATGTTCCTTTATCACCACGGTATGAGAAATCAGGGTGGGTTTTGATAAATTCATCAACGATTGGCACCAAATCATAATTACCAACCGAGGTCTTACCATTAGCGTCTATATATTCATTCTTGATGCCGTTCTTGGTAGCCACCAGCTTCGAGGCAAATCCAGAATTGATCATGTATTCATAATAGTTTACATCATCTTGTGACAGAACCAATGGCGTCTTACCCTTTGGCAAACTAACCCCATCAAATACTAACTCGCCTTTGTCGTTTTTCTTCACCAATCGCTCAGAATTAACCAGCACGTAGCCTTTGGCATAGAGCTGCGTCAACATCTTATTGAACTCGCCAATCGTGACCATGTAATCCTTGTAACCTTGCCCCTTTTGTGACGTAAAGGCGCGCGTTGGATCAACAATTAAGCTGTGGAAAAATAAATGACTGTACTTGTCCGGATCGTTCCATGTTACAAGGTCTGACTTACTGGCTTCAATTTCTTTTTTGAGCGCTTTAGCCTTGGTTGAATCGTCATTGGTAATTGATTTGAGACTTTTGGCATAGTTATATTGTTGATAGTCTAACTTAGCTTGGGCAAGTGGTGTGGCTTTGTGTGATTCTGCTGCCAACACGACCGCAGGTGTAGAAGATGTGGCTTTTTTTGTCCCACTCATCTGCCCGATAGACCAGCAAATAAGCATACCAGCTAGCATCACCGAAACCATATAAGCTACTTTTTTCATCTATTCAACCCCGAATCGCCATTATATTGATATAATACGAATTTTAGTGAAATTGTTATCAACATAAATCAAATTTTTAACGTAATTGTAGTATAACTGTTATATTTGAAGTTATTGTGGGTAGAATGTGAAGATAGTTCGAAATTTGGTGTATTCCTGTTTCAGTAATAAAAGCGCTTAATTCATGTGGTATGAATTAAGCGCTTTTTCGGTTAGTTATTTTTTGTCAAGTCCAATGCTTAGTTATCATAGCATTAAACAATACTCAAAAAACTCAATTACCAAAAAACTTTAAATTATTGAGTATGCCATAAAACCAATCGCTTCTGTGCAATTGCTTCGACAAGACTTTGCCATCATCTGATAGCTTGCTATCTAGAGAAAGCTTTTGAAATGAATTCGTCAAATGTGTGATTTCTCTGTCTTGCAATGTCCTTGGACGACCTAAATTAACAATGGTGTTTTCAATGACCTGCTTTTCATCATCATTTAAATTCGGATGCTTGTCTAGAAAATTCTCTAAATATTTAAGTTTATTTGTTTTCAACATTTTCCCCTCAATTCGCTCGTGCTCACAAGTTGTTCCCGTATTCATTCATGATAACATGAACTTGATGTTAGGGTATAGACGCTGTTACAAAACAAACACCCCCAAAGCAGTGAAATTTTGGGCGTGTTTGTTTATTTTATGATAGTTACTTAATCTATTTATTAAATTATAAATGATTACTCAACAAAGTGCTCAGGTGCAACGGGTGTCTTATTGCCGTTGTTTAATGCACCTAACTCGCTATCACCATCTTTGACGCCTCTAATGAAAGTGACATCCTCTTGATCATAGTGCTTATCATGATAATCCTGCACATACTCATTTGTCTTAGAGTCTTTATATGTGCCAACATAACTGAAGTTTTGATAAACTGTTTTTTGATCAACACTTGGATTCGTGTGTTTATTATTTTGATAGTAACCTAGCCCAATAGTATACCCAGGTGTATACCATGTACCCGCCGGATCAATGGCAAGTTTATAATCACCATCGCCTATGATTCGACCGGTCTTTCCAATCTCTGAGAATCCCAATTGAGTAACGCCATTAACCACATGAGTCACGGTATTTGATAACAAACTGTTGATACCAATTTTATTTCGAGTGGCTGCAGCAGTATTTAGACAGAGCAAATCATCACTTGTCAAAGCTTTTTCAAATACTGCGTTCCAGCTCGGATTAGCAGGAAGATCCGTATTGTGTGTCCAGCAAATGTCAAAATAATCAACAGCGGTTGAACCACCACCTTTGTACCCAATCGATTTATTCTTCACATCGTCCAAGTCCGTCTTATTTTTTTCAACCATATGTTTAGCAGCATATGCAGCTGGTCCAGATACTAGTTTACTATAAACCCACTTGTTATTGCGATATGAGTAAAGCATTTTGCCATCGTTTGATGTTTTTTCTTCAGCTTGTAGTTTAGCTACGATAGGATTCCCTTTGTCATCTTTTAGAACTGTTTTAATTTCATTTTTTACCTGTTCTAACTTTTGTTGAGCTCGATCTAGTTCGTTCATTGCATCAGCTCGTGCTTCATACTCGTCATGTGTGTATGGTGCATATTCTTCATCTTTTGTTAGTTCTGCCAGCTTATTCTTTGCCGCTTCTACTGCGTTTTGAGCTGCCTTTAATCTAGCCTCATAATTAGAGTCCTTACTTGTTGTATCAAAGGGATCATTCTTAATCTCATTCGCATACGCATAGTTCACAGCATTCACATTAGCGCCTAATATATCAGTTTCCCCCGCACCAAGGCTCACGCTATTGTTGTTATATTTGTCAACCCACTGATTCTTATCATACTCGTCCAAATCATACGAATCATTATGACCTTTGTCTGACGTTACATCATATCCTAAACGCATGAGATCATTTCGGGCATTTGACCTCAAGTTATTAAATAGGGTATATGATATAGGGTAGCTTTTTTGAAATTCTTTATCAATTGTTGTGCCATTCGTTTTGGCCGCCGTTACACTTTCCTTATACTCATCACTTGCCGTGATCAGATCAAGTTGACCCTTGACACGGAAGTAATCAAAGAATATCGCTGTCATCATATCACTCGCCCATACGGTATAGTGACTCATGACATACTCAGCAAATGCTTCACGCGTGGCAAATGTTTGCGTGTTAAAAAATTCTCTTAACGATTCATAATTACTCATAACTCGGAAAATATTATTTTGGTTAATATCGCCACTAACTATGGCCTTTCCAAAGGCACATAAGTCCTTGAAAACTGTTAAATTCTCTGAGTTAGGCATTCCTGAAACTTCTTGCGACTTGTTATCGAAGCCCCACTCAGTAGTACGGTACAGCTTAGCATATTCATTCACATACGTTTTCACATCATCTTTATCCTTGCTAGCCAAGGTAATGTTATGACCTGCTTGATATTGAGAAATTTCTCCAGCAACGGTGCCAAATGGTGTCCGCGTTGCTGCAATTGTTTTCTTAAAATCTTCTAATTTCGTCTCTGTTTTAGCTTCGTTAATCTGATCCGAAATGGCGCTGCCAACGTGGTCTAAGTGTATCCCTAGATCGTCAAGTTTCTTATTTATCTCATCGAGTTTTTCGTCTGTTTTATTTCTTGCGGCTGGTGTCAACCAGTCAATCATACAACTCAATAATGCACCAATTGGCCCAGCAAAGCCAAGCGCCTTCATAATCGTTGGCTTGCTTTCTGCCTTGATAAACGCTTCACCAATGATTGAAGAAAGATAACTGGCCCCTTGAGCTGCTAAGGCTGCATCAGCTCCTGGCTTATTTTCACCATACATCGCTACTTGTTGTTGATAATAGTTTGTTGCCTTGAATTTTTGTAGGAAATCCTTATCATTAAAAGCGATAATATTTGGTTTCTCTGAGCGGGTGTTATCTATATCTGAATCACCTTGACTTGCTGCTGTAACGGTATCAACCTTCTTATCGTCAGTCTTCTTTTCGTCCGTACCCTTTACTGGTTTGACTTCTGTCGCTTTCTTCACCTGTTGCGCCACGGCATTTTGTACCACCTCGGCGTGCACAACTTCAATACCACGCGTAGCACTGACAAAAATTGGGCTTAGCGCAATGCTAAGTAATAGCGCTGATTTAAGTTTAGACATACTTCTTCTCCTCAAATGCTCTCTTTTTTTGTTCATTGTTTGAATTTTGCTGTAACTTACGGCAAAGTTTTCAAAAATTTCATGAACTTCTTGAACATTTTCATAGTATATACGCCAAATATGTCCACCCCGTGAACGAATTATGAATTGAGTTGCAGTCGAATGGTCACAAATTGGCTGAAAAACGTTGTACAGTATGCATTCTTTTATGAATTCCGGACAATTATGATGATTTTGTAAATAAAATATGAACTAGGGTTTTTGATTAATTGTAAGCGGTATCACACAAAAAACCGATTTTGCAACCGGTTTTTTGTCATATCTGTGCGTCTCAAGTCAATTTACTTGCCGACTTGATGAACGACAATTTCATACGTATCACCAACATTACCAGTATCAGTTAGCTGATATGGCATGATGTTGTACGTTGTTGTTTCATGCTTATTTAACTTGTAAGTCTTGCTGAACTTCTCGGGGGCAAAGCCAAGATATGGCGTACCATACTTACTTGCATCGTCCCAATTAGTCTTGCCAACAAAGACATTTTCACCATTGACGTTCACGGCGACACCAGTGTTATAAGCAGATACTTGTCCGCTTAATGTGAAGCTTGTGTTGGACGTGTAGACATCAAAATGATGGCTATTTGGTCGTTGCACCCAATGGGTGTCCGTATCAAGATGAATAGCTGGCTGACTTAAGTTAATTTTCAACGCATGTTCTTGTGTCTGTGCAGTTGTTTGACCGTTGATCGTTTGATCGTATTTCACAACAAACGCTTTTTCAACAACAGGTCCCACGTGATGGGCAACGAACTTGAAGCTACCATCTGGGTTTACTTTGACTTGATTTGACGCGTCATCAGGGTTAGCACTGTTCAAAACAAAACGCAAGTTCTTGATTGTTGGAATAGCATATCCAGTGATCGTTAGGTCTTGTGTGAATGGATTGTAACACCTTAAAGCACCATTCTCATCAAGCAAGTTGCTAGGTGTGATCACAACGTCGGAACCGATCATCATGATTGGATGTTTGTCATCAAGCCCCAAAGAATCAGCACTGTGTTCAGGCTTCAAAGGCAGGATTGAATCTTTTTCAACACCATTATCCTTGACAGATGATAGGCTTTCACCTTCTGGTAAACGATAGACAGGCAAACTGAATGTCTTACTAAAGTCTGATAGTTGCCATATATATTTACTCAAAGGATCATTTTTCGAAACATTGGCTGTCGCAAACTCCGGATTAAAGAAAGGATTTTGACTTCCTTCTGGTATTATAATCCGTGGCAATATATCGCTATACTCGGCTTCATAACCAGCAAATTGAACACTCTGAAGGCCGTTAGTTTGGCAATTTTTTGATCCACCTCCCTCATAATTACTCGTTGTTTTCAACAGATCCAGACTGTTATTCTGCAAATTAGCTAATGTTTGCGCATCCCAAAGGCTGACCTGACCACTATATGACCCATCCACTCCTAATTTAGTAGCCTCAACATTCTTTTCTAAACCAGACTGCCCAGTATAAACTTGCATATTTAAGTGATTATCAGTCCAAATTGGTTTTGCAACTCGAATAGTACGGGAATCTTGATCAATCACTTGATTATTATAAATCAACACCTTATCTGGCGTGTGAGCACCAGTGAAAGCACCTTTAATATTCAGACTACTTGTACTATACGGTACGACAAGAATTTCATGATTGCCACGTTTAATCCACTTACCATGTGATTCAGTTGCTAAAGCAGCTTGATCGATTTGAGTATCAATTCCCTCACCAATCGGAATCTCTGGCACCACCGGCTTAGTCAACTCTTTACCCGACGCGTCAGTAAACTTCAAATATCCAAGCTTTCCTACCTTAATTCGGGTTGACCAGTTACCATCTTTAGCCGTTACAGTCACATGATCAATTTGTTTGTCTTGACTATCGCATGACGTGACATTGAATGGCTTATTTTGATTCCAAGAGCCATTAATTTGAATTGACCAATACTTTGAATCGACCGCTTTTAAATCAAATGCGTTGATGCTTTTATGTTCACTTGGTGCACTATTGGGATCAGCATGCTCTCCCGTGTCAATATGCACTCGATCTGCATCAGCTGACAAATCACTATATTCACCATCAACTTTAGTCTGCTTGATCATATTTTGATAATCAACGCTGAATTTACTTGCTAATTTATCCACTTGCTTTTTAGTTTCTTTAGTCCCCTCAACGGATAACTTCAGCTGATTTTCAAACCAATCACCATTGCCAGCACGATCACGTAAGGTAATTTCCACTTTATTATCTTGCTGCTTCAAATTTTCAACTTGTTGTTCATTCAAAAGGATATCAAAATGATTGTGTAACCAACCAGAGGTTTTCTCCTTTTCAGGTGTATCAAACTGATTAGAACTTAGAATCGAATTCAAACGTAAATCAACCTTGCCACCCGTGTAGTCATTAGAAAGGTCAAACATACCAGAACCTTTTTCGTTAATATCGGCAGTTAAGCGAACGCCATCTTTTTGATACTTCAAATGTGCATTGGCAACTTTTGGCATGACATTATCAACGGTTAATTTACGGAATACGGTCTCTGTTTTAGCACCATCTAACATTTTTGCTTTGGTACGAATGTAATAGACACCATCAGCTACTTTGTCAGATTTACCCGTTTTAGGGTTGGGCACTGTGCCATTCCATTCTGTGGTGATTAGTCCTGGCTTAGATTGTTGATACGTTGCTAAATGTGTCAGAACGGTTTTTTTATCAGCGCCCAGCACATCAACATCAATTTCTTTTGTCCAACGTAACATGTACTCTAAATCAACGGCTGATTGATGCGCACTACTCTTTTGAAATGAAATAGCCGCGTGATCATTATCACTGGTATATTGTGTAACATATTCATTAGAAGCGATACCCGTATTTCCTGTCATTAATGGTCGCAAATAATGAGAATCACCTAAATAACCCCAACCTTTGATTGATCCTTTTTCTTGTGCTGGCTTATCAATGACTTGTCCTGCGTCCCAGTTACCATAATAACCAAAATAAGGAATGTTGGCTGCTGGCTCACTATCTTTGGTAGATTTAACTTGAACATAACCTTCTACCCAACTCTGCTTAGCTTGAGTTTTTGGCACTGTGACTGTCACGGCAACAGTCTTTGTCTGACCAGCTGGCACAGACACTTGATTTTGACTGGCTGTTAGTGTGGCGTTAGCAATATTATGCTCACTCACCAAGTCCAGATAAGGTTGTTCATCACGATAATAGTAAGTCCCAACGCCATTCAAACTGGTTGTATCTAATGCATCCCCGTTTGAGTTATAAGTTGTTCGAATGCCAACTTCATTTGGCGCCTTAGAATCAGTGGTACGAATTTCAGTTGCGACACCGCCAAGTCCTTTAACCGAATAGGTGGCTGCCTTATTACCGACATTTTTAATATTCAAAGTAAATGTCTTTGTTTGACCACTAAAGCTCTTCAGGTCTACAGCACCATCTTGATCTTTGGCGTCAGTAACGACGGTGTGTGATTTGATTGCATTATCAACTTGGACCAAACCAGCACCTTGTTGGCGAGGTGAATAGTAAGCTTGACCATCTTTGCTGTATACTGGTTGCGCTGTATTTTGCAGCAATGTCTTCATATTCTTAATGAACTTGTTGCTACCTTGACCAAGATTGACATGTTGCTTGTTGGCTTGCTGCTTCAACAAAGCTACCGTACCGGCAACAAATGGGGACGCCATACTCGTGCCACTCATTTGCGCATAGTCTTTGTTAGACAGCGACCAAATATTGCCACCAACCCCAGTAACATCAGGTTTTAAGTTCAAATCCGGTGTACATCCCCAAGAGGTGAATGTACTCATCTTACCAGTATCTTGATTGTCAGCAGTTGTGGTCGTTGGGGCAGTGAGTGACGCGTTTGCTACTTCTTGTCTTTTATTCGCGTCTTCAGCTGATGCATCTTCCGGTAACGGCTCTTTACCATAATAATCAGGTGCCAATTCTCTTACTTTAGCCAACAATTGTCGTCCACTTTGATAGGATATTAACATCGCAGGTGCGTTTTCATCATCGACTGGTGCAAATTCACAGCTTGGTAATGACCGATCTTTATAATCAATCAAAATAACCATGTCAACGTCATTCTTTTTTGCAGTACGCTGCATGTCTTTAACGGTCGTGTTAGCTACAGGGTCAGGATTATATTGAATAATTTTTATTTTATGGGCGTCGGTTGCAAGATTAAATCCTTTTGATATCCAATCAGCCTTTTTTGTCTCGTCATAATTGTATCCCTCATCACTCCAAGGCACGCCATTATCCCGAATCGTATGTTTCTTCGTCCAGAAATCATCTGGAATCCCTGGTGACACACGCACCGGCACTTTATCACTAAATGTCTTGCCTGCACTATCTGAGAAGTTGGTCGTCAACGCGTGTGTTTGCGTGCCCTCCATCGAGGCTACTGAGATAGCACCGTCAGCAAGTGACATGGAACTAATTGAAATATCCTCCTCTGGATTGTGTGCCACGGTATGTAAGTCAGATTGCTCAGCTGAAGCGCGACCGTCATTTGAAGCCGCGACAACTGGGACAACACCCAATTTAGCCGCACGATTTAACGCAGCTGTTTCCGGCATCAGACTAGAATAGTTAGTCAATGATGAACCTAATGATAGGTTCAAAACATCAGCGCCAAGCTTCACTGAATCTTCAATAGCGTCCACAATTGAATCAGTTGACGCCCCATTGTGATGATTACTGAACACTTTCATATCCAGCAATTGCGCTTCAGGTGCCACCCCTTTTACTTTACCGTTAGCTGCTAAAATACCAGCGACGTGTTGTCCGTGTTCGTGAGTGATTCCATTGTCTTTTAACTCATCTTGAGAATCAATGTTATCCGCATAGTTGTGGGCAAATGGCACTTTATTTGACTGATAAACACCGTACGAACTGAATTTTTGGAACAGTTTTGAACTGTCCTTGCTTAACTTAGCCTGTTTACTGCCTGTAGTGGTTAATTTCAAATCAGGGTGCGTGTAATCAATACCCGAATCAATGTCGGCAATTAACATGCCACTGCCGTCACCGCCATGCGCTGAACGCCAGTCGTCAGTGACTTGGGCAAGATCATTATCATTAGAATTTGCCGGCTGGTAAACACTTTGAATATGAACTTCTTTCACGCCAGCAATGGCCGACAGTTGCTTCACTTGTGTTGGCTTAGCCATAATTGACAAAGTATTGACCAAATAACCACTTTGTTTAAGAACTTTTTTACCAGTAATTTGCTCAGCACGATTTTTGATTGGCGTTTGTTGGTCAATTATGTTTTGCTCGGCTTGATTGATATGATTCAGCGTTGCTGACGTACCGTCAGGGTTTGGCGTGCTTGATTTTTGCGCTGCCGCCTCAGCCGACAAGCTCAAAGTCATCTTCACATAAGTATTAGACTTTTCTGCTAACGTCATTTCCTTAGGCTTTTTGCCTTGCGCAGTGAGTTGCGTGTCATAAGGCGTCTCAATCCCTTTTGTTTTCAAATCATCAGCTTTTTGTGCTTTAGTTTTGACAACAGTTGTCGGAAAATTCTGGACGACCGTCTGCACTTTTTGCTGTTTTGCGGTCTTGTAGGGCGCTAGGCGATGCTGTTGATAGGTGTTGACACCAACCGTTGTACCAGCAATAGCCATCAAGGCAAAGCCCGAGAACATTAGATAAGCTCGTCGTTTTCTCATATTCATCTCTCATCTTCAAATTTTTTGTTCATGAACATTGCACCATTATAGTATAAAATTTACCCCATAAACCGTTTTTTCACAGTTTGTTTACAAACTTCTTTTTTTGGGCACAATTCCTCATAAAAGCCATTTAAAAGCCTTTATAGCAACTTTTAAGGTTATAATCAGACCGTTTTATGTCATTTCTAAGTCGGATTTTCAAAATGATAATTTTATTATTTTTAGCACATATTCGCACAAAAAAAAAGCCAATAACATGTTATTGGCTTAGTGAGAGATATTTATTATAAGGTCACGTTGTGGTGAACTTGTTGCACGTCTTCATCTGACTCTAAGGCGTCAACTAATTTTTCGAATGCTTCTAAATCGTCACCTTCAAGCGTCATTTCTGATTGTGGCAACATCGAAATTTCAGTGGTCGAAAATTCAGATACCCCACTCTCGCGCAATGCCGCAATTGCTTGATGTAATGCGGTTGGTTCAGTATAAACAACGACTTGGTCGTCTTGTTGTTCCGCATCACGAACGTCTACTTCAGCGTCTAACAATGTCTCTAAGGCACCATCAGCATCATCCCCCTCAAAGACAATCACACCAGTCTCGTCAAAAAGATAGCTAACTGAACCTGAAGCGCCATAAGTGCCACCATTTTTGTTAAAGGCCGTGCGAACGTTGGTTGCGGTACGGTTGACGTTAGAAGTTAAGGTATCCACAATAATTAATGACCCATTAGGACCAAATCCTTCATAGCGCCCTTCAATGAAAGTCTCATCGCCCGAGCCCTTGGCTTTTTCCAAAGCACGTTCGATAACATGCTTTGGTACCTGTGCCTGCTTGGCGCGTTCGATCACAAACTTCAAAGTTGAGTTAGCTTCGGGGTCAGGGCTGCCACCTTGCTTGGCAGCAGCATAAATTTCAATCCCATATTTACTGTTAACTTTGGCGGCAGCACCATCAGTCTGCGCCTTTTTCATTTTAATGTTTTCCCATTTACGTCCCATGAGGTCACCTCTTTTAATTTATATCTTTTACTATTATACCGGTTCGTCGCCTATTTCACCACACGATACTGACCTGGCTTCAAATCAGCAATATGATAATCACCAATATGTGTGCGAATCAACCGTAACGTCGGAATTCCCACAGCTGCTGTCATGCGACGCACTTGACGATTGCGTCCCTCTTTAATTTTGAGTTGAATAAAGCTAGTCGGTTGATTTTGCCGGACGCGGATCGGCTTTTCACGTTCCCATAACCATTTTGGATACGGAATTCGTTTCACTTTGGCCGGCAAGGTCATGCCATCTTTGAGCATAACACCTTGCGCTAATTCACGCAATTGGGCTTTTGTTGGAATACCGTCTACTTGAACAACATAAGTTTTGTAGGCTTTATTCTCAGGATCAGTCAGCTCATGATTCAACTTGCCATTATCGGTTAACAATAACAGCCCCTCACTATCCATGTCTAAACGCCCTGCCGCATAGACACGCGGAATGTCGATGTAATCAGCTAAGGTAGCTCGTCCTTGATCATCTGTGAATTTGGTCAATACATTATAAGGTTTATTAAATAGTACAATCATGCTTTTTTAGTAGCGTCCTTGTCATTGTAAAAAAAGAAGCAAATCAATGCGGTGATTTGCTTTAATAGCATTATTATTGTATCACATCCACCAATACTCGCCTCAATAACCTGACAGATTATCCCATTTCTTGTACTACTTTTATCAAATGATAAGGACTTGCTTCAATTTATACTAGTTAGTGAGGGAAAATTATGAAAAATAGTCTATTAATTGTTAATCTCGGCACGCCAGCCGAGCCTACCACACAAGCCGTCAAGCAATATCTCAAAGTCTTTTTGTCTGACCCTAATGTGATTCAAATGCCAAAATGGCTTTGGCAACCAATTCTCAATCACATTATTTTGCCCACTCGTTCATGGCGTTCAGCGACGTTTTATCAACATGTTTGGCAACCATTGGGTTCACCTTTGATGCAATATACAGAATTGCAAGCACAACAAATTCAAGCGCTTTTACCTGACTGGCAGGTTAACTATGCCATGACTTACGGTCAACCAAGTATTGCTGGTGAACTACACAAATTACAAAACGCCGGTGTTGACAACATCGTTGTCCTCCCACTTTTTCCACAATATAGTACAACAACCACAAAATCTATTGTTGACCAAGTCGAAGCCACAGGAATTCCCACACAAATCATTACTGATTTTTACCAACACGAACGTTATCAACAACTCCTCGCTAAAACGGTAGCTAATCAGTGGGATCCTGATAAATATGATCAGTTGCTGGTCAGCTACCACGGCATTCCCAGCTCGTATGTCCGCAAAGGCGATCCATACTTGCAACAGTGTACGGACACAACCACAAATTTGATGTCATTGGTACCGTCACTAAACCGCGACAATGTCACCCAAGTATTCCAGTCAAAGTTTGGTCCCATGCCTTGGTTAAAGCCATATTTGCGACCCACCTTGCAACAATTGCCTGTACTCGGTAAACGGCGCGTGTTAATTGTTGCCCCTTCATTTGTGGCAGATTGCCTCGAAACACTTGAAGAAATTAGTGTCCAAGGCTATCAAACTTTTGGCAGTGCGGGCGGCGAATTGTATGATGTCGTACCATCTTTTAACGATTCCGCTGACTTTTCTAGCTTTTTAGCACAGTTAGCTACTGACGAGGTGGCTCATGACTGAGAAAAGTCTCTCTGAAATCAACAATTCTGTTACCGTACCAGGCGTTTATGAAAGTGCATTTTGGCGAAAATTCTTAGCTTATAGTGGTCCCGGGGCTCTGATTGCGGTGGGCTATATGGACCCAGGCAATTGGCTCACGTCGATTATGGGTGGCATTCATTATCGTTATTTGTTATTGTCAGTCATTTTGATGTCAATTTTAGTGGCGATGCTAATGCAATATTTAGCGGCCAAGCTTGGTGTTGTGACACAGCTTGATTTGGCGCAAATCATTCGTCAGCACGTTAATCGTCCTGTTGCAATCTTATTGTGGTTACTATCTGAACTCGCCATGATGGCTACAGATATTACCTCCGTAGTCGGTTCTGCGATTGCATTAACCTTGCTGTTTAAAATACCATTATTTATTGGTATTTTAATTACTAGTTTGGACGTTTTGTTGCTACTAGCGTTGCTTCGATTTGGTATTCAACGCGTCGAAGCCATTGTGTTTATTTTAATTTTTGCTGTTGGTTTGGTGTTTGCCTATGAAGTCGCGTTAGCGCAACCGCAATTAGGTGATTTATTACGCGGCTATTGCCCACAAATTAGTCTACTCCACCATTCGCAATTGGTCCTGTCACTTGGTATCATTGGTGCCACAATCATGCCTCATAATTTATTTTTGCATTCCTCTTTGTCGCAAACTCGTCGTTTTGATCATGATGATCCTACGCAAGTCGCTGAGGCCGTGAGATTTTCAAAATGGGACTCTAATGTTCATTTATTCGTCGCTTTGATTATCAACTCTTTGTTACTGATTCTTGGCGCTGCCCTGTTCTATGGTACGCAAGCCAATCTGTCTGCTTTCAGTGACTTGTACCATGCGTTGCAAAATCCACATTTAGCGGGTAAAATTGCGTCACCATTTTTGAGCACTTTGTTTGCTATCGCCTTGCTCGCTTCAGGTCAAAACGCCACCATCACTGGCACACTAAGTGGTCAAATTGTCATGGAGGGTTTCACTAACTTGAAACTCCCACTCTGGTTACGACGTGTCATCACGCGTCTTTTGGCAATTATCCCTGTTATTTTACTGGTGATCTTATTTGGCGCAAAAGAAGGCGTGCTCGACCAACTGATTGTTTACTCACAAATTTTTCTCAGTATAGCGTTGCCATTTTCGATGTTTCCACTCGTGTATTTCACCAGCAAAACACGCTACATGACGACAAGATTTGTTAACCAAAAGTGGGTGACAATACTGGGTTATTTTATTGCGAGTGTATTGACTATTTTGAATGTGCAGTTGATTTTGAGTGTGTTTGTGAATTAAATGTGTCCATTATTTTATAACAAATCAGCCATTGGTATTGCCGTTCTATCAGCACTTTCAATATCTAACATATATGTGACATTACGTACAGAAAATTCATATTTTGATGGCATAAAAAGCATTATTTTTCGATAAACTATCATTATGAGACCTGTTGCGTGCACAAACAAGGTTTCAACATTTATGAAAGGAACTGGTAAGCAATCGATTATAAAAATACTAGTATAAAACAGATACGCTTACCAAAGTGAAAAATATGACTCATACAGATTTAACTCAAGAGCAGGCAACCAAGTATGTCTTCAGTCAAAATGTACAACAAAGTCGTCTACTAAATGGCATTAGCCGCACTGTATTTATGATTTTAAATGCATTAACTGGTTTTCTCGTGTTAGCCATTGGGGTCCATCAAGGTAGTTTAGGGGCTGTTATTCTGGGTAGCCTACAGATAATTGTTGTCATCGCTGGGCTATTGTTTAGCGGATATGAACATGAAGTAGTTAGTGATAAAAAACAAGAATTATTTGTTGACCTTGTTGTCAATGTAATACAGATGGTTGCGTTCTTTAATGCCATTGCTTTAATTGCTATTCATTTGCATGATAAAAATTTTGAAATTGCGTTAAACGTCGTACCTTATTTAGTGCTATTAATTTCAACTGCAATTGCTTTTATCATCGCATCCAGAAAAAATCATTCTAATGGTCGACGTACTTTGACAAAAAATGTTTCAATGAGTGGTATATTTATACTAATTGTAGGTAGCCAAATTATTGTTCATTTGTTTAACAAAAGCACTGCCTCATTCTTCGATCAAATGAGCAGTCATAGTTTAGGCCTGACCTTAATAGCAATGATTTGCATTATGAATGTTTTCTTTGGCTTCATGATTGGCTTGAACAGTTTCAAGGCTGTTTTGGCAAAACAATTCAACATTGATTTATCACCATTTTTCGATGATGATAATTCTCAAGATGGTTATCACTTGAAGTGGAAGTAACCTAGTAATTAAAAAAGCAATACATCTGGGCAATAATAGTCAGATTGTGTTGCTTTTTTTGATAAGCTAATTTACATTTTTTATACCAACAGCATATACCCATTTTGTAGTTGCTGGAAGAATATATACCCACTCAATAATTACAAATAAATTCATTCAGCATCGGTATCACCTTTTTACTAATTATTCAGTTACCTTTCCATTCCCAAAAGATACAATAATCAACCTATTGATTGCCACTAACCTCATACTGGTAAATTTAATTCAAAAATACTGACCATCACAAATAAGTCACAATTCAACCATAATATCACAATATCTAGGTTATATCATAATTATAGAATAATATATTTTCAATTACCAATACGAAGGAGCACAGTATGAACACATCACTTGTAAAAACTATTTTAATAGCTACTACAACTATGGGCGCAGCCTTTGTCATGTCAAATGCGGAGGTCAGTGCAGATACTCACCGCGTCGTTAAAGGTGACACTGTTTATGATATTGCAATAGCCAATAATACTTCGGTTTCAGAAATTGTCCGAATCAATGACCTTCCCTCAAATGGACATTGGATATATGTTGGCAACGACTTGAAGGTCAATGAAGAATCACAGACCAAGACATCGGACACAGAAAACAATCACGACACTGCGTTCGTAGCTATTGACAAGCGTAACGAAAACATTAAAAACGCAAACAACAGTTATCCCTTTGGTCAATGCACATGGTATGTCAAAGCTAGCTTAGGCTGGGTTGATAATTATTGGGGTAACGCACAGGACTGGGCAAAGTCAGCACAAACAGAGGGATATCAAGTTAACGGAGAAGCTAAGCCGGGTAGTGTTGCTGTATTTTCACCTGGACTCCACGGTGCAGACGCAACCTATGGCCATGTTGCCGTCGTAGAGCACGTTAATTCAGATGGCACAATCTTAATTTCTGAAGGCAATGCTGGTCGCGGTCTTTATAGCACCAGAACAGTACCTACTGCAAGTGTCCAATTTATTCATCAAAATTAATTGCCAAACATCACAATTATCTTACTAACAAAAAGTAGCCATAACACTAATTTCAGTGTGATGCGAACCCGATAACTTGGACAGAATAAAAATCTGTTCAGAAAGTTATCGGGTATTCTTATGTCTAAATATTCAAATGCATTTAAACTAACGGTCGTCAAAGAATGGCTGTCTGGTCAAACTGGTTTACGTACGTTAATCAAAAAATATGATATTAAGAGTAACCAAGCAATCTCTGAGTGGCGAGATGAGTTTCTGATAACTGGATCAATTGGGTCTAAAAATCACAGAGTCTATTCACCAGAATTCAAAATGACCGTATTGAATTATCGTGTAACACACTCACAGAC
>NZ_VJYC01000020.1:0-27710 GCF_030400235.1 Leuconostoc sp. UCMA20149
TACGAATTGACTTCGCAAATTTGTTTTTGTTACCTAAGTAACAGCCACAGATTCGTTTGTTCAAAGTTTTGTTCAGTTTTCAATGTGCTACTTATTGCCCCTTGAGACAACTATATTATCTTATCACCTTTTGCTCGCCTTGTCAACTACTTCTTTCGTTGACTTTTTTTCGCTCGCGTCGGTGCCTCTTAGACAACTATTAAAACTATACGCTCTTTTTTCCCTTTGTCAATACCTTTTTGAGGTTTATTTAATTATTTTTTCAATAAGTCCATTACTGTCTAAAAATAGCCAATTGACTAATTCGTTCAGCGGCTTCTACTAAGCGCTCCGCTTCAACTGTCAAGCCCACACGGACGTAGCCTTCGCCACCATCACCAAATCCAGATGCATCTGCAACAGCGACATTAGCTTCTTCCAGTAATAGATCTGCAAACGAACTTGACGTATAACCCTCAGGTACTGGCATTAAAACATAAAAAGCACCTTTAGGTACATAGGGGGTCCAGCCAAATCTGGTCACTGCTGCAACAAATTCATCCCGTCGCTTCTCATATAAAGCAACTAAGTTCGAGACCGATTCTTGACGGGCTGTTTGATTTGCCAATGCTTCAATCGCTGCATCTTGTACCGCTGGAAAAAGTGATACAAATAAATGGTCTTGAATCAGATTAAGTGCTTCAATCATCTCAGCATTACCTACTGCAAACCCAACACGCCAACCAGCCATATTAAAGGTTTTTGAAAATGTATATGTTTCAATTCCCACTGATTTAGCGCCTTTTGTTTGCAAAAATGACAATGGCTTTTGACCGTCAAATCCAATAGCGCCATAGGCAAAGTCTGATACAATGCCAACTTGCTTTTCTTCAGCAAAAGCGACCGTATCAGTATAAAACTTGGCCGTTGCAACCGCCCCTGTCGGATTGTTTGGATAGTTTAAATAAAGAAACTTCGCCTCTTCAGCTATTTTATCATCAATATCATGATAGTCAATCAAAAAGTCATTCTCTCGCTTGAGCGTAACAGATTCATATCTTACTCGTCCCAGCGCTGCCCCTGACAGATAATCTGGGTATCCTGGATTAGGTAACAAGAGCAATTCTCCCGGATTCATTAATGCCCAAGGTAATTCGACCAAACCAATTTTTGATCCAGCTAAAATGGCTACTTCCGTGTACGGATCGATGGTGACACCATATTCATCCTGATAAAACTGGGCAATTGCTTCCTTGAAGCGCAGTTCGCCACGAAAAAGCGAATACTTATGATCAGCTGGCTTTGCTGTTGCATCCTGCATCGCTTTGACAATATAATCCGGCGTGGGTTGATCTGGGTTACCTTGTCCCAAATTGATGACATCATACCCTGCCGCAATTTTTGCGTTTACTTTTGCCACTAATGAGGCAAAAAATTGTTTTGGAAGCGTTTTTAGTAAGTCAGATTCTTCAAAATGCATTTTCTTTACCTCGCTTAACGGTATAAATCAGGACGACGGTCGCTAAAAACCGGTATCTGGCCACGGATTGCTGTTTCATCAGCAATATCTATGTCAGCTATGACTAACATATCATCAGCATCCGTGCCTTGCGCTACAATGTTGCCCAATGGGTCAATTACTAGTGAACGACCACCAAAAGTATTGTCTCGGTCACTACCAACACGATTTGCAGCAACAACAAACGCTTGATTTTCAATTGCGCGTGCTTGTAATAAAATTTGCCACTGCGCAATACGTTGTATTGGCCATTCTGCTGACACATACAAAATTGCTTGTGGACCGCTTGACATCATGGTCCGTACCCATTCTGGAAAACGAATATCGTAACAAATCACACCAGCTGACAAGACACCTGCCAATCCGAATGTATTCGGTTGGCTACCTGCAGCAATATATTTTTCTTCGTTCATTAAGCCAAATAAATGCGCCTTATCATAACGTGAGACTTGTTGCCCTAACTGATTAAAGACAAACATTGTGTTGAAAAATCGCCCATCACGCATTGTTGCAACCGAACCACCAACAATATTGAGTTGATATGTTTTGGCTAATCTGGCTAATAAATGACGACTCCGTTCGCCGTCATTGTCTGCTAGTTGCGGCAAATCAGTCAGTGCATAACCAGTGTTCCACATTTCAGGGTAAATTAAAATATCTGCCCCTGCCTCAGAAGCTTTCTGAGCGTATTTTGCCACGGTTTGTTCATTTACCTCAGGTTGTCCTAAAGCAATATTCATTTGTGCAATAGCAACTTTTAACGTCATAACAGCTCATTTCTCAGTGACAGTTAGATTAAGGAAACTTAGGATATTGATCAAAATCTGGATCGCGCTTTTCTTTAAATGAATCACGACCTTCTTTGGCTTCATCTGTGGTGTAGTACAACATTGTTGCATCTCCAGCAAATTGTTGCAAGCCAGCTAAACCATCCGTATCTGCGTTCATAGCCGCTTTAATAAAGCGCAAGGCAGTTGGTGATTTTGTCAGCATTTCATCAGCCCATTCAATTGTCGCTGTTTCAACTTCTGCCAAAGGGACAACACGATTAATCCAGTTCATCTGATAAGCTTCTTGCGCAGAATAGAAATGGTTCAAAAACCACACTTCTTTTGCGCGCTTATGACCAATAACACGCGCCAAATAACCTGAACCATATCCAGCGTCAAATGAGCCGACCATCGGACCAGTTTGTCCAAATTTTGCATTGTCAGCGGCAATTGTAAGATCCGCAACCAACTGCAAAATATTACCGCCACCAACAGACCACCCTTTGACCATAGCAATAATTGGTTTTGGAATAATTCGCATGAGACGTTGCAAATCAAGTACGTTAAGACGTGGAATACCATCAGCCCCAACGTAACCACCATTGCCACGCACTTTTTGATTACCACCAGAAGAAAACGCTTGATCGCCAGCTCCTGTCAAAATTATAACGCCTATTTCAGCGTTGTCACGAGCTAATGTAAAGGCATCAATCATATCTGAAACCATGCCAGGTGTAAACGCATTATGAGTTGACACGTCATTCATTGTGATTTTGGCAATTTTACCAGGTTTCTTACCATCTGTGTTTTTTTCAAACAAGATTTCGTCGTATGTTTTGATAGCTTTCCAAGTTGTCATTTGTTATACTCCATTCAGAAGGGAAATTAGTTATATGAATATTATAGAACTTTTAGGCCTAAAAACCACATTATTAGCTGCAGAAAAAACAATTGTTGAAGTTGACGTCACCGATAAGCTGATGCAACCCTTTGGCATTGTTCATGGCGGTATCAACGCCCTCTTAGCCGAAACAGCTGCCTCATTAGGCGCTAATGAAGCTAATGACGACAGTCAGATACCTGTTGGTGTTGATATCCAAGTTGCGCATTTAAAGGCCGTCTCGCAAGGTCATTTAATTGCAACGGCCACGCCACTATCAGTTGGTCGTACGTTGCAAGTATGGGATGTTAAGATTCGTGAAAGTATCAAAAATGAGCTAACCAGTACTGCCACTGTAACGCTGATCAATAAATCCCGACCTGTTTAAAAAGTCAGTTGTATTTAACCTATGCTGGAAATCTTTCAGTCTAGGTCAAACACAACTGACTTTTTATTTAGTGAACCATTGCGCTAATTTATTGACTTTAGGTTGGCGAGCAGCAATTTCAGCCGCACGGGCCAGTTCTTCATCAGTCAATGTTTCATAAGGTAACATCTCTAAGCGCTCATATTTTGGTCGATTCACAACCAGACGTGCAATATAGTTTGGGGCAATTGGATTGCCTAACGCGCGTACACCGTCAATCGTTCGTGTAATGGCCCAACCAGTAATACCGGGATCAAGTTGCACATCATCAGTGATAATGGCCGTACTACCTTTGATGATTTGCTGATAGTACAAGGCCGCATAGCTTGAAACGGGACCGTACCCGACAAATTCAATATTACGAGCATGTACGTCGCGGCGTGCATTTTTAAAGGCAGCCATCAGGCTGTCTTGCCGATAAAAACCAGCTTGTAAATGGTCACTTGTGACAAATAAAACCCCTTGCTGTGTCACTTTAATTTTGTCTGTCATGTAATCAGTTACTGCCGCTTCCGGCTCTGAAAAAATAACACGCAATGTTTTACTGACAATTTTAGCTGGCTTTTGTAAATTTGTATACACACCGGGCGCAATTTCTTGATCGTTTTCACTTAAAACACCCGTCATTTTTTCTCTAAGCAAAAAATCATGAAAAACAAAGTTGCCTGTACCTGCAGATACCAGATCGACGGTATAAAAATGATACTGATCCGGTACTTCAATCGTCAACTGTTCCGCATTTTTACTAAATGTCTTAATGACCTGAAATTGTTCATCAAAAAAAGTGATACTTAGATAGGCAAACATGCGCTCACTCATGTCAATATGACGGATTACTTCATAAGTTTTTCCTTGCTGTAATCGTGGTAAATCCGCTATCGGTTTGTCATTTAAATCATGACGTTGTGACTGCCAACGAGCAATAATGTGGCCACTTGGCAAAAAATAGTGTTCATAGAACACCTCATTCAATGCTCGAAAATCAACTGTTGCCCCTTGTAGTGCCAGTAATTGTGTTTGCGGTTGCCAATAAATTTGATATTGCATTATTCGTCCTCCGCTAGCCGATTGTCTCGCAATTGCGTCAACTGTGTCATCATAAAGTCAACCATTTCATCAATCTTTTCATTATGATAACCCGCTTCAACCTGATGCGTTAATAAGGCATGATGTGTGTCAAGATAATCAAGTAATTCAGGTAAGCTGTCGCCATCATAATTATCTTGTGCCATCGTCAGTAACGCTACTGTTGTAGTTGACCAGTCCACAGTGCTAATATGTCGCCAAAGCTTCTGATTCAGAGCTTCAGTATCATTTGGTCGCACGTATCCTGTCAAGTGACGTCGAACATCTAATGTCCAGTCTTGATTGTATTGATGAGCAAATTCTGCATCAGCAGTTAATGTGCCTAAATTAATAATTGGTTTAGCTAACACCAGTGCACCGGGTTTAATATCCCCAGCATAATACATCGCTGGGTAACTGCCCATTGAATATCCTGTCAAAATGACATCTTGTGATGTTAAATTAAGTTCCGCCATCGCCCGTTTAATGATGTCAATCACTGTTTGTTCATAGGCTGGCGACCCAACATCAAATGCACCACCTTGCATACGAGCATCTGTAAACAGCAAATACGGAACACCTAATTGATTAAAAGCTGATGCCATCTCAAAACCATCGACATGTAATCGTGCCCCTGAAAAGTTGACCACTAATGGTTTAGGCAACGTCCCTGGATTGAAATAAGATAATACTTCCTCGTCTTCTGATGTTAATTGCCACTGACCACCAGGTAATAAATGTCCCAAACCGTGACGAGAACGACGCTGGTGAACAACATGAAGCGTTAACTGTCCTTTGCCACTGCCTAAAACAATTATTTGATAGCTGTCATAATCAGCAGGCGCTTGAACCTGCGTCATTCGCCGCAAAGCATCCCCTTTAATCATGTCTTGCTTCAAAATGTCACCATCGCGATAAAAGATGAATAGCAAAGCTGCAGCGGCTGTCCCCGTTTGACGATAATCTAGCCAAATTTCGTTGGTTTGATTAGCAATGAAGTCTGTTGTAAGTGTCTGTAATGTTCCAATTTGTTGCCATTCTGAGCCAAAATCACCGTCGAAGCGCGCCAAAAAGCGACCCATACGACTAAAATGAATGCCACTTGGTACTGTTGGTAAAAACTGTGTTTCGCTAAAACGTGTCGAAAATCCCTGTTGCCCACCATAGAGGTCGGTTAAAATACGCTTTGACACGGACTCTGGTGTTGTTTCACTAATCGCAAAAGCACGTCGCTCATTTAATATTGTTTGAAATTCAGGAGCAATCTGGGTAGCAAAATAAATCACCCGAAATGCTGGCCACTCCTGAATCTGACTAGATAATAAAGAACTTTCTAACACATCATCAGTCAACACAACATAAGTTTGTTCAAGGATATAAGGGTCCTTTTGTGTCGCTAAAAAAGTAGGCAAATCAAAAATAGACGTGTAGTGCCAATCTAATGGTGCAGTAATTTCTGGCGTCCAATCGATGGCGCCAATTTGTAAAATAGATGTTGTCATATATGCCCCGTTACGATTTCAATTTATTAAAGATTTGTTGCCACTTTATCCAAAGCATTTCACTATTTGTCTCTTTAGCCAGTTCACGCGCTGCACGCTGTGTTTGATTAAACTTATCTTGATTATCCAAATACATGGGTAACACGTCTTTTAAATCAGTTATTGCTGCCAACTGTTGTCCGTTTTCTTGTGGCACTAAATAAGACGTTGCTACTAAATTAATTTGTGGGACTGAAAATGTTAATGCCAAGGACTGTAAAAATTGGTCCGGATGCTCATCAAGGTCTATTAGTACGCGTGTCTGCGCCATTAATTGTTGTCGCTTTATTTCATTTTGAGACGCCAAAATTTGAAAACGTACTTTAAAGGCTGCTTGGCTATCATCGTCAATTAAACCATGTTCATTCTTAGCAGAGAGACTGGCTTGGTCTACCATAGCCTGAATTTCTGGATATAACATCGTTGATTCAAAAATAATTGTCGTACTAAAATCATTTGCTAATAGATCAATTAATTGCGTCACCACAACTTTCTGATCCGTTAGTGACATTGATTTAGTAGTCCAATAAATCTTTTTAATCGGATTCACCATATCATTTGCAGTTAATTCAACATGATTATCAGTGGAAAACGCAGGAATAATACTAATATTAACGTCATCTGACACTTGCTGCGATAAATATTCTCGATCGGCCGGTGTTTGAACAACATTGAAACCGGATTTATCATGTCCTCCATCTGCCATGGCTTCATGGTCATTAGCCGGCCAACTCATGACGACAGGTTGAGAAAATGACCACGATTGAATGATTTCACGATTTAACTCACCACTGGCCATAATCACATTGTCCAAATCTGGTATTGCGCTCAGATGTGATTTCAAAACAGCTTTAACTAGACTATTAATACTGTCAAATTGGGTTTGTGTCGTCCAATTTTGTTGTGTTGTCACTTGCCCTGTTAAACAGTCTTCTTGGATGGCAACTTGCCCACTGGGTGTCAAATAGTCTCGACGTACAAGATTATCTTGTTCAAATGTCAGTACTTGTGACACAAAGCCACGATCATCCAAAATCAAACGTTGTATGAGATGATCAGCTTCGTACAAATCAATATGATCAAGCGATGCATCCGTTTTTGGCGTCAAATAAACTGTCGCATAATGTTGCTGATTGACAGTCACTAATATTTGCCCTTGGAGTCTCACAAATAGAGCCCCACTGGGCCAATTTAAATCCGCTAATGCTAAAGGTAACTGTGCTTTCAAATCAATGTGTTGTAATTGATCAAATGCCGACCAGACATTGGCTAATTCCAGTTGTGCACTGGCCAATAATAGTCGTAATTGTGGTAAATAATCAAGTACAACTAATTCAACTGTCTGTCCTTGCGACAAAAATAATTGTGCTTGATGTCGACTGTCATTAAATTGTGGAACGACCGCATTTGCCTGATGCCAGTCTGGAATAATATGAATTTTCAATCTTTTTACCTGCCCATCAGCATGTACTTCAGAACTGCGGTAACTCGTACCGCTACACTGCTTCCATTATATCAGGTTTCTAAAATGAACTTCATTGCGCCTTTTTAACAAATTATAAGCAATTATGACTGATATGACGTATTATTTTTTAGTGATTATTATTGATATTTTATTCATTTTTAATTCATTTATTTTATTGTTATGATTATATATGTGCAATTTTATGAATAGAGGTATCGTTTTAATGGTTCAAGCACTCATTGCCTTACTATGCCAACCAAATTTTTCACCTTGCTACGTCATTGATATCTTACTCATTTTGATGCAGCTTATTTTACTTTCGAGTGAAGCAAAATTTTTATTAGTTTTTTTGCTCGTTTTTCTTATTAATTGTCTTGTCATTGCATTTTTTCGTCACCGTCATTTACTATCCCAAAAGCAACACGAAATAGCAATCACACACGATTATACGCAATCCCTAGAAAAAGCAAATGAGGATTTCCGGTACTTCAAGCATGACTATCAAAATGTATTAGCGAGTTTAGCCTTTGCTATTCAAAACGGTAATTTACAGGAAGTATCCTGTGCCTATGAAACACTAGTGTCAAGTAGCTTAACGACATTACCAAATCAAAAATCTTTCAACATCCATTTAATTGGCGACTCAAATTTACGCAGCTTATTACTAGTGAAGCACCGAATGGCTAGTGATACTGGTGTTTCATTTTCAATAGATCTACTAACAAGGTGTGAGACTCAAATCAGTCTAAGCCTATATCGTTCAATTGCTATTTTACTTGATAATGCTATTGAAGCAGCTGAAGAAACACAAAATAAATTAGTACGCTTAACTTTGCAAACTCTCAATAACGAACACATTATTCAAATTATCAACAGTATCGACCAGCCATTTTCAACCAATCATCTCACCCGATCAGGGTTTTCTAGCAAAAAAGGTCACAGCGGCATTGGCTTGACGTTTGTGAAGCATTATGTGAACCATCAACCGGATGTTTCACTGCGCACGACGGTCAGCCACGATACCTTTACACAAACTCTCACTTTTGGAGCGACTAATGAATTTTTACATCCTTGAAGACGACCCAATTGGACAGCAACGAATTCAGCATTATCTGCCAAGCAGTTTTATTACTGATTCACCAACAAAACTAATCACAGCTCTAGCAGCAGATCCCCATCCAAAAATTATTTTGCTTGATTTAGAAATTAAAGGTCTGCTGCATGCTGGTATTAATACGGCGAAAATGATTCGTCAAACTGATTGTATTTCTCCGATCATTGTTATTACGACTCATGATGAACTATCATTACAAATCTTTCAATCGCATATTAGTGCACTTGATTTTATCCAAAAAGCACAACCTGAAACACAATTTGGTAAAAAGTTGCAGCTTGCTATTCAAATGGCTTATCAACGATTAACTCAAGTTGACCTTAAAATGCCGGTCTGGCTGGCAATTCACAATGGTGTACACACCGAAACCTTTGATTTGAATACAATTTCTCATGTTAGTAGTAACAACGGGCGTCACTATATCAATGTCCATCAATCAAATATCACGACCCAAATACGAAATACCATTAAACAAATCAGCCGTTACCACGATAAATTTCTTCAAGTTCACGCTTCTTTTTGTGTCAATCAGGACTTCATTCAACAATATCAATGCAAAGACAAAGTTCTTTTGTTAACCACTGGTGATTTACTACC
This sequence comes from Leuconostoc sp. UCMA20149, assembly GCF_030400235.1. Taxonomy (NCBI): domain Bacteria; kingdom Bacillati; phylum Bacillota; class Bacilli; order Lactobacillales; family Lactobacillaceae; genus Leuconostoc; species Leuconostoc sp. UCMA20149. Next base: position 9,358 of record NZ_VJYC01000020.1, read on the forward strand.
TGTTTCACGTCGTTTCAAGCATAATTTGTCGTATCTTCAACCATGATAAAAAAGAGTATCTCACTATTAGTGAGATACTCTTTTTAAATGTTATTCTGCATCATCTTGTGCACGATCTAATAATTGTGAGACTTGGTCAATCTGTTGATTATCAAGTGGTGCATTGTCAGATGTTTCACGTGAAACATCTTCATCTGCTACTTCTTCTTGCTGATCAACTTTTGCCAAAGTGGCAACTTGCGCCTCGTCTTCAAGTCTAATCAAACGGACACCAAGTGTTGCACGACCAGTTTGACTAACTGAATCTACGCTGAACCGTATCATCACCCCTTGGGTAGTCGTAACCATAATGTCTTCTTGTCCATTGACAATTATCATACCGGCCAAAGGCCCATTTTTCTCTGTAATATTAGCCGTTTTGATACCTTTACCACCACGACCTTTAATGGGATACTCGCTAACAGGTGTTTGTTTACCATAACCTTTTTCAGTAATCACCAACACGTTATCATTCTCGTGTAAGACATCAGACCCAATTACCCAGTCACCTTCACGCAAACGAATACCACGCACACCCGCAGCGGAACGACCCATGACGCGAACATCCGCCTCCGCAAAACTAACTGAATAGCCATTGTGCGTTGCAATGATAATATTTTGTGTCCCATCAGTAATTTCAACAGATAGCACTTCATCATCATCATGTAACGTGACAGCTTTTAGACCATTAGTACGAATATTTGAAAATTCGCTCACTGCCGTACGCTTAACAACACCTAAGCGTGTAACAAAGAATAGGTAATCTTTACTTTCACTGGCTTCACCACGAACATTGACCACTGTTTGAATTTTTTCGTCACCTTCAAAATTCAAAAGATTCACAACGGGAATTCCTTTGGCTTGGCGCCCATACTCAGGGACTTCATATCCCTTCATACGATAGACTTTCCCTTTGTTGGTAAAGAACAACAGCGTATCATGCGTTGATGTTGCAACCATTTGATCGACGAAATCTTCATCATGGACGTTCATGCCTTGCACGCCACGACCACCACGATTTTGTGATTTGAACTCAGCAGTTAGCACACGCTTGATATAACCACTGTTTGTCAATGTCACAATGACATCTTCTTCTTCAATGAGATCCTCATCTTCAATGCTCATCACATCGCCAACTTGTAGTTCGGTACGTCGCGCATCACCGAATTTAGTCTGAATTTCTAATAACTCATCATAAATAATTTGATCCACGCGTTCTTCATGTGCCAAAATATCCTTCAAATCAGCAATTAGTGCAACAAGTTTTTGATATTCATCCTCAATTTTGTCGCGTTCCAAACCTGTCAGACGAACCAGACGCATATCCAAAATGGCCTGTGCCTGTTTGTCAGATAACGAATAATCAGCAATCAATCGTGTTTTCGCGATTTCAGAAGTAGCTGACGCACGGATAATACTGATAATGGCATCAATATGATCCAAAGCAATGCGCAAACCTTCTAAAATATGAGCACGTGCTTGCGCTTTTTGCAAATCAAAGGCAGTACGGCGACGAATGACGTCACGCTGATGCGCTAAATAAGCAACAAGAATTTCTTTCAAACTCATTGTTTTTGGTGCGCCATGATCAATCGCTAACATATTGAAGCTAAAGCTAGTCTGTAACAAGGTTTGCTTGTACAAATTATTTAAAATAACGCTGGCTGAGGCATCACGACGGACGTCAATAGAAATTCTCAGTCCTTCACGGTCTGATTCATCTCGAATGCCGGTAATGCCGTCAATTTTCTTCTCACGAGCGAGTTCAGAAATTCGCTCAATCAAACGTGCTTTATTGACTGCATACGGCAATTCAGTCACGATAATTTGTTCTTTGCCGTTTTTTGTTGGTTCAATGTCAACTTTAGCACGAACAGTCACAGTACCGCGGCCTGTTTCATAGGCACGCCGAATACCAGACTTTCCCATAACAATACCGCCTGTTGGAAAATCAGGCCCGGGCAATGCCTCCATCAAATCTGCAGTCGTTGCTTCAGGCTTTTTCATCAAAATATGAAGCGCCGAGATAACTTCCCCAAGATTATGAGTCGGAATATTGGTAGTCATACCGACCGCGATACCAGTAGCACCGTTAACCAATAAGTTAGGGAAACGCGCCGGCAAGACTTCAGGCTCACGCTCTTCACCATCATAGTTGGGCACAAAGTTGACCGTATCTTTATTCAGATCCCGAACCATTTCCATGGCAACTTTACTTAATCGTGCTTCGGTATAACGCATGGCAGCAGCGCCATCCCCATCCACAGAGCCGAAGTTACCATGCCCATCAATCAACATGTGTCGATATGAGAATGGTTGTGCCATACGAACCATTGATTCATAAATAGCCGAATCACCGTGCGGATGATATTTACCCATGACATCACCAACGATACGCGCTGATTTTTTGTGTGGTTTATCTGGTGTGTTACCTTGTTCAATCATCGAGTATAAAATACGACGGTGAACCGGCTTCATGCCATCACGAACATCTGGCAAGGCACGCGCCACGATAACTGACATAGCGTATGACAAGAATGATGTTTTCATTTGTTCTGACAAATTCGCATTTTTAATGCGACTATCATTTGATTCAGACATGCTGCTTAACTCCTTGTAAGTATTTTGAATGATATTACATTACGTAAATCATCTGGATGGCAATTATTAAATATCCAAGTTCTCAACAAAGACAGCATTGTCTTCAATAAACTTACGACGTGGTGGTACATCCCCACCCATTAACATATCAATAACTGCTTCGGCTTCTTCAGCATCAGTTGGGTCAACACGTAGCAAACGACGATTCTGCGGATCCATGGTTGTATCTGCTAGTTGATCGTAATCCATTTCCCCTAGTCCCTTATAACGTTGAACTTTTGGTTTAATATTAGATGGCAATTGTGACAGATAGTCTTCAAGTTCTTCATCAGAATCAATGTACGTCATTGATTTATTATTGCCTAAGGCAACACCGTAAAGCGGTGGCTGCGCAATATAAATATAGCCTGCGTCAACAAGTGGTCGCATATAACGATAAAACAGTGTTAACAATAGTGTTCGAATATGGGCGCCATCGACATCGGCATCTGTCATAATAATGACTTTGTGATAATTGGCTTTTTCAACATTAAAGTCATCACCAAATCCAGTTCCCATTGCTGTAAACAATGATCGAATTTCTTCGTTGGCTAACACACGATCCAATGAGGCTTTCCCAACATTTAAAATTTTGCCTCGAATTGGCAAAATAGCTTGCGTCAAACGGTTACGTCCTTGCTTAGCTGAACCACCGGCTGAATCACCCTCAACAATAAATAATTCTGAAATTTCAGGATCATTTGAGGTATTATCAGCTAATTTACCTGGCAAATTACCAATTTCCAAACCAGATTGTTTGCGTGTCATTTCGCGTGCACGCTTGGCAGCCAATCGTGCTTTTTGGGCTAAGACACCTTTTTCAACAATTTGCTTGGCAACTGCTGGATTTTCCATCATGAAACGACTGAACGTTTCTGAAAACATCCGATCCGTTGCTTGACGTGCATCGGAGTTACCTAATTTAGTTTTGGTTTGCCCTTCAAATTGTGGATCTGGGTGCTTGATTGACACGATAGCAGTCATGCCTTCGCGCACATCTTCGCCTGTCAAACTTTCTGCATTATCTTTAAGCTGACCATTTTTACGAGCGTAATCATTGATTACACGTGTTAAGGCTGTTTTAAAGCCAGTTTCGTGCGTCCCACCTTCATAGGTATTGATATTGTTAGTAAACGTCCGCAGATTGTCTTTAATATCGGTAGTGTACTGTAAGGCAGCTTCCACTACAATGCCATTTTCTTCACCCTCAACGTAAACAGGTTCAGGGAAAATAGCAGTCTTGTCCTTATTCAAATAGCTGACGTATTCTTTAATTCCACCTTCAAAATGAAAGCTTTCAGAAACAGCTTCTTCAGGTCGATTATCTGTAATTGAAATACGCAAACCTTTATTCAAAAAGGCCAATTCGCGGACACGTGTTAGTAATGTGTTGTAGTTATAAACTGTTGTTTCACGGAAAATATCTGCATCTGGCTTAAAATGAACAATTGTCCCACGCTCAATAGTGGGCTTTTCCGTCAATTGCTTCATCGGCGTATTGACACGTCCCACTTTGAAATCCATGTAATAAACAGTATTATCACGAACAACTCTAACGTCCAAATCCGTTGACAAGGCATTGACAACAGAAGCACCAACACCATGTAATCCACCAGATACTTTATAACCGCCACCGCCAAATTTTCCACCGGCGTGCAATACCGTAAAGACAGTTTCAAGAGCTGGCTTACCCGTTTTAGTTTGAATGTCGACAGGAATACCACGGCCATCATCGGTTACCGTGATTGAGTTATCCTTTTCGATTGTGACCGTAATATGTGACGCAAACCCTGCTAATGCTTCATCAATCCCGTTATCAACAATTTCCCATACCAAATGGTGCAAGCCTTGCGCTGTGGTCGTACCAATGTACATGCCAGGGCGTTTGCGGACAGCTTCCAATCCTTCTAAAACTTGAATCTGATCAGCATTGTAAGCGCCTGCTGCTGCATGAACGGTGCTTGCTTGACGGATTTCGGTATCATCGGTTACAATGCCATCAATGTTCTCCAATGCTTCATTTTCGATATTCTCTGCCATATTATTAGCGTGTGAACAGATATAATCTGCGAACACATTCTCCTTTTTAATTTTCCGTTTCTAAGGTGATTTCACCATGTTTCACGTGAAACACTTTAGGCGTGTGAATCAGTTGTCGTGCCACATCAGTTAACGATGGCGCCGTGATAAAAGTTTGCACTTTATCTTGAATTGCCAACAAAAGGTGGGTTTGCCGATTCGCATCAAGTTCACTGAGTACGTCATCAAGCAATAATACGGGGTATTCCCCTGTTTCTTGTTGCATCAAATCAATTTCAGCTAACTTGACTGCCAATGCCGTCGTTCGTTGTTGCCCCTGCGAGCCAAAGACAGCGACATCATTGTCATTGACAATAAATTGTAAATCATCGCGATGTGGTCCTAAGAGTGTTGACCCCATCATAATTTCACGAGCACGTTGTTTCAGCAGCGCCGCTTCAAAGGCTGCTGTAACGCCAGCCAAATCATCCTTTTCCTCAAAATTAACTGAACTATTATAAACAAGATGCAACGTTTCTCTTTGATCTGATATTTCAGCATGAATTGGTTGCGCAGCTTGTTCTAATTTCTTTAAAAATGACTCACGTGCTAGTAAAATTTGCGCGCCAACATTAACAAGTTGTTCTGACAAAACATCTAAAAAGACGGTGTCCGTTGTTTGTTTCAGTTGCAAACGTTTTAAATAAGCATTTCGCTCTTTTAAAATACGCTTATACTGTGTCGTATTGTACAGATAAAGCGGGTTCATCTGACCAAACTCCATGTCAATAAATCGACGACGAACACTCGGTGCGCCCTTTACTAACTCCAAATCTTCAGGTGCAAACAAAATCACATTGAGTTGTCCAATGTATTGTGAAAGCTTGCTTTGTTCTAAATGATTAACGCGCGCTTTTTTGCCTTTATTTGAAAAGTTCAGTGAGAGTGGCGTGTTACTAATGGCGCGCTTCACGCGACCACTAATTGTTGCTTCCTTTTCAGACCACTGAATTAAGTCTTTGTCACTACTAGTTCGATGCGACCGTGCCAAAGCCAGAACATAAATACTTTCTAGTAAGTTCGTTTTGCCTTGCGCATTTTCACCTAAAAACACATTGACCCCATCACTAAATTCAAGTGTCAAATCACCGTAATTACGATAGTTTTTAAGGGTTAGCGACTCGAGTTCCATGAAGATGGTCCCTTTGGATTATTGCGTTTTGGTCGACCAAATCCGCCTGAACGTGTTTGATTTTTTCGGCGCATATCTGCAAAGCGGGCTTCTTTACGTGCCTTAGCGGCAGCCGCTTTCTGCGCTTTGATACGATCATCTCGAATGGTTTTTTTAGCATTGACTGCACGTGCTGCTTTTTGTGCATCAGCCTCAGCGATTAGTTCGTCGACATTTTCAGCCAACTCAATAAGATAACGCTCACCTTCAATCTCGATTTCATCATGATCGTAGAGTTTTTTACCACGTCGATTTTCTGTTTCTCCGTTAAGCAAAACCGGATGATCCATCAAATAGTATTTGGCTTGACCTCCTGAAGAAATGATATTTTCTTCTTTTAGGAGTTGCGTCAACGTGATAAATTCAGTTGTTATATGTACGGTTGTTGTCAAAGTGGCGCACGCTTTCTTCACAGTAGTTACATGTAGTATTATACCATTTTTTAAAGTCAAAATCTCAAAAAAACGGTCTAAAATTGCATATAAGCGATTTTAGACCGTTTGTGTGTAGTTGGTTTATTCTGCTTTAAACGGTTAATTTTAAGTTTTTAAGGGTTGTCTGATTGGATGCGATTAAAATGTTCGAACTGGTGTAATCAGTTGCAGTTGTTTATTATCAGTTTCACCGGCAGGTGTCAAAGTGAAAGGCCGCAAGTTACTTGTGAACTTAACATCAACACTTTTACCATTAAAGACACGTAACGCGTCACGGACATAATCAGGGTTAAACGAAATTTCTAAATCATCCCCATCAATTGTCTGTGCGCCCAACTCTTCTTTAACTTGCCCTACTTCTTGAGAATTACCAGTCAAAACAGCCGCACCATTTTTCAGCGATAGTTGGACAACGTTGTTACGACTTTCGTGACTCAGCAAACTAGCACGATCAATAGCACCTAATAATGCGCTAGCTTCAATCGTAATGGCTGTTGTACTTTCTGTGGGAATCAAGCGGTCTGTTTCTGGATAATTACCCTCTAATAAGCGGGTATAAAATGTTGTGTGCCCCAGATCAAATACAGCCTGATTTGCGGCTAATTTAATATCGACACGATCTTGACCTTCTAATAGTGATTGCAATTCATTAAAAGCCTTAGCCGGAATAATCACATCGGCATCAACATCGGCATCTGTACCTGTTAATGTCACGATTCGTTGTGACAAACGGTGAGAGTCAGTTGTCACTGCTTTCACACTATTCCCAGTCAGTTGTAAATGAATACCTGTTAAAATTGGCCGACTTTCTTGTGTTGAAGCTGATATTTTTGTTTGGGAAATAATATCAACTAATTGCGCTGCTGAAACACTCAAACTTTGAACGTCTTCCATTTCAGGTAATTGTGGATAGTTTTGAACATCTTGACCATTAATTGTAAAGGCTGAAGCGCCTGATGTAATAGCAGCCCGTAGGCCATCAATGGCTAATGTCATATTGTCAGCGGGTAATCGTTTAACGATATTTGTGAAAAAAGTTGCTGGCAATGTAATCCCACCGGGTTGCGTAATGACGAGTTGTGCACTTGTATCTGATTGTGGAATCGTTGTTTCAATTGAAATATCTGCATTAGATCCAGTAAGAATCAGTTCCTCATCATTTAAAACCAATTTGATATTTGTCAAAATAGGAATCGTTGTCCGTGATGAAATAGCACGTGACACATCATTTAAGGCTTTAATAAATGCTTGTCGATTAATTGTAAATTGCATAAATAGGCTCCTTTTTACTTAACACCACTATACCAGCAATATGTTCTTAATAAAGATAAAAGATCTAGTAGTAATAATAAGGGGTGTGGAAGTTGTGGAAAACTGGGATGTGAATAAAGACATGTAAGCAAATAGTTGTTCACAAACCTGTTGGAAAACTTGGTTATTTATTACCAGTTATACACACAGACATTCACCTCTCCTATTGCCACTATATCATGATAAGTGTGCTATTTGCCGTTTTTAATTTCGTCAGTCAGTGCGTCAAGCATCTCTTTAGTGCGTGGATCACTTTCTGACTTTTCGGTAATTTTTGTGGTGGCATGTAGCACACTAGAATGATCGCGGCCACCAAACGCGCGACCAATATCTGGCAAACTTTCATTAGTTAATGTTCGCGTGAGATACATAGCAACGTGTCGGGCTGTGACCAAATCCTTCTTGCGACTTGAACTTTTGAGATCATCAATCGTTTGCATGTAGTAATCGGCTACCACTTGCTGTATTCTCTCAACTGTAATTTTGAATCCTTGATTAATGTTCAGGTCCCCTAAGATTTGTTGTGCCGTTTCCTTTGTTGCTGGCTTGTTCATATAGCGTAGACTGGCTTCAAATTTATGAAACGCTCCTTCCAAACTTCGGACGTTGGAGTCAATCTTTTCAGCGATTAATTCCAAAACATCATTTGGAATTGTTAGGCCATCTGATTCAGACAAATTTTGCAAAATGGCAACACGCGTTGGCAAATCAGGCTTTTGAATGTCCATCATAATACCCGCTTCAAATCGTGATGTTAATCGCGTTTGCAAATCGACTATTTCCGTTGGTAACTTATCGGAAGTCATAACGATTTGTTTACCATTTTTGGTGAGGACATTGAAGGTATTGAAGAATTCCTCTTGAACCTTCTCCTTCCCAGACCAGAATTGAATATCATCGACTAATAATAAATCAACAGAACGATATTCTTGTTTAAAAGCGGCAGTTGCCCCATCACCAGCTCGCAAAGATTCGGTGAAATCATTCAAGAAATCTTCAGCAGTGGCATATTTGATGTGTGCTGACGGTGTTGAAGCCGCATAAGCGTTACCAATGGCTTGCATCAAGTGGGTTTTCCCTAGTCCAACACCACCGTAAATCAAATAAGGATTATAGACTTGTCCGGGTTCATCAGCGACTGCACGCGCCACAGCGTAAGCATTTTCATTACCTGAACCAATGACGAATTTTTCAAATGTAAAGTCAGGATTTAAATCTGATTCCCGTGTAAACGGCAAGTTATCAAGCGTTGGTGCAGCAGCTGTCGTTTTTGGTTGGGCAATTTGAAGGTCTGGCTTGATAAAGCCATCAGCGATGGTCATGGCAAATTGGACAAAATCCATTGAGTATTCGCGATCCCATTGATCGATGATATCTTGCGCCATGTCGCTTGGGACAGCTAGCGTCAGACTAGTATCTTCCAGTGTTACTGGTTTGAGTGGTTCTATATAGGTAGAAAAAGTCACACGACCGAGTTTTGTGAAAAATTCAGCTTGGACTTTAGACCACAGTTCTTCTTTTGTGATTGGTTTAGTCACGTATCTCTCTCCTAAAAGCGTTCAAGTCAAAAATGACGATCAGACACTGATTAGATTTAGCGTCGATCATGGATTGAACTGACTGTGTTTCTAAAAGTTTAGAAGCAGTAGCAAAGATAATTATAACAATAAGAAAACGAGTTTTCCACAGGGTAACGACAACTTTAGAGAATATCAACAGTTGTGGACAACCAAAAGGGGTGAATGTGGACAATGAGACGAACAAATGTGTGGGTTATCCACACATCAACATGATTATACACAGCAAAACGTGTGAAAAGACAATATTTGAGGTTGGTTATCCACATTATCCACATGTTAACGTGCACAACTTGTGGATATGTGGATAACTTGTGTAGACCGTTGTTTATAAAAAATGCTAAACCCTTGCTAATCAACAGCCTAGGGGATAAATATGGATAAGCCTGTGAATGTAAAGGAAAGTTTAAGAAACTTAAATTTTAAATATTTTCCAGAAAAAACGTGTTGATGCATGTGAAAAAATAGGCAAAAGGAAGGGGACATTATTATAAAAAATGCCCCTAATTTTTGGTAAGAGAATAAAACTTTTAATGGTAGAATAGTGCAAAGGAGAATGACATGCGGCATTTAGATTATACAGAACAAGAAAATTGGCGTCAGCCAGATGATACAGCTTATCAGTCACCAATCGACATTGCGACGCAGTCGGTTCAACCTCAAGAAACTGGGAAATTTGCAATTTCTTTCCAAGATGAGGTGCAATACGATGATCGTGAAATAGGCGAGCAATTCCTAGTTCATGGGCAGTTACGCCTTGATGATCAAATTTGGGAACTTGAACGCTTTCACTTTCATGATGGGGCAGAACACTTGGTTAATGGCCAACGACATGATGTGGAAACACATTTTGTTTTCCAACATGGGGACCAAACTTTAGTAGTGGCTAGTTTTGGGGATGTTAGTGCCAATGAGAAAACTGGTGCAGTTAAAAATATCTATGACAATCAGGTTAATGCGGCAACTTTGATGCGTTTGCTGCCAAATAACCATAGTTATTTCCACTATGTTGGCTCACTGACAACACCGCCAATTCGGCATGATATCCAATGGCTTATCTTGACTGAGCCTGTGGCAATTTCAGCAGAAGATAAAGCAGTATTACACGACCATTATCCAGATAATTACCGTGAGATTCAATCAATTAATGAACGCGTTATTACTTATTACAATGACAAAAATTAAGACAATTGTGAGACCTACTAGTTTGCTGGTAGGTTTTTTATTTGCATCGAAACGGTTCTATGTTTCACAGAATTTAAAAATTTCAGATGAAAATCATAGCGGTAAATGATATGATAACATGTGAATGTTTTTAATTTAAATCTCACATTTTAAAGAGGCGATGTTTTGGCTGTTTTTTTTCAAAGTATACAGGGTGTTTTAGTCATTTTAGTGATGATTGCCATTGGCTATTCCTTGGCAAGTGCTAAGTGGTTTACCGACAAAAGTGGACAAATCATTGCACGGATTGTCACACAAGTGGCTTTGCCAATGTACATGGTTAATACCATTACGCAAGATTTCACTAAAGATGAGTTAGGGCGCTTGCTGCCAGATATTAAATTTCCAATTATTTCAATGTTGGTGTTATTTGCAATTTCTGTGGCATTTGCACGGGTATTAGCAATTCGTAAAAACAGACGTGGTTTGTTTCAGTCCATGTTTTTTAATTCAAACACGGTGTTTGTTGGCCTACCCATCAACATGGCGTTGTTTGGCACTAAAAGTTTGCCGTATGTGTTGGTTTACTACATGATTAACACGACTTTCTTTTGGACACTGGGCACTTATTTAATTCAACGAGATGGTGAAGGAGAGTGGCGTTTTGATATCAAAACAACCCTAGCAAAAGTATTTTCACCACCGTTGTTGGGATTTGTGCTAGGTGTTTTGCTGGTTGTTTTTCGAATTCAATTACCCACGTTTATTGCCTCTGATTTACAATACGTAGGTAGTTTAACGGTACCATTATCAATGTTTTTCATTGGTATAGCCGTGCAACGTGCCGGATTACGTAATCTAAAAGTGAATAAATACAGTCTTGGCATTTTGTTCGGGCGCTTTATTTTAGCGCCAATGGTGATGTTTTTATTGTTGTGGAAAGCTGATGTACCAATCTTGATGAAGCAAGTCTTTATTTTGCAGTCGGCAATGCCTGTGATGACTAATGCGCCAGTAGTTGCCAGTTTGTACGGTGCGGACGCGGATTACGCGGCCATTATGGTAACGGAATCGACGATCTTGAGTTTGATTGTTGTGCCAATTTTAATGACGATTATTAACTAACTATCAAAAAGGTAGCCACATATTTGTGGCTACCTTTTTGATGACATGCAATCATGTTTTGAGCAACTAATTGAGCTGAATATCGCGACGCGTAAAAATCAATAATCCAGAAATCACAAACAATACGATGAGACTGAGCATTAACACAACATTGTTAAGATCAATCGCTCGATTAACTAAACTGATATAATCAGCATATTTAAAGATACTAAGATAATTAATTTTTGCTACAATATCGCTTTGTGCTGATAGTGCGTTGACGAAGTAGGCCAAAAAGGCATAGCAACCAGTTACAATACCACCCACAGATCGTTTGCCACTAATAGCACTTAGACTATACGCAAATGTTGATAATGTCATATTTGTAAGAAAAAACATGACAATAATTTTGAATAAAACTGAAAATTTTAGCGGTTCATTAAGAGTGAGTGCAACAGCTAATACAGCAATTGCCCAAACAATAATTGCCAGAATGTTAATTGTTGTTAATGCAAAATACTTTTGAAAATAAACTTGAGTTCTTGAGACGGGGAGGGTCAAAAGCGACTGCAAAACATTTTTTTCTTCATCACCAGCGATAAATGTTATACCATACAAGATAGCCATAATAACCAGCATAATACCGATATTGCCAACAAGTTCAGTCGCCATGTATCCAGAAAAAGTTGTCATGATATTGGTTGTTTCACCAAACCACCCTTGAAATTCTTTTGGAATTTGCGCCATATCTTTGCCAAATAAGTCACGCATTGACGGAAACATCAAGCCAACACCAAAAATTAACAAAAATATGCCAATACTCCAGCATAATACGCCAATTCGGCGCTCGAACAAAGATTTAACATAGATATTTTTTAGCATATTAGTTTTCTCCTCAACGCGTATCTTGATGTGTTTGTACCAATTTTTCAAAAACAGCATCTAGATCAATGACTTCATGTTTTGGCGCAACAGCCTGAAGTTCAGCCATTTGCTTATTGGCAACCACTTTACCGCCGACAATAAAAATGACCCGATCACAAATTTCTGCAACTTCACTAAGATTATGTGATGAGATTAAGCCTGCACCGCCATCTTTTTTGTGTTGACGTATTAAATCAATGAAAATATTCTGTACGACGGGATCAAAACCACTTGTTGGTTCATCCATCACTAACAGTTTAGGGCGACTTAGAAGTGATGCTATCAAACTAATTTTTTGACGATTGCCACGACTGAGTTTTTTGATAGGTTTATCTAAATTTGCATTGAGTAAGCCAGCTAAATGGTCAATACGTGATGATTGCTCTGATTCTGGTATGTGTCGTAAATTGGCAAAATAAGTCAACGCTTGTCGACCAGTTACAGTCCGATCAAGATTCATATCAGTTGATAGAAAGCTCATATTCTGACGTAGCTTGGCTGCATTATTACGATTAAGTTGTTCACCAGCAATCTCAATTTGACCACTGGTTGCCTGTGTTAGTCCGAGAATGAGATCAATCGTGGTTGATTTTCCTGATCCATTGGGTCCGATGAAACCAACAATTTCACCTTTTTTAACGTCCAATGAAACATCAGAAATAGCAGTAAAATCACCGAATTTTTTGGTGACATGTTTGACTTTTAACATAAGCATCTCCTTAGGTTTGAAGTTGTTACTGATATTATTCATTATAAGTCAATGGGCATTTAACTTTGTGTTTAAAAATCGAATAAACTGTAACGTTTTGACGTATATAACAAGGTTCTGTGCGATAGTTTGGTTTGAAATGATAACTTTTCTCATTTTATTAGTTGTTGACAAGATTTTGTGTGTCTTGTATGATATTAAATATTAAGAAATTGGAGGCAACACATCATGCACAACATGAATCAAACACAAATCTCATCTCAAGCCCTCCTTCTCCTCCTCATGCTGTAAGTCATGACGAGGTTTTTCGCGCTCATGACTAACTGGTAATCAGTTTTCATGGGTGTTGAAATGATGAGTATGTCTATTATCATGATTAACGATTTAAACCCATGAATTTTGATATTCATGGGTTTTTTATTTGCGAAAAAGAAGGTAATTAGAGAAGAGAATTGGAGAAGGAAAAATGAAAAGAATTGTAATTGTTGGGGCAGTATTTGTCGTCGCCGTAGGCGGCATTATTGGCTATGGGGTAATGAATCGTCAGTCTGGTCAGGCGTCATCATCAACGGTGATTAAAATCGGTGGCGTATTTGACACATCAGGTGATGCCTCTTCGTACGGTAAAGCAGAGCAGGATGGAGCCAATTTTGCCATTAAGCAAATCAATGCTAATGGTGGTGTCAAGGTCAATGGCAAAAGCTATAAATTTAAGATTATCAATAAAGATGCCAAGACGGATAACACTGAAACAGCGTCAGTGACAAGCAACTTGATTAACAACGAAAAAGTGAGTGCAATTGTAGGACCTGTTATCACATCAGGCGTTCAAGCAGCCGTCCCAGTGGCGACACAAGGGAAGACGCCAATGATTTCACCAACAGCTGGCGCTGATAATATTACGATACAAAAAAACGGAAAAGTTCAGCCTTATGTTTTCCGAGCACAATATAAGAATTCGTTTATGGGCACAAAGATGGCACAATTTGCGACTGAAAATTTGAAAGCCAAGAATGTTGTTATTTTCCAAGATAATTCCTCAGATTATGGGACAGGCATTACAGCTGCGTTCAAGAAAGCATATAAGGGTAAGGTTGTTGACGTTGAATCTTACCAAGAAGGCAGCAAGGACTTGCAAGCTGTTTTGACCAAAATAAAAGATAAGCAGTTTGATGCTGTGGTTATCAATGGTTACTATACTGAGGGCGGTGCCATTTTGAAGCAAATGCGTGATATGGGCATTAATGTGCCAGTTATTGGTCCTGATGGTATTGGTGATCCTAAAACTGCAGAGATTGCGGGCAACAAAAATACAAGCAATGTTTATTATGCTGCTCATTTCTCAGTTGATGCACCGGCAACCAAAGTGGCAACGCCATTTGCAAAGGCTTACAAGAAAGCCTATGGCAAAGAGCCATCACAGTTTACAGCCTTGGCTTATGATTCTGTTCGTATGATTAAAGCAGCAATTGAAAATGAAAATTCAACAAGTAAGGCGGCGATTACCAAAGGTTTGGCAAATTTGAAGAATTTTGAAGGCGTTACAGGAAAAATGTTGATTGACAAAGACCATAATCCGGTGAAGTCAATGGTGATGGTTGGTATGACAGATGGTAAAGAGTCATCTGCTGTGGTCGTGAAGTAAATCAAACGTTACACAGAGTTGACGTGTTGATCAAATTTTGAGGTTAAAATGACAATTTTCATTCAGCAAGTAATCAACGGACTGATGTTAGGCAGTGTTTACGCACTATTGGCATTAGGCTACACAATGGTTTACGGTATTATCAAATTAATTAATTTTGCACATGGCGATATCTATATGCTTGGCGCCTATTTCGGTTATTTTTTTATCAAAGTGCTACACTTAAATTTCTTCATTGCCTTGGTTTTGGCGATGGCAGTCAGCGCGGTGATTGGGGTTTTGATTGAATATATTGCATATCGGCCACTACGTCATTCACCAAGGATAGCGGTGCTAATTTCAGCGCTTGGTATAGCATTTTTGCTGGAAAACGGCATGACGTACCTATATGGGTCTGATCAACGTTCTTTTCCGCAAGCTATTAAGACTGTGCAGTACCATTTTTATGGGATTCAAGTGTCCAATATTCAACTTATCATCGCCGTAACATCAATCGTGTTGATGTTATTGCTAACGTATGTTGTCAAACGCACTAAGATGGGTCGGGCAATGCGGGCGGTGTCAGCAGATCCTGATGCTGCAACTTTAATGGGCATCAATATTAATCACACGATTTCATTTACTTTTGCAATTGGATCAGCATTGGCCGCGGCTGGTGGTGTGTTGATTGGACTTTATTACAATAGCATCGATCCTTTGATGGGCATGACACCGGGGTTGAAAGCCTTTGTTGCAGCTGTTTTGGGTGGTATCGGTATTATTCCCGGAGCCGCTGTTGGTGGCTGGCTGATCGGTATATTAGAAACAATGGTACAAGCGACTTCGTTTTCTGCTTATAAAGACGCCATCGTGTATGCGATGTTAATTGTTATTTTGTTGATAAAGCCGACTGGTATTTTGGGTAAAAACAAGCGGGAGAAGGTGTAATGGATCAAACGCATATTAAATACACATTGTCGTGGGCAGCAATGGCTGCCATGGGCTTTGTTTTGATTTTCATGGCACAAATGGTTGGCTTAATCGGACATTATGGTGTCACAACGATTGTGTTGATCGGCATCAATGTGATTGCGGCATTGGGCTTGAATTTGGTTGTGGGGATATCGGGGCAATTTTCGCTAGGCCATGCCGGATTTATGGCGATTGGGGCGTATGCAACGGCGCTGATTATGGGAGTTTTGCCCGGTGTTATGGGCTTTATTGTAGGCATGGTAACTGGTATCGCCGTGAGTGGTATTGTTGCTTTGATCGTTGGGATACCAACTTTACGTTTACGTGGTGACTATCTAGCAATTGCAACGCTAGGATTTGCAGAAATCATTCGTATTGTCATTATGAACTTAAAAATTACTAACGGACCAGCCGGTATTTTTGGTATTGCGCCGTTTGTTAGTTGGCAATTGGTCTATATTTTAGCGGTTATCACGCTAATTATTGTCGTTAATTTTGTCCGTAGTATGCCGGGAAGAGCAATTATTGCAGTACGAGATAATGAAATTGCTGCTGAATCATTAGGTATTAATACGACAAAATACAAGGTTATCGCCTTTGTGTTGGGCGCATTATTTGCAGCTATGGCTGGTAGTTTACGGGCAAGTTTTATTCAATCGATTGCGCCTAAAGACTATGCATTTATGCAAAGTATTATGATTTTAATCATCATTGTAATCGGCGGGATTGGGTCAATGAGCGGCACGGTAATTACGGCTATTGCTTTGGGTATTTTAGACACGTTGTTACAAAATTTTGGTTCATTACGTATGGTTATTTATTCCGTTATCTTAATTGTCGTGATGTTAATCAGACCGCAAGGTATTTTTGGCAGTCGTGAATTATCTTTAAAAAAATGGCTATTTGATGGAGGAGATGGACATGACACAGACCATACTGAAAACGCATGATTTAAGCATTCGCTTTGGTGGTGTCACAGCAGTTGATCACGTCAATATTGAAGCTTCCGAAAATGAGTTAATTGGTTTAATTGGTCCAAACGGCGCAGGTAAAACGACATTATTTAATCTGTTGACTGGCGTTTATCGGCCAACCGAGGGCGATGTGGCATTGTTTGATGGTCAAAAGTTAGGCATAGTGAATCAGCAATCACCGGCTAAAAGAGCACGATTGGGCATTGCGCGAACGTTCCAAAATATCCGTTTATTTGAAAGCCGTACGGTTTTGGAAAATGTCATGATTGCAATGAATTCGCATACTCGAGCCCACACATGGGACGCGATATTGCGACTGCCATCTTTTTACAAGCATGAAGCGACTTTAAAAAATGAGGCGCGTCAATTATTGTCAATTTTTGATATGTTGGGTGTTCAGGATACTTTAGCCACTAACTTACCGTATGGGCAGCAACGACGCTTAGAGATTGTTCGAGCATTGGCGACTAAACCAAAAATCTTGTTTTTGGATGAACCTGCTGCGGGGATGAATCCCCAAGAAACCGCTGATTTGACCCGCCTTATTAAACAAGTGCAACAGGAATTTAAGATGACCATTATCCTAATTGAGCATGATATGAATTTGGTCATGGCAGTGAGTGAGCGACTTTATGTGCTGGAATACGGGAAATTATTGGCAAGCGGGACACCGGCAGAAATACAACAAAATGCTGATGTCATCCGCGCATATTTGGGAGAAAACGATACATGAGTGCATTGTTAACTGTTGAAAATTTGAATGTCAGTTATGGCGCAATCAAAGCTGTACAAAATGTCAATTTTACCGTGCATGATAATGAAATTGTGTCGTTAATTGGCGCAAACGGCGCTGGCAAAACGACAATCTTGAGAACTATTTCAAATTTAACCAAACCGACCTCTGGGCACATCAATTTTCAAAATCAAGATATTTTAGGGATGGCTTCAGCCAAAATTGTGTCTAGCGGAATTGCCCAAGTACCAGAAGGTAGACGCGTTTTTGCTGGCATGACAGTGCAAGAAAATCTGCAATTAGGTGCTTTCACACGTGATAAAGGCACTAATTTGAAGTCAGAATACGCGCTGATTTACGACCAATTTCCAATTTTAAAGGAGCGGCGTAATCAAGATGCAGCAACCTTATCTGGTGGCGAACAGCAAATGTTAGCAATGGGACGCGCGCTAATGGCCAAGCCGAAGTTATTGCTACTAGATGAACCGTCAATGGGATTAGCACCATTATTTATTGAAAAAATTTTTGATATTATCAGGACTGTCAATGAACAGGGCGTGACGGTGTTAGTCATTGAGCAAAATGCTAACCAAGCCTTGAAGATTGCTGATCGTGGCTATGTTTTAGAAAGTGGTCAAATTACGATGACCGGTACTGGTGCTGAATTACTGGCTTCAGATGATGTGAGAAAAGCTTATTTGGGCGGTTGACGCGATAGTGGTGTGTCAGTCGATATCTAAAACGCCAACACAGTAATAATTGTGTTAGCGTTTTTTTTAGTGTGATGAAGCACCGAAAACAGCCAGACGTTCTGCCAAACTCGTTTCCACGGCCGTGACACCAGGTGCTAATAGTTTCCTAGGATCATAATTTTTACCAATCAAATCTTGATCAGTTA
>NZ_VJYC01000021.1:0-26702 GCF_030400235.1 Leuconostoc sp. UCMA20149
GTCTGTGAGTGTGTTACACGATAATTCAATACGGTCATTTTGAATTCTGGTGAATAGACTCTGTGATTTTTAGACCCAATTGATCCAGTTATCAGAAACTCATCTCGCCACTCAGAGATTGCTTGGTGACTCTTAATATCATATTTTTTGATTAACGTACGTAAACCAGTTTGACCAGACAGCCATTCTTTGACGACCGTTAGTTTAAATGCATTTGAATATTTAGACATAAGAATACCCGATAACTTTCTGAACAGATTTTTATTCTGTCCAAGTTATCGGGTTCGCATCAGCTGCGATTACTTTATGACGATCGATCAAAGCAACTATTAGAATATTTAACAAAACGGCAATATCAAGGAATACCACATTAACAATGTCAAATAATAGCCAAGAAGTACTATTCGCCAATACGGCAATCTGATGTTGCAATAACAATAAAGCCAGGTTATTGGTGTACATACTAAAGTATGCTTTCAATTCATTACTATGATCAGGCAATAGTCCTTCGTGTATGGCACCAGGATCAAATCCAATACTGGGGTGAGTATACAACACAAATATAATTTGAATCAATACAACTAGAAATAATATAGTTGGGGCTACAATATTTCCCTTATCTTTAAATAACCATATCATCGAAAACCGAACTTTTTAAACACAAAGAAAGCTGATACTATACCGACAAGCAGCAATAAAAATACAATGGTCACCCATGTTGTGCCTTCACCTAACGTTTGGGGAGTCAATGTGTCACCAAGCGTCAAATTGGGTGACATTAAAGCAAAATATAAAGAAATGAAAATAAAAAAGTAAAATAGATAATCAATTAGATTATTCCCAAATTTAAAAAATACCAATTTAAATTTTGTCAATGTTTAAGCCTTTCTGCTCAATTAGCAAGAGAAATTGAATAAAATCGTTTTGCTGATTCACCCAAATCTAGTTGTACCAATTGAAATTGAATCACATTCAGAGCAGCTGTTAATTCATCAAACAATACATCAGCGAAATTTTCTAATGTTGGATTAATTTTTCTAAACGGTGCCATTTCATTGAGTGTTTGGCCCGAATATTTCTGCAAATAATTCTGAACGAGTAACTCAATATCTTCAAATTTAACAACTTCCGATGTTGACTCAGCCGGTGGTATGATATTTAGTACTACTTCCCAAGTGTGAGGATGTATTGCGCCTTGCCCATCAGACCAACGAATGGCGTGACTTGCATTGATAAATGTGCGTAATTTATATTGATATATTTTTTTAATCATCTGTTTTGCCTTTCTTAAACCGAGATAAGTCATCCAAAATAATTTGTTTAATAACTTTCAGTTCATTTGTAAAATTATTCGTGCGCCACGTTGCAGAATTTGTGATCATGTTGATGATGCCAATGAATCTAATGATTGATACAATCATGTTATAAAGTGGTAACGTTAATACAACCCACCATTTTCGTTTAAGATACTTTTTTTCTTGTTTGAAATCAATTAACATTCTGGTGACCTGCCAATAAATTAAAATTGAAAATAGCACATAAAGCAGATACATTAACACAAAAGACGCCAAAATAAGCACAGCCGAATAGCCATAAAATACTAGGACAAATAAACCAATCGTCCATATTAAACGTGGAAATAGGAACGTATGATCAACCATTAAACGACTGACCATAAAGTTTTTGAAGAAATTGCCAATGTGCATGTCTTCTGCCAAAAAATCTGACGAAACGTCAACCTGTCCTCTTTGCCACCTTTGGCGCTGTGTATAAAGTTCTGAAACCCCACCAATTGGTTCAACATAAAAAATAGCATTATAACAAAAACCAACTTTTTTACCCAGTCGCTCACGAATTTGAAACGTCATATCCGTGTCTTCGCCCACTGTATCAACGTTATACATATAGGTGCTCACTAATGTTTCACGTTTGAAAGCAGAAAAAGCCCCTGACATTGTAAACAGCTGATTCTTAGCTGATTCCATGCTTCTTCCAAACATACATGCCTGCAAATATTCAAAATATTCATTCACTCTCAAAACACGGGTTGACCATCTTTTTGTAGCTTGAATCATTTTCTTATTGGTCAAAACTGCGCCCGCAGCAGCGTCGATATCTGGATTATTTTCAAAATATAGTACCAAATTACGCAATGCGTCAGGCTGTAAGATACCATCTGTATCAAGATTAATGATATATTGACCAACGCTATTATAAATTGCTGAATTCAATGCCTTTGCTTTTCCTTGATCAGCGTCAATCCACTGCAAAAGTGCATTAGGAAAAGCCACCTGGGCACGCCCAAATTCACTAAAACTATTATCGTGGCTATTGTTATTAACAATCGTCATTTGTATTAAATTTTTGGGATAAGTGTTATTAACTATCGACTCAATACAATCAAACAATGTTTCCTCCGAATTATAGACAGGTAAAATAATAGAAATCATCGGTAGTTTTTTTGGAGTTGATAACGGTTGATTCAAAATTCTACTGTAATTGGTTCGAAAAGAATGCCAGAGCGTAGGAATAATTTCAAATAATATGGGAATTAACAGCCAACTGGCCCAAAATCCCAACTGATGAACTAATTGATTAATAAATGTATTCATACTGTCTCCCGATTTTGTGATGCAACTTGAATTAATTGACCTCGAGTGAAAATTGTAAAGTAAAAGGTCAGCATTAGCACGTAAAATAAGAGCCTACCTAAAATTGAGTGAGCCAAAAAGAAACTATCACTACCAAATAAATGGAGACTCGTCGACACAAAAGTGAGACGCAGAATGTTGGCAATAAAAATAAAAGCCACACCAGCTAGGGCAAGCCATAACCTTTGTTGCACCTTAAATACTGGGTAAAATGAAATAAGGCTCACAAAAGCTGCTGTTTCAACAATGCCAGAACATTCATAATCAACATTCATCAAAATAATACGTTCGTGGTATAGCACTTGAATGACATGTCCTAATGGCAATGTACTAAAAGTGCTAAAAAAATCACCAACTAAACCAACGCCCCAAGTCATGATTGTTGAAAACAACCACACAGCGTATGGTTTACTCCATAATACTAAAATAATAAATAATCCTAAACTACCCATCAAAAAATAAAATGCATCTAGTTTAGCACGTTTAAAGACCGAAAGACTATACACCCACAAAAGCATTACAATTAAAATAATTGTCTTCATCAACATCTTAAACACCTACATTTTTTTCTTTTAATGACCGCTTTAATCGTAATCGGTACACGAAAATAGCAACAAGGAAACCTATAAAAGCGATGATCCATGGTCCAGAAGAAGCCCCGACATATGTAATTGAAGCTTTTCCTTTAAAATATTGCCCATCCTTTCCTTCAAAATCATCATATTCACCACTTGAAGTCAGTGAAATTTCTGAATTTTCTGGAATTGTGACAGCTAAATCTTTGCGGTTAATCCGAAATTCATATACGTATTTAAACTTGGATTCATCACCTTTAACAGTTTCTACGTTAACATAACCGCCTTGCGTATCATGCACTAGGTGTTGCCAATCGCCAAAAGCTTGTGAAACATCAACTGAGAAATCGTGTCCTTCCCCGTTCGATACTACACCACTACCAAGCTGAATTTGATAAGGTTTCCCATCAATAAATAAATAATATTGCTGATGAAAATTTGCATATTTGTCTAATGTACTGAAATGATTTGACATGTCAGAATTTAAGTCATACCAGGCATCAATATAAACGTAAATGTAGTCTTCATCGTACGAAAGCTTAATATCACGTTGAAAATCAGTTTGTGTGCCATTGATATCGGCCGGTTGACTAGAGTTCAACTTTGTACCAGGTACATTACTCCAGTCATTAAAATCGCCATCAATCTGAATACTACTTGAATCAGCCGATACATTTTTGGTCACGTAAGATGAGACAAAAAGTACAGAAATAATGACTACTAATATGGTAAACACTGCTTTTTTCATGTTTGCTATAATCCTCGCTACTGTATTGTTTGCCACCGTTTTCACTAATTGATGGCTTCCAAAATTATCAATGCAACAATCTTGATTTAACGGTTCACAATGACACCGTCCACCGTGACTGCATTTTTACCGTTGTTTTTAGCAAAATACAGATAAGATTCGGCACGATTGTAAAAAATTTCTTTGGTCTTATCTTTGTCAAGCCACTCAGCAACGCCAATTGAGATTGTGACACCAAAAGTCCCTTTTTCAGTGTTGACCGACAATTTATTGACGGCATTTAGAATATTTAGAGACATTTTCTGTGCTTCATTATAATCAGTATTTGCCAGAATAATTCCAAATTCTTCACCACCAATTCGAAATAATTCAGCACCTTTATAATGCGTAATATTTTCACTGATAGCATGCGCCACCTCTTTTAAAACAGCATCACCAATTAAATGACCATAAGTATCGTTTACCAGCTTGAAATTATCTATATCCAATATAATAAATGCCAACTGAATTGTTTTATTTTGTGCCGCCTTAAAAGATTGATCAAAACTTTTTTCAAAAGCCGTACGACTACTCAACTGTGTTAAAAAATCAGTATTAATGCGTTCAATTAAAGCTTCATATTGTATACGGCCAACACTATTCACCATGTGAATGCAGGTCATATAAACAATCAGCTTACAAATTAGAGCGATAAAAAAAAGCAAATCAAGTTCTTGACTAGGTAAAATCAATAATCCCCACGCCGTGGCAAATACGACCATCGCAATTACAAATAATATTTTATTTTCAATGATTACCTTTGAAAATTTCTGAATAACATACGCAGACCCAGCAACAACCAACAAACCAATCAGTGCTATCACAAGGTTAAGACTTGTAATATCATGGTGCCCACTATTGAAATTGAAATCGATAAAAAATATGGTGGCAACCAAGATCAAAATGTATACTTGACCTCTCTCATTGAGCATCAATAGAAAATAAAACCATAACAAAACTTGTAAATTACACTCGGTTAACCATTGGGCATAACTATCAATCGATAGCAAATAGCTTTGTAACATAAAAATGCTAAATAATGGTACTAGTGAACGAATTATATGTAGAAATTTTTCATATTTTTTTGTTTGAAATGCTGCTGCCATGGCATTCAGAACCATGCAACACAACGAAATAATACCCACAACAATAAAAAATGAAAACACGCTGGTTAAACTAAAAAGACCAAAAAAAATTTTAAAAAATTCTGAAATGAACGTCATTTTGATCACGCTTATTCCCCTCGTCGTGCATCTTGCAATTAGTTAGACAGGTATTAACTTTAAACAAATATCCCTGTTGCAAAGTTACGCCTAATGTTTCCAGATTATCAGAAACGCTCTTCGTCTCAACCCCTTCAACAACTAAATCCATTTCATGTCTGCCAACAATCGATTGTAACAAATGAATTTGCAAAACAATCTCGTCTGGTGTCATCATTTTTTCGAGGTGACGATAAGATATTTTCAAGCGATCAAGATATTGAATAATAATTTCAAGATTACCTAAAGAATTATTACCAGTGGTCAAATCATCTAAAGCTAATCGATAACCCAATTCTTTTAAACGTTTAAATGCCGAAACATTAATGGTTTCACCATATTGACCATAACGTCTTAAAGTTGGAATTTCAGTAATTTCCAAAATTAGGCGCGAACGATTTTTCAGTGAAATTTGCTCCATGATCTGAAAAGTTGTTTCATATTCAATTTCTTGCTGATCCAAGTTTAGCGAAAAATACATTCCTGGATTGCTGTCTAAAATTCGGCACACATCTTCTACGATGTACTTCAAAAATTTCGCATGTGACTTTTCCGATTTGGTCATCCACGCATACTCGTCTTTCGGAAACCCAAGGACAATATTATTACGTAAAAGTAGTTCGAATTCTACCATTTGTTCATTTTTTAAATGTCGAATTGGTTGTCCAACAAAGTAAAAATTTTCAATTGCATCAGTTATAATAGTATTCAAAACACTATTGCTCCTTATATTTCAAATATCTATGCCACCTAAAAACTTTTACTATTTTAACGAAGAACATTATATTTAAATTTATGTAATAATATCTTAATTTTATCACACTCTCTATACTTTAATAAGTCCTATTATGTAGACAAAAAAACTAGCCACAATAGCTAGTTTCTGTTATAACGATTATTAAATGTTGTTAAATAAACGATCAATTGTCTGATAGTCGTCATCTGTCAAGTCAACTTTTAGTGTGGCCACATTGTCAGCTACTTGTTGCGGTTGTCTTGCACCTGGAATCACAACAGCAATATCAGGATTTTTGATATACCATGCCAACACAGTTTGAGCAACAGTGGCTTGATGATGATCAGCAATCTGTTTGACAGCGTCTAATCCAGTCATGATTTTACTAAATTGATTCGCTGAAAACTGCTTAAACTTGTTACCATCATCAGGCCGATATTTACCAGTAAGTAGCCCTGAAGCTAATGGAAAGTATGGCACAAACCGGATGTTGTTTTCTTTTAAGTATGGCCACAGTTTAGTTTCAGCTTCACGATCAACTAAGTTGTAATGATCTTCTACAAAATCAACGCCACCCTCTTTATTGGCTTCTTTGATTTGTTCTAAACTAAAATTAGAAACACCGACAGCCTTGATTTTGCCAGCTTGTTTCAGCTTAGTTAAAGCGGCAACAGCTTCATCTTTAGGTGTAACGTCATCTGGAAAATGAATGTAAAACAAGTCAATATAATCTGTTTTTAAACGTGTCAAAGCATCATCAACAGCTTGTGTTAAAAAGGCTGGCGAGTTGTTGATTTGTAAATCATTATTGGGATCCTGCGCTGCTTTAGTCGCAATTTTAACATTTTCGCGGGTATAATTCTGTAAAACATCCCCAATTATTTCTTCAGATCGACCTAATCCATACATAAAAGCAGTATCAATCATTTGAATATTTGAATCCAACGCTTCCTTAACAAGGTCATAACCATCTTGATCATTTAGACCGTCAAACAAATTATGTCCGCCAACTTTATTTGTGCCAATGCCTAATTTTGCAGCCTTATTGTTTAGTTGATTCACAACTTCTTTATCTATCACTTGCGTCTCCTCCTGCTTACTATTTATAACTATAATTATAAACCCTAGGCAGCTAACGCCAAAATCATCTGTTTGTAAAAATTAGTTAAGTGGCAATGATTACATTCTTAAACATTTCGTTTATTAAATATAACGAATGCTATGCCATAAAACAAGATGAGATATACGATTAAACCAATAATGACATTGATCAATGTCATTATTGGTTTGAGAAGTAACATCGTAACTAAATTGGGTCGTTCCAAGTAAGATATTAAAAGGGTACCATTTCAATAGTTCAGCTTTTGAAACCAGAAATTGTGACGCAGCAGTGACAATGTTAATGCCTAATGTAAACGCAACCCCCAAAGCAATTGCTGCGCCAGAACTACGGACAATATTAACCGCTAACAATACCATTCCGAGGACAAGTACTGAGGGGGCAAAACTGCTCACACCATAACTGATTAAATTTTTAAAGAAATGTGGTCCCACTGTAATGTGAAATAATAACTTGGCAATCAATACAGACAATGTAGCGACAATCATCAAGACCATCATCTATTACGCTATCTCATTGCCCTTTTGCGGTGAATAATGAGGCAATAAATCATTCAAGTTTTCATTTCACTACATTGATACGGCGGATATAGATGACGAAAACAACTCAAAAAAAAGAAGCGTGATGAGTTAACAATCACACTTCCTTTCTCAACAATATAAGAAAAGTTTATTGATTAATTTGTTATAAAATCAGAATTCTTTTCTCCAATTTTATAATACTGGCCCGTATTCCAATCTTTAAATACATATCCCATACCGTTACCTAATACATTAATTAGTCCCATTCATATATTTAGCCGACCACTGCTTAATTTTCTCATCAGTTGGCATATCTTGACGAGTACTTTGTGACAGCGCATAGTACGGATCTGATCCATCATTTGAATAATTTTTAACCCAATAATCATACGTCTTTGCTTCGAACAAATCTGGATATTGTTGTTTCAATTCATTCAAATATTCACCACCGTATTGGGCTTGATATTTACCACCACCGACACTATTAACCGCATAAAGTTGTGTCCCAAATCCTGTTGGCACATCATTGCCATAAACGCCGGCACGTGAAGCTGATACGACCTCTTTTCCAGACAAATTATAAACTTGGTTATCAACGACATCAGCCATGTCCTGCATATTTGATTGGTGCAATGCTTTAATTGCAGTACGCAAATCCTCATCAGTACCGTACTTAGTTGGTGTTTCAAATCCCAAATCATATCGGTCAGTAAATGCATAGCCATTATCAATTGTTGAATCTAAGAACGTATGGTCCCCACTTGAACGATATTGTGGTGCCATCTCAAAACTCGTGATTCCCCATTTTTCAAATAAATTAGCATTTTTAGCAATGACTACGTTAGTCAATTCATCATGGGTAGTCGCTTTAGGCTGGAAGTTAGAAAAGCCTTCGTAAATCAAGTTCGAATCTAATGCCGCATTAGAATGTAACACTTTGCCATCAGTATTTGCATCCGTTGATGCTGCGGTTCGGGCATCTTGATCATCGCTAGCTCCTACGGGTACCCAAACTGCTAAGTAACCTGATACCTCTGGATTAGCATAGCCTTGCACATTAGTGTATTCTTGTCCAGAAATTTCTTTGTTTGAGAATGTTAATGTACCTTGATTATTTGTCCAAGCAGTTGGTGCATCGTCATCAGAAGAATACGTAACAATACCGTCGCTAGTAGTTAATAATGCAGCTCGGTACTTTTGGTTTTTATGAGCAGCACCCATTTCTAATGTAACCGTATCTGAGTCATTAAGTGTTAACGATGAATCATTACCTACCAGCACACCAACACCCTCCGTACGTGTTTCATCCGTACCAAGATCATTAGCCGTCATTGCGTCTTTACCAAAACGAACACTTTTTAACAAACCATTGTTATCTACGCTCATGGTTTGGCCACCGCTCACGTAACTCTTTCTAGTATTCATCAAAGATACAATGGCATCGTAATAAATGCTTTGCTTTTCCATATATTGGCCATCGTCTTAATAGATATCACCATAATAAACACGCGGAACCGTGTCCTTATTGGTAAGCATCAAAGCATAGATACTAGGCAAGTTATATAGTATTTAAACGCTGTCTCTCTCCACTGTCTTTATCAAAGCTATAGAGAACGCTGTCAATTGTGCGTTTGTCACCCTTCACTTGATAACCAGTTGGGTCAAAGAAAAGATCCTGACCATCAATATATTGCTCTCCAGTGACAGCCACACCATCAGCACCAAAGTAAGCCCATTTGCCATCAGCAACTTGTTCGAATTGATTCGTCACCATTTCACCGCTGGCAGCTTGATAGAAACGCATCTTGCCAACTCCATCTATATAGGTTTCACCCTTAACCTGTTGTCCGTCTATCTTGAAGTATAGATTCTGACCATTAATTTTTTTGTCGCCTATTACAGCATTACCTTGATTATCCAAGTACATCCATGATCCGTCTGGCAATTCACCAAAATCATTTTTTAGTTTTTCACCGCTCATACCTGTGTAATAGTTTATTGTTCCATCATCATTAATGACTTTGTCGTTCTTAACTTGTTTACCGTTATTATCGAAATAAAATTCCAGACCATTAATTTTTTGAGCACCAATAGCAGCAACGCCATTAACATCTAGATACATCCACGAGCTGTCCGGTAACTCTGCCCATGAATTAGTCACCATATTTCCAGTACTACGATCATAGTAATGTACATTGCCATTAGTATCCGTAATGGCTTCGCCCTTCACTTGAACACCATCTTCGTTAAAATAGACATTTTGGCCATTAATATTTTGCTGTCCCGTTACTGCTATCCCTTTATCATTTAGGTATAACCATGAACCATCAGCCGTTTTACCCCAGTTACTGACAACCAAGTTTCCTGTGTTACCATCAAAATAACGAACATTTCCATCAGTGTCTTTAACAGCAACACCCTTAAGTTGTATACCATTAACGTCAAAATATTGTTGATTAGCCGTGCCGTTATCTGCAGTAATTGTTGTTAAACCAACGGCCATATGCCCATCTGAGAAGAAGTAATGCCATTTGCTATCTGAATCTCGATAATATTGATTAGTAATTTGACGACCTGTACTACTGTAATAATATACATTAGTACCATCCGACAAATAAGCATCTTGTAACTCTACACCATTTGGCAGGAAGTAATATTTTTTACCATTAATTTCTTGACCACCAACAACCATGTAACCATCATTATCAAAATAATACCAATTGTCATTATCTTGAATAAAGGTATTCTTAGCTTGGTAACCACTTGTAGAGTAAAACTCAGTCTTACCATTATCAACGTTGGTAAACCCTGTGCTTGTTTTTTCACCTAATAATTGTTTAGGTAAAAATTTGCTACCACTTGAAACATTAAAGTATTGATTTGTCGCCCAATCCTTGAGAACATACCATGCACCACGCCCTTGAATGTTTGAGCCATTAAAATACTTAGCTGACCATTCTGTGATTTTGACATCAGGGTTCATTGCTTCACCGGTTGAAATTTGTTTTGTTTCAAATAACTCAGGAAAATCTTGTTTTAACTTATCTAAGAAAGCACCACCATAAAATGCCTGATACTCTCCGCCACCGACAGTATGAGAATCATATAACGTATTGTTAATAACCGAAGTTTCGTTTATCTTTCCTGACCCATTTGTTCGACTAGCAGTCACGATTTCTTCGCTAGGCAAATTATAAATTTGGTCTGGGACCCAATCATTGATAGCCTGAATGTCTTGAGCATGTAATGCTCTTAAAGCGTCTAATAGTTGATCAACTGTACCGTATTTTGTAGGCGTATTATAACCAATGTCGTATCGATCCGTGAAGGCATAACCATTTTGAACAACTGCATCTAAGAAACTATTATCAGTGCTTGACCGATATTGAGGTGCTAATTCAAAACTAGTTATACCGAGATTTTTGAATAGTTGCGCATTTTGAGCAATTTTAACATTGGTATATTCATTAGTCTGAGTTGGCATCGCTTGAAAGTTTGAAAAACCTTCATAAATAACCTGAGAATCCAAAGCAGCGTTTGAATGATAGGTATTACCATCTGTTGAAGCTATCGTACTGCTTTGATTCCTAGCATCTTGATCATCTGTTGCGCCAACTGGCACCCAAGCTGCTAAATAACCAGAAACCTGAGCATCACTCACACCAAAAACCATGTCAGATTTAAAAGTCAAACGACCCTGGTCATCTGTATATGCCAGCGGTGCATCGTCATCACTATTATAAATTTTCAATCCATCTTTAGTACTTAACATTAATGCACGGTAAGCTTGATTTTTGTGTACAGCGCCCATGTTAAGCACAATTTGCTCATCATTATTCAGATTTAAATCAGTTTTGTTACTGACAATTAACCCAATACCTTGTGTACGAGTTTCACTGGTACCAGTATCAGTAGCTGTCATGGCACCTTTCCCATAGCGGACAGATGTCAAAAGGCCTTGATTATTATGCAGGTAAGCCATATTCATTGATTGACCACCTGAAACATATTTTACTCGCGACTGAAGCAATGAGGTAAGTGCATCATAATATGGTGACTTAGCAGACATATATTGTCCATCATCCGTAAACAAATCACCATAATACACACGAGGAATTGTATCTTTGTTAGTTAACATCAATGCATATGATGAGGGTATATTATATGCAGTGTACTCTTTATCAGCTTTTAATTCGTCGGCATTATATATTTCGAATGCTTTGGCAATTTCATCCGTTGAAACAGTCAATCCATCATCAGAACTAGGATTAATTTTATCTTTAATAATTTGCGCAATAACGGTTTGTACTTCACTATCATGTGCCCGAATAAATGAATAGTTCGGTTGTGCTTCATTTTCTGTTGAATCTTCTGAGCGATTTACTAGACTTGTTACAATATCTGGTTCCAACCCGCTACGAGCACTACTTGGCATATTTAATGAATACTTTAACGCCAAATGCATTGGAAAATCCATGATTGATTGGTTATTTCCCTGTGATTTTACATACGCCGGATCATTATTATCCCAGTCTTCTAAGATAGAAATGTGATTGTTTGCATTAGCATCACTTTTATCCGTTCCATACGCTGCCTTAAAGTAATCGCCAGCAATTTGCAACAAATCAGCATTCACGTTGTCAACAGCATCAACTCTGTAACCATCAAAATTTGCCGTTGGATCATTTTGGACGATACTACCGATATTCATCATGTAGTACAACCAATTCAATTGTTCAGCTTGAACAATAGGGTTAGAATTATCAACATCGTTGGCCAACAGCATCTCATAGCCACCTTGATTACCGTCTGTTGTAATTTGACCTTTTTGGTTCGTTGGCGTTCGATTTAATAAACGATAATCAGAATTAGCATTTGGTGTCAAATCACTATTCACATATAGGAGCGCACCACCTTGCAAATGATCTGTTCCTTTAGACTCACTACTAATGTTCCAATTTGATTGTGAGTCAACCATTTGGTCCATATCAGTCTTAAGCCAGTCAGTGGTACCTAATAGGCCTATTTTCTCTTCAATATTTTTTTGAACAGTCAGTGCCATAGCTGTCAAACTATTCATACTATCCTTGTTTGATAGTACAACGTCATCTGATAATAATCCAACAGATTGCATATATTTTAAGTATGAAACTTGGGTATCTTTATCCGGCCACCAAGACATCAACAATGGTCGAAAATCATTTGCTGTTGAAGCTGTCCATGTTGTACCATTTTTCAATATATCTTTAGGTCGATACCAACTGTTAGCCGTTAGATAGCCATCAACTTGTGTAAAACTGTCCGAAGACAATGAATAAGCCGCATTATGCTCATTTCCTATATTGACCAAACCATCGGTATATTGACTACTATTTGATGTCAAAGTACCGGTATCTTTGTCGAAATATAATACTTGACCGTCCACAATGGCTGTAAAATTTTTCTTGGGCTGACCATCATCACCAATGAAATATGTTTTACCATCGATTTGCTTAATACTTTTTGATTTTTCTGAAGGTGTAACTGTTGTGTTCGCTGCTTTATCTGTCGTAGCTGTTGTATCAGCTACTTTGTCCGTTGTAGCTGCCGTGTCAGTTGCTTTATCTGTTGTAGCTGCCGTGTCAGTTACTTTGTCCGTTGTAGCTGTCGTGTCAGCCACTTTATCTGTCGTAGCTGTCGTGTCAGCCACTTTGTCCGTCGTAGCTGTCGTGTCAGTTACTTTGCCCGTTGTAGCTGTCGTATCAGTTACTTTGTCCGTTGTAGCTGTCGTGTCAGCCACTTTGTCCGTCGTAGCTGCCGTGTCAGTTACTTTATCTGTCGTAGCTGTCGTATCAGTTACTTTGTCCGTTGTAGCTGTCGTATCAGTTACTTTATCTGTCGTAGCTGTCGTATCAGTTACTTTGTCCGTTGTAGCTGTCGTATCAGTTACTTTGTCCATTGTAGCTGTCGTTGTGGCCACTGCTATATTTTTTGATTGCGCCACCGCAATACTAGTATTGTTAATACTATCAGCGCTTACGTTAGCTATGGAAACGCCAAATATCACAGCAGAAAAAATACCAGCTGTTACTAACATTTTCCCGGATTTATACAATTTTTTACGATCGCATATTATTCTTTTGTCTCTCATGAAATTTTCCTCACTTCATATTCTTTCCCGTAAAGTACCTATAAAAATGTCAAACCTTTACCATTTCATTTTATAGGCCATCTGCTGCTCTTTTTTACTTTATGCATAACAGAATATTCAATATTGAATAAACCAAGAAAAAAAATATATATCATGCTAATTTTTAGTTATGTAGGTTGCAAGAATTAACCGAACACTGCAAACTTCTGAAACACCTTTCATGGTGATTACCAATTGAATATTTTCATTCGTCTGGCATGATGAAATGATTGATTTGCATTCTTTATTCCTTGATAAAAACAGATTAAGGCTGATGTGACTGCCTGACTATTACGGCCACTAACGCGTTGCACAATTTGTTGTTGTCGGCTAACTTTTCCAGTTATTGCCACTAGCAGGTCATCCTGTTTCTTACCAGATTGCATCGTATCAACTTCAAAATACCCAAGCATTTGTCGTGCTTGGACATATTTTAGTCTTGATGCCATGGAGCGATCGTGTACAGATTCGTGACGTCTACCATTAAATTGACGTTTTTGAGGAATAACATTTTCAGTTTGAGTCACAATTTCTAGCACCCCGATTTTTGGGTAACGGAAACCAATGCGATTCTTAAAGAAAAGAAACGGCTGCTGTTATATGGTGATTTCCACGCAGATGATGTTCGTTGTGTGTCGGTGATATCTGCTTTATAAGACACGACTTGATAAATTTCAATTGAGACGCTCGCGAATGAAAATGAATGTCGCACAATGGCACATACAAAATAATTTAATTCCAGCGAAGTTTGAATTTTTGAGATAAGAAACAGGTCATAGGTCGCAGTTCCTTTATGGTTGTTTTAGACAATTACCATTAAAAGCGCTGCGGCTTTTTTGAATTCAAGTGTTCGGTTTAGTCTTACAATCCACCATTATCAAAATTTATATCGCAGCCGGCTGAGGGAGTATAATTGTGAAAGAATTTAAGAGTAACATTATCAAAGAAAAGAGAAAACTAAGGAGTATGTCGCAAGCGCAACTGGGTGATATTGTTGGTTCCCAGGCCATGGTTTCAAGAATAGAAAATGGACAAATTTTACCAAATGCTCAAACCATATTTATTTTATGTAGTAAACTTGAGATTACCGTTGAAGAATATTTCTATAGTATATTTGGTCCAACTCAAAATACAACTATTTTTAGAAGTAAACTAAATGAGTTGTACCTGAAAGGGAATATCGCGGAATTACAAAAAATATTTTCTCAATATAAGCATCATAAATCACTAAATATAGAAACAAAACACCGCATGTTGATGGTAAAATCAACTATTTATCACCTCTCCTTTCAGTTAGCAGATGCAACAGATCAAAATATACTTTTTTCATATTTTGACCAAATAATTAATTGGCAACTTTACGATATCTATCTATTTCAAGCTACAATAAATATGCTTCCTGTTAAGAAAACAAAATCGTATTTCTTAGATATTTTGTCACAATATAACAGTGAATCCAATGTTATGTGCTATCCCGAAACCATCACTAGTATCATAATCATTTTTTTAGAAACTAGTATCATGCAAAAAAAAAGTGACATGATCATTTTTTTTCTTCATAAATTGGAAATGAAGACAATATCACTCAACACCAATCAACAATTGTGGCAACTCTTTCTAACCGGAGTTTATAATAATAATGAAAAAAAAATAAAAAAAGCCTATAACATTACAGAATATTTAAATGATACTGATACCACTCAGTTATTTAATAGAATACTGTCATACTACAATAAAAAATAACATGATTAACATATAAAAGAGCTCTTGAAAAATCAAGAACTCTTTTTTCTCTTATATTGAAAACCCTGAACGATTTTAATGGTAATTATCTCAACCACACATAAAGAAATCGTGGCACACGCAATCAAAAGGCCTTCGTCACAAGCGTCAATCTGATGAGCAATGCTAAATATTGATGCATGGTCGTACCATTGAATCAAATCCCAAAATTGTTCAAGCACGACAAAATTTGGGTTCTTTTTAAATTACTATCATGCGATCAATTAGGAATCGGGATGATGCCTTTGAAACAACCACTGAGAGACAATTCCAACAACAAAACATTTGCGACACTTATCGCCATAATAGTCAGATGGTAACAACGGTCTTATTTCACCAAAAA
Source organism: Leuconostoc sp. UCMA20149 (assembly GCF_030400235.1). Lineage (NCBI taxonomy): Bacteria > Bacillati > Bacillota > Bacilli > Lactobacillales > Lactobacillaceae > Leuconostoc > Leuconostoc sp. UCMA20149. Next base: position 15,947 of record NZ_VJYC01000021.1, read on the forward strand.
AAACACACGCTACCGTGTGCTCTAAGACATATTAAATTATGCTTGATTCAAATCAATTAAAATTTTAGCTTGTGACTTATCACGTGTCAACGCTTCAAAACCATCATTAACAATATTATCCAATTCAATAGTATCGGTGATAACTGGTTGAACATCAATTTGACCGCTGCTTACTAAATCAACTGTTTGTTGGAACGTTTCTTTTGAATAAGCAATCGTTGTGGTCAACTTGACACCAGCGTTCATCAATTGCATTGGATCAAAGCTAATTGGCTTAGCAAAAATTGAAACAATCACAACATTACCACGTGGACGTGTTGCCTCAATTGCTTGTTCGAACGTTGGTTGTACGCCAGCAACTTCAAATGATACATCTGCACCACCAGGAATAATCTCTTTAATCGCAGCAATTGCGTCTGGGACTTGGCTAGGATTAATGACATCTGTTGCGCCCATTTCCAATGCCTTCTTCAAACGAACTTCTGACAAGTCCACCGCAACAATCTTAGTTGCCCCAGCAGCTTTTGCAGCCGCAGCAACTAACACACCAATTGGTCCAGCACCAAAAATAACAACCTTTTCGCCAAAGCGCAAATCACCTTCTTTAACGGCTTGAACAGCAACAGCCGTTGGTTCGATTGTGGCAGCTAATTTCAGTGAAAAGTCCTCTGGAAGATGATATAGATTTTCTTCTGGGACATTGACGAACGAAGTGAAACCACCATCTGTGCTCAAACCAATGAAGCTATAGCCATCATAAACATCAAGATTATCAGGTGAAATACCCTTAGTCACTGTTGGATTAATTGAAACATGATCGCCAACTTTAAAATTGGTAACATCAGCACCAACTTTTTCAATGACACCAGAAAATTCATGTCCCATTGTCAATGGCGCTTGCCCACCAGTCAATGTGTCTGGTGCATCAACTGGAATAAAGACGGGTCCTTCCAAATATTCATGTAAGTCACTGCCGCAAATTCCAGCATACGCTACACGTACAACAACTTCGTCGGACTTTGCTGGCTTTAACGCAACATCCTCGACTCTAACATCTTTCACACCATGCCATACAGCTGCTTTCATTATTATGTCTCCTTTGATGACAGTAAGTTTTTAAAGACTATATGTCTTTAGTAATATTATAACGCTTATTATATTTCTTTGTGTAAAAAATCACCTAAAAATAGTGATTAAACACAACTAAAACTCACCCTTACCATCTATGTTTGTAGGATATTTTACAAGCAATATTTTTGCATCGCCTGTAGTTATCGTTTAATGTAAGTGTTATCAATTAAGAAAGAAGGAAAATGAAAATGTCATTTCATGAATTAAGTGACGGACAACAATTACCAGCAGTTGGTTTTGGTACCTATAAATTAAACGGTATCACGGGTGCTCACGCTATCACTTCAGCAATTAAAGCTGGCTATCGTTTATTAGACACTGCTTTCAACTACCAAAACGAGGGCACTGTTGGTCAAGCCATCAAGGCATCTCACGTCTCTCGTGACGAACTGATTATCACTTCCAAGTTACCAGGTAAATATTATAGTGACCAACAAGCATCGATTGATTTAATTCAAGAGTCCTTGTTTCGTTCAAAGTTAGATTACTTCGACTTATACTTGCTTCATTGGCCAAACCCAATTGATGATCATTATGTTGAAGCATGGAATACGCTAATTCAAGCACAGAAGTTTGGTTTGGTAAAATCAATCGGTGTCTGCAATTTCTTACCTGAACATCTAGAGCGGCTACAAGCAGAAACGGGTCATTTACCCGTAGTCAATCAAATCGAATTACATCCTTTCTTTAATCAAGCTGAAATGCGTGCGTATAATTCTGAACACAATATCCTAACTGAAGCTTGGAGTCCCCTAGGCCGAGCAAGCGATTTATTGACTAACCCAACCCTAGTTGATATCGCTAAAAAATATCACAAAAATGTTGGTCAATTGATTTTGAAATGGGAAATATCGCTTGGTGTTCTCCCTATTCCAAAAGCCACTCACTTTGCCCGTCAAGTTAGCAACTTGGATATTTTTGATTTTGACATCACGGAAGACGACATGGCACGTATTAACGCACTGTCAAAACCTGATGGTCGAACTAATAACCAAGACCCTGCCAGTTATCAAGAATTCTAAAAAAAGCTTTTAATCTCTTCAACAATAAGAGATTAAAAGCTTTTCTTTGATCAAATTTTTAAACGAACCCACCGAATACATCATCCAAATCAATTGGTTCATGTTTCGTCACAATTGTTTCTTTGTTGACAAATGTTTCAATACCAAAGCGGCCTAATTCGCGACCATAGCCGGAATTTTTAACACCGCCGAATGGCAATTCAGGTAATGTACCACCAAAGCTATTGACAAAGACTGCACCAGTTTCTAGTCGTGATGCAACTTCAGTTGCATGTTCAGCCGAACCACCAAACACAACGCCACTCAAACCATAGTGCGAATCATTAGCCAAAGCGATAGCTTCTTCTTCATCCTTGACTTTGTATACTTGTCCAACTGGACCAAAAAATTCTTGATAAAATGCTGGGTTTTCTTTAGTAATGTTGGTCAAGATAACTGGCTCAAACTGTGCAGCTGGCAAGTTCTGTTCGACACTACCAAACGCAAGTGTTGCGCCAGCATCGACTGCCGCTTTAACCTGTTTTGTCAGATTCTGCTTAGCTTTTGAAGTGCTAAGTGGTGCCAAAGTGGTATCTGAATCCATTGGATCACCAATTTTCGCTTCAGAAAAGGCTTCTTTAAACATATCTAACAGTGCATCATAGTTCTTTTCTGTCACAATAAAGCGCTTTGACGAGGTGCAGACTTGACCAGCATTATACAAACGTGCGCCACCAATAATTTTCTTAATTTCTGAAAGATCAGCGTCTTCCAAAACAATAAATGGATCACTGCCGCCGAGTTCAAGAGAACTCTGCTTCATGTTCTTACCAGCTTCTGCGGCAATCAATTGTCCAGCACGCTCTGACCCTGTCAACGCTACACCCTGAACACGATCGTCTGCAATAATATTATTCACTTGATCATAGTCAACGTAAAGATTAGTAAAGGCACCGTCTGGTACACCTGCTTCGCTAACAACTTTTTCAAAGGCGCCAGCTGCCATTGGCGTGTTACTTGCATGCTTCAATAACATGGGATTACCTGCCATGAAGTTAGGCGCAAAGACACGCATAATTTGATAGTATGGGAAGTTCCAAGGCTCAACTGTCATCAAGACACCAGTTGGTCTTGAAATGGTTTGGGCTGGTCCGATTGATGATTCAATTGGCTCTGGTTTCAAAAATGCCGCTGCATTTTTGGCATAATAGCGTGCAATTGATACACAAATTGCAACTTCACCTTGCGCTTCTACGAAACGTTTTCCCATTTCAAGAGTTAAGACTTTGGCTAACTCATCTGTTTTTTCTTCAATTAAGTCAGCAACTTTATTCAACGCTGCAGCACGACTCTCAACAGGATCATTACGCCATTTTTTATACAGTGCGTGACCCTTGGCAATTGCGTTTTCGACATAGGCATCATCATGATTGTCATATGTTTTAATCACTTCATCTGTAAATGGATTAACTGTTTGATAGCTCATTTTATTCGACCTTTCGTTTGATACAGAGTGAGTATAACTAACAACATCATTACTATAACACCGTTCAAATTATTACAAAAGTATTTAACTTGTGATTTTATATGCAAATAATATGTAATATTTTTCACAAAAAAACATGACCATCAATTGATCATGCTGACTATTCAACCCTAGCTATATAAGCTAGGGTTTGCTGATAACATTTTTTTGCTTCTTTTGTTTGATAATTAAATTGATATTCATGTGTGATGGATTCATTGGAATGGTTAAAAAATTGACTCGTCACCAGAACCCCTAGTTGTTTTAACTTTTTTTCAAACGCTAAACCTTGGTCTTGAAAAGAATAAGCATTCCCATCTGTAATGTAAGTTGGTGGAAATTCACCTGTCAGGTGATCAACTAAGGAAGCTTGCTTTATCTCAACAGACTTTTGCCATTGGCGTGTTCCTAATTCACTCCAAGCAACTGAATGAACAAACCACTTTAAGAGTAATGAATCACTTTTTTGATCTAATACTTGCTTAAGATTGACTGGGCCACAATAGGAAATCGCGCCTTTAACAGCATCTTTTGGGATAGCTGTTTGAAATTTCATACGCTTGGCGTAGCTTTTATTCGTTGCTAACGCTGCATATTGCAAGGCAATTTGTGCACCAGCCGAATCACCACCAACAATTATTTTTGATGTATTCAAATTTGATTGGCTTTTTAGATAATTTATCGCGTCATTTAACTGATATAGTTGGCTTGGATAAGTCGCAGTGGGCGCCAACTGATAGTTAATAGCAATGACTGTTAATTTGGCGTCAGCAGCGATTTTTGTGGCAAATTCCTTCATGCCACTTTTGTCACCACCCACATACCCACCACCGTGAACCCAGACAAGTGTTGCTTTAGAGTTTGTTACATTTTTAGGTCGATAAATATCTAAAGTGTTTTTTTGATAATAGGACGGATAAACGACATTACTGGTCACCGTTACATTTTTAGAAGCCGACTGAAAAGCACTTTTATCCGTAATCGTTACTGGCCCATCAAACATACGTTTAATCAAATATGCACTTGGTCTTGGAGACAAACTGAATGCTAACAAAGTTGTCAATATTATGACTAATAAGGAAACAACCAACCAGAAAAGCCACCTTCTAATTCTTCGCCACATGAACCATTCCCCTATTCATATCTCGTTCTTTTAAGTTACTATTACTTTTATCATATCATGTATATGAACACAAAAAAACAAACCCGTGAGGGTTTGGAAAGGTTTAATGATCATGCTATTAACAAACACCACTATCTGAATCTATTAATGTCCTAAACTCCAACCACCATCAATTGGCACTACTGCACCATTGATATAATCAGCTTGTGGACTAGTTAAAAATAAGGTGAGATCAGCTACTTCTTGTGGTGTCGCCCAGCGTTTTGCAGGTGTTTGTTCAGCCACTTGCTTCGCCATAGCACCATCACCCGCAAAGTCTGCCGCATTCATCGGCGTATTGATAGCTCCTGGAGCAATCGCGTTGACGTGAATACCCTTTTTTGCATAGTCAAATGCCAATTGCTTGGTGTAACCAATGATAGCGTGTTTGCTTGTTGTATAGGCCGCGCCACCTCCACCAGCAGAAAATCCTGCGATTGACGCCATATTCACAATGTGACCACTACCTCTTGCAATCATACCTGGCAACACTGCATTAGTTGTAATAAACATGGGCGTAACATTCACGTCTAAAACCTGTTGCCAATTCTCTAAATTGATTTCTAAACTAGGTTGATAATCGTCTAAAATACCTGCCGTATTGACTAAAACATCAATGCTGGCGTTCTCTGTAATAGCAGTGAGCAAATCAATCAACGCGTCATGATGGCTGATATCGAGTTGATAAGTTGTAAGCCTCTCATGCTGAGCATCTATAACTTGTTGATCGATTGCAAACACATTCGCACCATTTGCCAAATAACTCATCATCTGAGAAAAACCGATGCCAGAAGCGGCACCGGTAATCAAAATATTCTTATTTGTATATGTCTTAGCCATTATTTACTCAAATCAACTATTTTACTAAGTGAAAAAATAATAATACCACCCACGATTAATGAAACAAGTTCGCCGGGTACTAGACTAATGTAATACGCCAACCATTGTGCGAAAAGGCCACCTTTCGACCCAGAGGCAAAAGCACCACTTGCGCCAATGCTGAAAGCAAACGTAAATTCCGCAGCCAAAATGGCCATGCCGATAGTGGATACCACAGCCGAACTAATAATAATTTTTACAATCGCACTTTTTACTTTTTTTGTAAACAAATAAGTGACAGTAGTCATAATCACGGTTCCTAAAGTGCCAAATACCCAATCAATCCAACCCAAAGGTGAGACCAAATTAGCGATTAATACACCTAATCCAAGCGCTAATACATAACGCTTGTTCCAAGCTGATAAATGATTCAGCCCTTCAGATAGGCGTAACTGAACTGGACCAAATCCTATTGGTGCAACAACGATAGTAATCGCTGCATACAAAGCAGCGACAATTGCTACCATAGTAATGTTGCGCGTACGGCTTGATTCTGAAACTGTCATAGATTTTTGCATTGATAATTCTCCTAGTTTTGATGAGCGGGATGGTAGATGAACCGCTGTTTTCATTGTCACGTTGATGCCTATGTTTTATCAACGATCAGTGAGTGTCTTGATTAATTCGTACTTTCATCCATAAAATCTTTAAGTTGCTTTGAACGACTTGGGTGGCGCAACTTTCTCAGGGCTTTGGCCTCGATTTGGCGAATACGTTCACGTGTTACACCAAATACACGACCTACCTCTTCCAACGTACGCGTACGCCCATCTTCCAATCCAAAGCGCAAACGTAACACGTTTTCTTCTCTATCAGTTAGTGTGTCCAAAACTGACTCCAACTGCTCACGCAACATTTCGTAAGCAGCTGAATCAGCAGGTGAAACGGCTTCATTGTCCTCAATGAAATCGCCCAAGTGCGAATCATCCTCTTCACCGATAGGTGTCTCAAGTGAAACAGGCTCTTGCGCAATTTTCAGAATTTCACGAACCTTGTCGGCCGTCAAATCCATTTCGGCACCAATTTCTTCCGGTAGCGGTTCACGCCCAAGGTCCTGCAATAATTGACGCTGAATACGAATCAATTTATTAATTGTTTCGACCATGTGAACTGGAATACGAATTGTACGTGCCTGATCAGCAATAGCACGTGTAATAGCCTGGCGAATCCACCATGTGGCATAAGTTGAGAATTTGAAACCTTTGGTGTAATCAAATTTGTCAACGGCTTTCATCAAACCCATGTTACCTTCTTGAATTAAATCCAAGAATTGCATACCACGACCGACATACCGCTTAGCAATCGACACAACCAAACGCAAGTTAGCTTCGGCTAATTCTTGTTTGGCTTCAACATCGCCATTTTCAATTCGCTTGGCAATTTCTATTTCTTCGTCGCCTTTCAAGAGGTTAACGCGCCCGATTTCCTTGAGGTACATACGAACAGGGTCGTTAATTTTGATACCAGCTGGCGTTTCTTCTGCTTCGGCTAACTCCTCTGCTGATGGTTTATTTTGTTTTGCTTTCAACACTTCTGGTGCTGGGTCACCATTGTCATCAACAATTGCAATGCCCGCATCTTCAACCTTTTCCATCAAACGTTCGATGTTTTCTTCATCTAAATTGAATGGCTCTGCCAAACGTTTTGATAAATCAGCATAAGTAATTGACTTAGCAGTCTTAAACTCAGCAATTAATGCTTTTGTAGCCTTGTCATATTCTGGATTTTTAAGTGGACCAGATTTTTTGGCTGACTTTGGCTTTGAGGCTTTTCCTGCCGCAGCTGCTTGTTCGGGTGTCTTACCTTGTGCTAAAGCCAATAATTCAGCTTTTTTAGCGCGACTATTGTAAGCAATATTGTTTTCATCTAGGTATGCTTTGATATCTAAAATTTTGCTTGAACTTGAAACAGTTGTCATGCTTAACTCCTTTTTACACTAAAAGTGCGTTCCATTACTGTTGTTGCTTCTTAATATTAATCAATTCCGTTGTCAATTGTACTAACTTCGTGTCGTCATGTTGTTGCTTTGCAACGTTAATTTGTCGTTGCAATTCATCAATCCTCGACATTTGTGGGGCATCATTGATGATTAAACGTAAGTAATCGCTAACCGCTTCGTCTTTAACTTCTAAATCACCAAACAAACGATCGATTGCCATTATTTTTTGGTTCAACTCTGGTTTTTGCAAAAAATCCATAAATTTTGCAATGTCGAAACTACCAATATGATCTCGCTGATAAACTTCAGCTAACATCATTAATAGCTGATAATCTGAATGAACAAACGCAAAACCGGCAGTAGATTTAACACGACGCATCACTTGTGGGTCTTTAATCATTGCCATAATTAAGGCACGCTCGGCCAACTCCACTTTGGAAACCGTATTTTTAAACTGTGGATTAGCCTCATAAAGTTGATCATAATAGTTATCTTGTGGTGGCTCACCATAGAAATCATCCCTAGTCGTCAAACGTTGTGATTGCGCCTGTGGTTGGTTGGATTTCTGCTGAAGTGTTTGCGTCAATTGCGCTTGTAACGCTTCCTTAGAAGTGCCGAACTCTTTAGAAATTCGAGTTAACTGTAAATCCTGCTCCACTGGTGTAGCGCGGTTCAATATGATCATCACTTCTTTTAAAAATTGCAAATATTGCGCTTGATTGCTCAAGTTTTTGTCACGTTTAGCATCATCAACCAAAAATTCAATCGGTGTTTGGATATTTTGTGTCAATGACTGTGCTAACTGGGGTAAGCCTAATTTAATCCGCACTTCATCTGGATCAAGGTTATCAGGTAAATGAACAACGCCAATTTCAAGTGATTTTGCATTGTTCGTAATCAACTCAATCGAGCGTCGTGCAGCCGTCTGACCAGCATCATCCCCGTCATAAACCAGTAAAATGCGTTTGGCAACTTTTGCTAATTGGTGGACATGATCACTAGTTAGCGCAGTTCCCATAGTCGCAACACCAACTTTTTGATCAGCCATGTCAGCAGAAATAACGTCCATGAAGCCTTCAAATATCATCGCTGTGCCAGTTTGTCTGATGATATTTTTCGCACGATCAAAATTATATAGGATTCGCCCTTTCGTAAAAAAAGGACTTTCAGGACTATTCATGTATTTAATTGAATTGTCTTTATCCAGCGCGCGACCAGAAAATCCAACCACTTGGCCGCGCTCAGTTTTAATTGGCCAGACGATTCGACCAGCAAAACGGTCACGCTGTTCGCCAGAACTATTGGTGAGAAATAATTCCGAGGCTGACAAGAGTGCTGGCGCTAAATTCTGATTTTGTGCGTAACTCAGTAACAAATTATCATCAGGTACAAAACCAATGCCAAATGTCTTAATAATATCATCTGTCAAATGGCGTTTGTCGTGAAGATATTGAAGTGCAGCTTCTCCTGAGGTCGTATTAAGTAGCGTGTGTTGATACAATCTCTGTGCATCATTGTGCAATTGATAAATTGCTTGAGTCGTCGCATCAACTGGGTGCGTCGCCGTCGCTGAAATACTACTGTCAATCGGCATGTCAACACTCTCAGCCAAAAACAGGATAGCCTCTGGATAAGATAGCCCTTCTTTTTCCATAATAAAGGAAAAAACAGAACCGGAACGACCGCAAGAAAAACAATTAAAAACTTGTTTGTTTTCCTCAACAAAAAGTGATGGATGCTTGTCTTCGTGGAATGGACACGAACCATTCCATTGACGTCCTTTTTTGGCGAGCGGCGTGTACTGACCAATAACATCAACAATATTTACTTTCGACCGTACTTCATCAATGAATGATTGCGGAATTCTACTCGCCATGCACACCCCTTTCCAAACAATAAAAGTCGCAAACGACGTCGTTTGCGACCTAATCTTCGTATATAAAATTATACGTTCAATATTTTAATTTGTCAAGCCCTTTTATTTTTATTAAATCGCTTTATAGCAACGTTTTAAGCATATCAGGATTTCAAATTTCGTATATTATGTTAACTTGATGTGCATGTTCAGACATCACAACTAAATCGCCTTTTAATGGATTAAAGCCCCGCTCAACATTTTCAACACTGGCGTAGAAACTTTTTGAATCAATTAAAAAAACACGTCACGCTTTTCGTTGCTATAATCATATTCAGTTGTGATTGCGTTTCCCATCAGCAACCTACAAAAATAATTGTGTATAATTCATTATACGAACATACGTTCGCTTAAACAAGCGAATAAAACATTAAATTTGTGACAAAATCAAAAGCTATGCTATAATAAAGACATAAAAAAGATCCGTAGCGCTAACTACGACTCCTAGCAAACCCGTTGAAGACGGTGGCTAAGTTTAATAATCTCTAATGATCATCTGCCTGCCAAAGCTAAGATGGTCATTTTTTTGTGCTGTTTTTGATCAACACAACAACTAAAGTAATTAACGCTAGGATAAACATCCCAAAGCTAATCATCAGCTGTAAAGTATCCGATACGGACACCAGGCATCTCCATTCCTAGAATCTGGGTTTACAGTTTTAACACCATAAGCACCACCTCCACTCAGGATAGCCACCATCTTAACTTGTTTGCCATAATTAGTATAACATACCCTAAAATAGCAATTGGTCTAAAACTTAAACGCTTGTGAAATTTTAAAACACGGGCATTAAAATAAGGCTTCCAAAGACTTTGTGAAATTTTTTTTGGAGGCCTTATTTTTTTATACCTGTGAAACGTTGAAATAGCGTTACTTATGATAGCGTGCATTATGTTAACTTAAATTGGTATAGATTCTTTAGTGTCTTTTGATGATTAACCTAATCAACTGAATAATAAAGAGATATTGAATACATATGTCCAGCGCTTTATACCAAAAAAGCACAAAATTGTAACAGTTAGTTCAAATGAACTAGACCAAATTAAACATTGGATCAATGTAAGACCAAGGAAAATTGCTCTTATACTAAAAAAATGGACTATTTTTATTCAGTCCGTAAAATGAAAGTATAGGAGTATTTTTATGTCAATTCGTTATTCACAAGATTTTAAAGATTCACTGGTTAAACTTCACCAAGAAGGA